>CBFGXU010000077.1:0-11979 GCA_965652935.1 uncultured Nitrosomonas sp.
GTATTTATCGGGCCAATATACAAATCCACTCTCACCATCAGTCACATTCTGAATACGAATAATTGGCAATCCATTTGGTGATTTTGAAAATGCGGAAGACTTCCAGGCATTGCCAGCCAAGACATCCGCAACTTCGCCAATAGAAACTAACTGGGTCACAACATCCCCCTCAACGCCTTCAAATCCTGCTGAATCTCCGCTTCCAATGCTTCCAGCCGGTCCAGAATCACCTGCGGCGATTCGTAGCTCACCTCCTGGTACTCAATTTCCCGGTAACGATTGATCGACAGGTCGTACTTGTTAGCGACGATATCCTGTTTATCGACGGTGAAGGCTTGGGCTTTTTTGTCGGAAAAATCGCCTTCACCTGCTTGATAGCGCCGGTATTGATTAATGATGTCGGGAATATCATTCGCGGCAATGGGTTCGCGCTTGTCGTCAAGACTTAAGCCATCGGCCTGCATGTCGTAGAACCACACATGGTCGGTGCCGCCTGAGTCGGTACGGGTGAAGATCAGGATCGCGGTCGACACGCCGGCGTAGGGTTTGAATACGCCGGAGGGCATGGAAATGACGGCGTTGAGCTGGTGTTGTTCCACCAGCGTTTGGCGCAGTTGCCGGTGCGCGTTGCTGGAGCCGAACAGCACGCCGTCCGGCACGATGCAGGCGCAGCGCCCGCCGGGTTTGAGCTGTTGCAGGAACAGGCTGATGAACAGCAATTCGGTTTTCCTGGTTTTGCACACTTGCAGCAGATCCTTGGCGGTACCGTCGAAATCGAGCGAGCCTTTGAACGGCGGATTGGCCAGGATCAGCGTGTAGGCGTTGCGGTGCAGCGAGTGGTCTTCGCTCAGACTGTCGCGGTTCTCGATCGACGGGTTGTCGATGCCGTGCAGCGTCATGTTCATCGCGCCGATGCGCAGCATCGACGAATCGAAATCGGCGCCGTGGAACATGTGGTGGTGAAAATGCTCTTTCAGCGTTTCATCGAGCAGCATGGATTTGTGGTGCCGTTCCAGATATTCCGCCGCCGCGACCAGGTAACCGCAGGTGCCGCACGCCGGGTCGCCGATGATGTCCTTTGGCGTGGGCGCGGTGAGTTCCACCATCAGCTTGATGATATGCCGCGGCGTGCGGAACTGCCCGTTCTGCCCGGCGGTGGCGATCTTCGACAGCATGTATTCGTACAGATCGCCCTTGGTGTCGCGGTCGTGCATCGGGATGGCGTCGATCATGTTGGTGACTTTATCCAGCAGCGCCGGATTAGGGATGATGAACACCGCGTCTTTCATGAAACGGGTGTATGCGCTGCCCGCGCGGCCATTGAGCGATTTGATAAAGGGAAACACCTGATCGCGGAACACGTTGAACTTGCGCTCGGGGTCGAAATCCTTGAAGCGCGACCAGCGCAGATCGCTTTGCTGCGGTTCAAAAATTGGGTTGTGGACGGTTTCGCCGAGCAGATTGGCCTGTTTCTCCTTCGCGGTATGCAACTCGTCTAGTCGCTTGGCGAACAACAGATAGGTGATCTGCTCGATCACCAACAGCGGATTGGATACACCGCCCGACCAGAAGGTGTTCCAGATTTGATCGACTTGATTCTTGATGGCACCGGTTATCATACAATCCGAGTATCCACATTTCTAAAAAGAAGCGCAGGGTACACCAATTGGCGCAACAAAGGAATGGATTGAGGCGTAACCGGCAAAACCCGAAACCCGCTTATGTGCTGCTCAGCTTGTGCAAGGGATTTAGGGGAAATTTTGAAACGACAAGCACGCAGGCAAAAATTGTTCGGTGACACGTATAATTCTGATATCACGTAAACATTCTGCTTTGCCTCGAATGAAGGACTATCCGTCAATACGGACAATTCCAAACAACTATGCAAGATGAAGCTTGTATTCGCTTTTTGCAGTGGGCCCTGCCACACATGAGACTGCGCTGGCAGGTTTTCGTCGAGTTAGAAAACAGGTCTGCAAACGTATTGGCCAGCGTATCAGCCAATTAAGTCTTATGGATGAATTGGCGTATCGTGATTATTTGCATAGCCATGACACTGAATGGCAGACCCTGGCTGCTTTATGCAATGTCACTATCTCGCGTTTTTATCGCGATAAAGTTGTTTTTAATCAACTTGAGAGTGAATTAATACCTCGGTTATGTGATCAGCTACAGCTGCAAGGTGAAAAAAACTTACACTGCTGGAGCGCAGGTTGTGCAAGAGGTGAAGAGGCCTACAGTCTGGCGTTGCTGTGGTCCTTTGTCTTGCAGGAACGATACCCAGAAATTGCGATTTCAATCACTGCAACGGATATTGAGCCGGTCATGATTCAACAGGCACGCAAAGCGTGTTATCCATTTAGTAGCGTGAAGAATTTATCAGCCAAATGGCGACAAATGGCATTTACGCAAATCAATGATCAATATTGTCTGCACTCCACTTATCAGGGTCCAGTTACTTTTTCGCTGGGCAATGTAGAGCAGGCTATCACCACACAACCTTATCATTTAGTGCTGTGCCGCAATTTGGTATTCACCTACTTCAGCTTGGACAGGCAAGTGCAATTTCTGCACAAATTACAGACCCAGGTATCGGAGGGAAGTGTACTGGTACTGGGTGCGCATGAGTGCCTGCCCGCAGGGGTAAGTGGTTGGCGCCAATGGCAGCAGCGATTGCCGATTTATATTCGTGAATAGCTTAAGTATTCCTGGTCAATTGTCTGGAGCTAGTGTGCTGTGGTTTGTAACCGCAGTCTGCTGCAGAAAGGAGGGTGGCATCACAACACGTGAGCAGGCGGCATGCACTTCATCATAGATCTGCTGGAGTCTGTCAGCGTAGCGCTGTGAAAAGTGGAATGGCACTAACCTGGCCACTTCAGCAGCCGTGGCGATTTCACCGCACGCGCGCGTGGTTAAATGGCCAGTCCGCGCTGCTTGCTTGGCATCTGCCTCGATAAAACGCGCTTCGCAGAAAAAGGTGTGGGCGTATTGGGCAAAACTCTGCAGACGCTGGCGATTGTCCGGGGTGTCGGCAAGATCAGTCGCATAGACGAGTTTCTTGCCCGGTTTGATCAAGGTCAGGTCTGCTGCGATATCGGCGACCCGAGCCACCGTTCTGTCAGGCAGGGTGATTGTTGCGGTGTCATTTTCAGCCAGCAGGTGGTTTTTCAATATTGCCAGCCAGGGTCCTGGCTTCCAGCCACGAGCTTGCAGGGTGTCCTTACGGATATTGATCTCCATGGTCGGTTCAAAAGCATAGGCCAGCACCGGTGTATGATGATCCAGCAGTTGGGCACGGATGCGGAAACCTGTATCTTGCAGGATAATTCCCGCTTTTAATTTGACTTCATCGAGCTGTACACTTGCTTCCTGGTCTGCCCGCAGGAGAAAACGCAGCAGGCGATCAGCATGCAATTCCGCTACTTCAAAGCAAGGCGCGCGCTCGGCTACCCGATCCCACAGTATACCTTGCAGAAATCCTCTGATGTGCTGAGCCAATCCGGGCGGCCCATACAGGCGGCAGGGCGAAAACTGGCCAATGCGCGATCGCAACAACATCATGAATCCACCCATATGGTCGATATGGGCATGGCTGATAAAAACATCCGTTACCTGATGAGCAATGCGCGCTGGCAGACGCACACCCTCTCCCAGATCAAACAGCAGGCTGCGCCTTTGCTGCCGCAAGCGCACGTGCAATAGCGGATCGCCCAGAATACCATTGACCAGGCAGAAATCGATCGGAACGACACGCCCCATGATACGCAGCCCACCTTTTTGCTGGGAAGGTTCGGTAACAATAGGTGGAAGCTGATATTCGATTGGCTCTGCTGCAAACGGTATGGCCGTTTCCACTAAGCCATTGATTGAGCGCTGCGCATCCCGGATCAACAAGCTATCAAAAACTTGCGGCGGTTGCGGCAATCCGACAGTTAATTGATTGCCTTGCAAGCGTTTCACTTCGGCCATGAGCTGGGCCTGATTGCGATTCAACAACGCGACCTGTCTTCCTGTCCAGCTACTGGCTTCACCCAATGGGGGCGGTGTGCCGATGATATTGAGTTGATTAAGATCAAGCGTGTATTCTATGCTGTTCTCAAGATAGCTATCCCAAAGCTGAGTGCGATGGCGGGCGCGGCTGCGTTTACCCGGTCGTTTGGCCTCCGGGCTGGCATGGATAACATACAGTTGGCTTGTCAAGGCACAGAGTTCATCCAACAGTGCGGGTGGGCGATCAGCCACAGTCAAGGCGAGCACCGCATCCGCGGCTACCACCTCGAATAAACCCTGCAACAATTCGCTGCCTGCGACACCTCGTACGACACCAGGGGTATCGACTAGCAGTACGCTGTTTTCCAGCGGTTGTGATTGCATGAGGCGCCGTACCGCTAAAACCAGGGGGAGGCGGAAACGGCCTGCATCGAGACTGCAGATGGCCTCATAAGCGCAAACCTGCCAGCTATCCGATTGCCATCTGCCAAGGGAAACAGTGCCTGGAAGGCCAAAGGCGGGTGAGCCGGGATCGGCACAGAGGCAGTAACAGCTTTGATGAGCTTCGTTAAGTTCATGCGCTAACTGCGTTGTCAATGTCGATTTACCGCTGCCTGGTGGTCCATGCAGTACTACTCGCCATTTTTGCTTTAACACGATTTTGACGATATCAAGCGCGCAACAGGCTAAAATTGGTAAATTGTATTTAGTACCGCTGTGCATGCATCTTTGTTCCTCACGCGCAAAAAACTAGATAAGAGAATCTCTGAAATAACTTGCATTAACAGGTGAGGAGCAGCTTCTAAAGCGAAGCTTGCAAATTAAAAGTCCAGTGCGCCATCTAAGGAAGGGGAATGTCGCACTGGAACTGGGAGTGATCTTCCAGCCATCCGACTACACAATCAATGTGCTGGCTGGTGCGGAATTGTCCAGAAAATTGAAACTGACGAGTGCATTATCGGTTTACTTGCGAGCGCTAATCTGTGCGGTATCGCACGTAATGTATATCTTTTGCAGTTATTCTGGTCAATTTTAGATATTCAGCTTAGCGAATCATTTCTGCAGTCAAAAACTTGTTTCAGATTAGGGCTAAACGTCATTGATCTTCGCCCATCCTTGCGGCATACTAAGGCTACCCAACTATTACCTTTTCTAGAATGGCGCCATTCCGTAAAAAAACATCCGTAAAATTTACCTAAGAGAGGAAAATGCGTACCAATTGTTTAATTGAGATAATCACTAAACAACCGGGCAAATGATGCTGAGAATGGCTAAATCAATAGTGATAGAACCTGAAACAAATTGTGTGATTGTGTTTTACTGGTGGTGCCCAGAAGAGGACTCGAACCTCCACACCCGAAGGCACATGGACCTGAACCATGCGCGTCTACCAATTCCGCCATCTGGGCAATAAGGCAACCAGGTCAGGCTGCTTGAAACGCGTAATTCTATAGGAAATCACTGTTTTGTCAAATAAGAAGAATCAGAAGCTGCGTGATCTCGATCCTTATCTCGAACGTGAGAAAGAGCGCTATAAACATCCCTTGCCAAGTCGCGAATATATTTTGCAGATTCTGAAACAGCAAGGGATTCCGGTTGCCGAGCAGGCATTACAGAAGTTGCTGGCGATTTCTAAAAAAGAAATCGATCTGTTTAATCGCCGATTGACAGCAATGATTCGTGAAGGCCAGATTTTCCGCAACCGGAAAGGCGATATCTGCGTGATGGAAAAGCTGGATTTGATCAAAGGTAAGGTTCAAGGTCATGCAGATGGGTTTGGCTTTCTGATTCCCGATGACGGTAGTGCGGATTTGTATCTGAGCGCCAAGGAAATGCATAAGGCGTTGCATGGTGATCGGGTTCTGGTGCGTGAAGTTGGAGTAGATCGGCGGGGGCGCAGAGAAGCTATCATTGTGGAGGTACTGGAATATGCTAATACTCAGCTGGTAGGCCGTTTGCATATTGATCATGGCATTTTGTTTGTGGTGGCTGAGAACAAACGCATCAGTCAGGATATTCTGATTGCCCAGGAGCACTCGTTAAAAGCCAAAGCCAATCAAGTGGTGATGGTAGAAATTATCCAGCAACCTACTAAACATGCCCAGCCTATTGGCAGAATTATCGAGATTCTCGGCGATTACACGGCACCAGGAATGGAAATTGAAATTGCATTACGTAAACACAACCTTCCGTATGTGTTTTCTCCGGAGATCGAAAAGCTTTCAACCAAATTTCCCAAAAATGTATTAAAAAAAGAATTGACGGGGCGCAAGGATATTTGTCATTTGCCTCTGGTAACCATTGATGGTGAGACAGCCCGTGATTTTGATGATGCTGTTTTTTGTGAGCAAGAGGGTAAAGGGTATCGGCTGTACGTAGCGATTGCCGATGTTAGCCACTATGTCAAGCCGCAGGATGCGATTGACCAGGAAGCGTTGAAGCGTGGCAATTCCGTTTATTTTCCGCGTCGCGTGATTCCGATGCTACCTGAAGTTTTATCGAATGAATTATGTTCACTCAATCCGGATAAGAAACGGCTCTGTATGGTCTGTGAGATACAATTCCAGGCAAACGGTGGCATGCTCGACTATTCTTTTTATCCGGCGGTAATGCTGTCACACGCACGCCTGACTTACACCAAAGTAGCCGCGATGCTGGCTGATCCAAAAGGCCGTGAAGCCAAGGATCATGCAGCGCTGTTACCGCATTTGCAGACTACTTACAAGTTATACAAGGCATTACTCAAAGCACGCAAGAAACGCGGCGCGATTGATTTTGAAACTATTGAAACGCAGATGTTCTTTAATGATCAGGGAAAAATCGACAAGATTGAACCGGTACAACGGACTGAGGCGCACCGCTTGATTGAAGAATGCATGCTGGCGGCCAATGTGTGCGCAGCGGATTTTCTGCAAAAACACGGTCAAACGACGCTTTATCGTATCCATGAAGATCCGTCTCCCGAGAAGATTGAAGCTTTGCGCAATTTTCTCAAGGAGTTTGGCATTCAATTAGGCGGCAAAAATAAACCCAGTGCCAAAGATTACGCCCAAACATTGCTTGAAATATACCGCAGACCGGATGCGCAATTACTCCAAACGGTCATGTTAAGGTCTTTGCAGCAGGCTGTTTACAGTCCGGATATTGCCGGGCATTTTGGGCTTGCGTATGACGCCTACACTCACTTCACTTCTCCGATTCGCCGTTATCCGGATTTATTAGTACATCGTGCGATTAAGGCGGTATTGGATGGCAAAACCTATCACCCAGGCGATTGGCAGGAATTGGGCGACCATTGCTCAATGACCGAGCGCCGCGCTGACGAGGCAACGCGTGATGTTGAGTCCTGGTTAAAATGTTTTTATATGCAAGATAAAATCGGTGAATGCTTTGATGGCGTAATCAGCAGTGTGACTGGTTTTGGCTTATTTGTGGCTCTGGATAACGTGTATGTGGAAGGGCTTATCCATATTTCAGAGCTGCCGCGTGATTATTTTCATTTTGATGCTACCAAACATATGTTGCTGGGTGAGCGTAGCGGTGAACAATATCGTCTTGGCGATCGGTTGCGGGTCAAAGTGGTTCGTGTGGATCTGGAAACCAGCAAAATTGATTTTGTGCTGGCTGAGTCAGAACAAAAAATGGGTCGTTCCAAAGCAAGGACTTCATCCAGAAGCAAGAAATCGATTAGTCTCTGAAATTGTTTTACAATGCGCTAATTACCTTGTGTTTACACGCAAGAAACTCTGAGTCCGGCAATGGCACGCTGCTTTTTTCATAAATATCTCTCAAGCTAAGCAATACTTTGCAAAGCTTTTGGTTCGTTAACAAAGAATTATGTCCAGCGCTCGCCTTATCTTTGGTTTTCATGCGGTGACCAGCCGTTTGCGGCAAAATCCTGCTAGCATCAAAGAAATATTTATCGACAACGCGCGGGATGATCAGCGCGCGCGCAGCATCATCACGCTTGCCGAAACCCGGAAAATTCAGATGATTCCCTGCGAAGGATCAAGATTGGCGAGTATGACTGGCACCGATCGTCATCAAGGTGTCGTAGCCCGTATCGATAGTACGCGCAGTCATGTCGATATCGACGATGTTCTGGAAACACTGACTGAGCCAGCGCGGTTGTTAGTATTGGATGGCATTCAGGATCCGCACAATTTGGGTGCTTGTTTACGTGTTGCGGATGCTTTTGGTGTACATGCGGTGATTGCACCAAAAGATCGGGCAGTAGGGCTGACTGCTACGGTTTATAAAGTTTCCAGTGGTGCTGCTGACACTGTGCCTTTTATCGCAGTGACGAATATATCCCGTACGCTTAAGCAATTAAAAGAACACGGTATCTGGATTATTGGCACGGCGGAAAATGCAGACAACGATCTAACGCGTTTTCAGATTAAAGGACCCATTGCATGGGTATTTGGCTCCGAAGAAAAGGGGCTGCGCCGGTTGACGCGCGAAGCCTGTGATCAGTTAGTGTATATTCCGATGTTAGGCAGTGTCGAAAGCTTGAATGTGGCTGTCAGTGCCGGGATCTGTCTTTTTGAAACGTATCGCCAGAGCAGTGGGCAACTTGGATAGATAGGCACATCTTATTCCATACCATCAATCCCATTTTCAATAAAAATATCAATATCATTTATTCCAATCATGAATTTATCTGCTGCTCCTAATTTTAAAACACATTTTGCTGGACTTTTCCGCGAAGCAGCCAGTGATATTATTTCCCTTGATACTGCTATGCGCATCGAATTGGCGCGCACCAAGCAAGCCAGTCATGGAGATTATTCATGTAACCTTGCCATGCAATTGGCCAAGCCATTACATAAAAATCCACGTGAAGTTGCGCAGTTACTGATTGATAAGATGCCTGTTTCGCCTTATGTCGAGAAGATTGAAGTGGCGGGTGCGGGGTTTATCAATCTGTTTCTGAAAAATTCCGCCAAGCAGCAGTATTTACACTACGTGTTACAAAGTAAGGATACGTTTGGCAATAGTGATTTTGGTCAAGGGAAAAAGATACAGGTGGAATTTGTGTCAGCCAATCCAACCGGTCCATTACACGTCGGCCATGGACGCGGCGCGGCAATCGGCGCGAGTCTTGCCAATATATTGAAAGCGGCTGGTTTTAACGTGTCTCGTGAATTCTACGTGAATGACGCAGGGCGGCAAATGGATATATTGACGCTATCCACTTGGCTGCGTTATCTGGAATTGAATGATATTCACATTGCTTTTCCGGTAAACGCCTATCAGGGAGACTATGTAAAAGCCATGGCAAAACTGATTCATCAGGCACATGCGCAACGTTATGTGCATCAGCCGGATTTATTATTGGACGGTCTACCCACTATTGCCCGTGAAGCGCCTATAGATACTGACGAACAGTTGGATCAACTGATTGCGAATACAAAAAAAATACTCGGTCAGGATTATGCGTATATTCACAATTTTGTCCTGACAGAGCAATTAGGGGATTGCCGCAATGATTTGATGGAATTCGGCGTGGAATTCGATGTCTGGTTTTCAGAACAATCGTTGTATGATAACGGCTTGGTGGCACACGCCATTGAATTGCTAGAGAAAAAGCATCACTTGTATCAGCAAGACGGTGCCACATGGTTTCGTTCAACGGACTTCGGTGATGAAAAAGATCGTGTCGTGCAACGGGAAAATGGGCAATTTACCTATTTTGCATCGGATATTGCTTACCATCTGAATAAATTTGAGCGCGGCTTTGATCAGGTGATCAATATCTGGGGGGCCGATCATCATGGATACATTGCCCGGGTAAAAGGTGCCATGCGGGCATTAGAATTGGATCCGGCAAAATTGGAAATTGCCTTGGTGCAGTTTGCTGTCCTCTATCGCAATGGCAAAAAAGCCTCCATGTCGACCCGTTCCGGTGAATTTGTTACATTGCGGGAACTACGTCAGGAGGTCGGCAAAGATGCCGCACGATTTTTTTATGTCATGCGTAAGAGTGACCAGCACTTGGATTTTGATTTGGATCTGGCCAAATCTCAAAGTACTGATAATCCCGTTTATTACGTCCAGTACGCGCATGCACGGGTTTGCAGTGTGCTGGCGCAGTGGGACGGTGATATTGCCACCTTGGCCGGAGCCGATACGGAAGCATTGTCCACCCCTGCAGAGCTGGCTTTGCTGCAAAGAATCATTGACTTTCCTGATACCATCGAAACGGCCGCCAAAGAATATTCACCGCATCTGATCGCTTTTTATCTTAGAGAACTCGCCAGTGAATTTCACAGTTACTATAATTCCACACGTTTCCTGGTACCTGACATTTCATTGTCGCATGCACGATTGGCGCTCGTTGCATCCATTCGTCAGATATTGAATAATGGTCTTAGGTTACTGGGCGTTAGCGCACCTGATAAAATGTGATCGAATTAATACAGAAGGACACTCATGAGTCGAGATTATAAATCCCGAAAGTCTTCAAAATCCAATGAAAAAGGCGGCTCAGCGTTTCTGGGGGGATTCGTTGGTTACGCACTGGGTCTGATGAGTGCAATTGGCATATGGCTATATCTTAACTATGCGCCCAGTCCATTTTTGTCGAATGAAAAAACTGCCCGTTTATCCGAGAAAAGTGAAACACGTCCGGCGCCAGAGCAAGCAAAAACACCGCCTAGCCTGGTTCAAGAAGAACCATTAAGCACAGCCGAAGAAAAGCCCCGGTTCGATTTTTATAAAATACTCCCTGGCATTGATGAGCCGGAAATTGATCACAGAAGTAGGCAAACTGATGAGCGACCTACTCAACCCACCATAACTGCCAAAATTCCGGAAAGTATCAGCAAGCCGGTTGAGACTGTGCGGCAAGCTCCAACACAACCCATGCCAGTACAACCTACTCCCACACAACCCAGCGTCAGTCCGATTGAAACTAAGCAGCTCGCTGTTACCATTCCTCAGCGCAATCTTCCGACCGAGACTATGCAACAATCTGCAGTGCCGCAAACTAAAAATGCAAAATCGACTGAGAAATACTTTCTTCAAGCTGGATCATTCAGAAAAAATGATGATGCAGAAAACTTAAAAGCCAGACTTGCATTACTTGGGGTATTAGCATCTGTGCAACCCATTGATCTGGCAGAAAAAGGGGTCTGGTATAGAGTGCGCGTCGGCCCTTTTACAAAAAAAGAAGATGTCGAAGAAACAAGCGCATCTTTAAGGGAAAACGGAATAGCCACGCAGTCTATTAAAATACCCTGATATTTTCAGAATAACTATTGATGGGAGTTTTGCAGAGTTTTTTATAGAAAAACGCAATCACATACCTATTAACTGACTTGTTTGAGGAGTTAAAATGAATCGACGCAAACTTTTCGCATTTGGCTTTTTATTGCTGAGCTTTGGATTAATCAATAGTTGGGGCGTGCACGCTGAAATCGTTGAAGGTAAGGATTATACAGTTCTGGCTAGTTCCCAGCCGACACAGGATAATACTAAAATCGAGGTGTTGGAGTTTTTCTGGTATGGCTGTCCGCACTGTTATAGCTTGCATCCACACCTTAAAACCTGGTTGATGAATAAGCCCAGCGATGTTGATTTCCGTTATGTGCCAGCGATTTTCCGGCCGAACTGGGTAGCGGCTGCAAAAATATTTTATGCGATAGAAGCCATCGGAATGACAGATGCTTTGCACGATAAAATCTATGATGCGATTCATCGGGACAAAATTGATTTAAATAACGAGGCTGTTTTATTTGACTGGATTGAAAAGCAGGGTGTCGACAGGAAAAAATTTGAAAATGCTTATAACTCGTTTACTGTTCAGAATCAGGTGGCAAGATCCACGCAAATGTCCCGGCAGTATCAACTGACCGGTGTCCCTGCACTGGTAGTTAACGGGAAGTACCTTACCAGCGGTAAAATGGGCGGCACGCCACAAGACACGATCAAGACTTTAGAAATGCTTATTGAAAAGACACGTCAAGAAAAACAAGGAAACTAGGA
>CBFGXU010000078.1:0-11837 GCA_965652935.1 uncultured Nitrosomonas sp.
GCAATCACTATCAAGGCTATTATTTCAGCCAGCCGGTGCCCGTTTCTGAAATGATAAATATATTAAAGAAACCCGCTATAGCCAAAATACACGCATTTCCTGGAGCAAAATAATCTGCTCTTGAAATTTCGGCACCCATCCCCCACGTAGCAATCAGTAATCTATGACGGGAGAAATTTATGCGCTTTGACAAATTCACCACTAAATTCCAACAAGCCTTTGCCGATGCGCAGAGCATTGCAGTAGGCCAAGATAATCCAACCATTGAACCGCAACATCTGTTGTTGTCTCTGCTGCAGCAAGAGGATGGCAGCACACTCTCCTTACTGCAGCGTTCCGGAGTAAATACCACACCATTGCTAGCAAGCCTCAAGCAAAGCATTCAGCGGTTACCAAAAACGGATAGTTCAAGTGGAGAAATCAATATTTCCCGTAATCTGAATAACCTGCTTAATGTGGCGGATAAAGAAGCGCAAAAACGCAACGACCAGTTCATCGCTTCGGAAATGTTTCTGCTGGCAGCCCTGCAGGATAAAGGCGAGATCGGCACACTGCTTAAGCAACACGGTGCCAATCAAGCCGCACTGGAACGCGCCATTAACGACATACGCGGTGGCGAACAGGTCAGTAGTGCTGAAGCTGAAAGCGGTCGTGAAGCTTTAAAGAAATACACGCTGGATCTGACCGAACGGGCACGCCAGGGTAAACTGGATCCGGTCATTGGACGTGACGATGAGATTCGCCGTACGATACAAGTTTTGCAACGACGCACTAAAAATAATCCCGTGCTGATCGGTGAACCAGGCGTCGGCAAAACTGCAATTGTTGAGGGCTTGGCACAGCGCATTATCAATGGTGAAGTACCTGAAAGTCTGAAAGACAAGCGTATTCTTGTCCTGGATATGGCCGCACTGCT
The DNA here is from genome assembly GCA_965652935.1 of uncultured Nitrosomonas sp. GTDB lineage: Bacteria > Pseudomonadota > Gammaproteobacteria > Burkholderiales > Nitrosomonadaceae > Nitrosomonas. The sequence continues at coordinate 917 of CBFGXU010000078.1, forward strand.
GGCAGGTGCGAAATACCGTGGCGAATTCGAAGAACGTCTCAAATCAGTGCTGAAAGAACTCGCACAGGACGCAGGGAAAACCATTGTGTTCATTGACGAGCTGCATACCATGGTCGGGGCAGGCAAAGCAGAAGGTGCAATCGATGCTGGTAATATGCTAAAACCTGCATTGGCGCGCGGGGAATTGCACTGCGTCGGCGCGACCACATTGGATGAATATCGTAAATACGTTGAAAAAGATGCAGCACTGGAAAGACGTTTTCAGAAAGTATTGGTGGAGGAACCTACCGTAGAAGCCACCATTGCCATACTGCGCGGCCTCCAGGAAAAATATGAAGTGCATCATGGCGTTGACATCACTGATCCAGCTATCGTTGCTGCCGCAGAATTATCTCATCGTTATATTACCGATCGTTTTCTACCGGATAAAGCGATTGATCTGATTGATGAAGCGGCTGCGCGCATCCGCATGGAAATTGACTCTAAGCCGGAAGCACTGGATAAGCTGGATCGGCGCCTGATACAACTCAAGATTGAACGTGAAGCCATCAAGAAGGAAAAAGATGAAGCTTCACAGAAACGTCTTCAGTTGCTTGAGGATGAAATAAAACAAAAAGAACGTGAATACGCTGACTTGGCTGAAATCTGGAAAACTGAGAAATTCCAGGTCCAAGGTTCTCAGCAAATCAAAGAGGAAATGGAAAAAATCAAGCTGGAAATAGAAACAGCTACCCGTAAAGGGGATTGGCAAAGAGTCTCGGAATTACAGTACGGCCGCCTTCCACAACTGGAAGCACAATTGCAATCCCAGCTTGGAGATCAAAAGCAGCAAGCCGACAGTACTAAACCAGGAGCCGCGACCGCACCCAAGCTGTTGCGCACCCAAGTCGGCGCAGAAGAAATTGCGGAGGTGGTATCGCGTGCTACCGGTATTCCTGTATCTAAAATGATGCAAGGTGAGCGCGAAAAATTGCTACTGATGGAACAAAGATTACATGAACGGGTAGTAGGTCAGGATGAAGCGGTACAGCTGGTGTCCGATGCTATCCGGCGTTCCCGCGCTGGATTGGCCGATCCCAACCGGCCTTATGGATCCTTCTTGTTTCTCGGGCCTACCGGTGTAGGGAAAACTGAGCTATGTAAAGCTTTGGCAGGTTTTCTGTTTGATTCAGAAGACCATCTGATACGCGTCGATATGTCCGAATTTATGGAAAAACATTCTGTAGCCCGCCTGATTGGCGCTCCACCAGGCTATGTAGGTTATGAAGAAGGCGGCTATCTCACCGAAACTGTGCGCAGAAAACCCTATGCCGTCATTTTGCTGGATGAAGTGGAAAAAGCGCATCCGGATGTATTCAATGTATTGTTGCAGGTTTTAGATGATGGCCGTATGACGGATGGTCAAGGACGCACGGTTGATTTTAAGAATACCGTTATCGTTATGACATCCAACCTGGGATCACAAATGATTCAGGAAATGGCTGGCAGTGAATATCAGGCGATCAAACAGGCAGTAATGGGTGAGGTGAAAAACTACTTCCGTCCTGAATTTATCAATCGTATTGATGAAGTTGTGGTATTCCATTCATTGGATGAAAAACATATTAAATCCATTACTAAGATACAGTTGCATTATCTGGAGCTACGGCTGGCTAAGCTGGAAATGCAGCTTCAGGTCAGCGAAGCGGCGCTGACTGCGCTGTCTCAAGCTGGTTTTGATCCGGTATTTGGTGCACGTCCCTTGAAACGCGCTATTCAGGCTCAGATTGAGAATCCGTTGGCCAAAGAAATTCTGGAAGGAAAATTTGTAGCAAAAGATAAGATTAAGGTGGATTATAGAGATGATAAAATCAGTTTTTCTAAAGAAGTGCATGAATAGGTTCTAATATTGATTCATCAGAACGTATCTGAACTGGTAAAAATAAAATATACCGCAATCAGGGGTGATTATACTTAAACACTATGAGATTCGGGTAGAATGTATTTTTTTTACTGGATAGACTGTCATGTTTAAAGGTAGCTTAGTTGCTATCGTCACTCCCATGCATGAAGACGGCGGATTAGACTTAGAACGATTCCGTTCGCTTCTTGATTTCCATATCGCACAGGGTACCGATGGCGTTGTGGTAGTGGGCACTACGGGCGAATCCCCAACAGTAGATTTTGATGAGCACCATCTACTGATGCGTACCGCGGTTGATCATGTCGCTGGACGAATAACGGTAATTGCCGGCACTGGCGCTAATTCCACGCGTGAAGCCATCGACTTATCAATTTATGCAAAAAATGCAGGCGTGGATGCCTGCCTTTCAGTCGCCCCTTATTACAATAAACCTACGCAGGAAGGGCTATATCAGCATTTTAAAGCAATTGCAGAAGCGGTCGAGATTCCACACATCTTATATAACGTCCCAGGTAGAACAGTTGTGGATATCCATAACGATACAACACTGCGTCTAGCAGAGATTCCTAATATTATTGGTATTAAAGATGCAACGGGTGATATTGGGCGAGGTTCTGACTTATTGCTCCGCGCACCAGCCGGTTTTTCCATATACAGTGGAGATGATGTGAGCGCATTAGCATTTCTGCTGTTGGGAGGACACGGTGTCATTTCAGTCACGGCAAATGTCGCCCCAAAAATGATGCATGAAATGTGCATCGCTGCATTCGCAGGTGATTTAGATACTGCTCGTGCTTTGAATAACAAACTCCTGCGCTTACACGTAAATCTGTTTGTGGAAGCAAATCCAATTCCTGTGAAATGGGCTGTTGCCCAAATGGGCTTAATAGAATCTGGAATTCGCCTGCCGCTCACCCCTCTATCCGCTAAATATCATCAGCTCATTCGAGAAGCAATGCAGTCTGCCAATATCCATGATTTGAAGGAGTAAGATTCACAAATGAAATGGCGAGAAGTAACCGTGCCATATCTGGTACTGGCGCTTTCATTGACAAACACGGGTTGCAAAACACTCGAACTGTTTTCTGAAACCAAAACCATTGACTATAAGTCAGCAGGAAAGCTGCCCCCTTTAGATATACCGCCCGATCTCATCAAACCCGCTATCGACGAACGTTATTCAATACCTGAGCTAGGCTCATCCGGCAGCACAACGTTTTCTTCCTACAGTGAACGTAACGGACAACCTCAGGCTGGCACATCTTCTTTTGTACCATCCTCTGTTCAGAACATCCATATCGAGCGTGCCGGAACACAACGCTGGTTAGTGATACCTCAATCACCTGAGGCTGTCTGGCCTATCGTAAAAGAATTTTGGCAAGAACTGGGTTTCTTGATCAAAGTAGAAATTCCGGAAGCAGGTATTATGGAAACTGATTGGGCTGAAAACCGGGCCAAGATTCCACAAGACATTGTGCGCACGCTTCTTTCCACTTTCCTGGACAGTATTTATTCAACTGCCGAGCGCGATAAATTCCGCACCCGTCTGGAGCGAAATGAGGCGGGCAGTACCGAAGTGTATATCAGTCACCGTGGCATGACCGAGGTGCTTGAAGGAGGCAACCTCAATCGTACCATTTGGCAGCCCCGACCAGCAGATCCTGACCTGGAAGCTGAAATGCTATCTCGCCTGATGATGCGCTTTGGGGTAGTAGAAGAAAAAGCCCGGCAGGAGCTCACTGCCAGTAGAAGTACCGCCAACGAGCGCGCCTATATTGATCGAGAAACAGGAAACACGCTTGTCATTAATGAAGCATTTGATAGAGCATGGCGACGTGTTGGATTGGCACTTGATCGTGTTGGTTTTACTGTTGAAGATCGCAACCGCGCAGAAGGTATTTACTTTGTCCGCTACGTCAGTCCTGAGAAAGATAGCAAGAAATCGGGTGATGATGAGGGCATTCTGTCAGGAATTATGTTTTGGCGTAATAATGATAAAGCAGATGCAAAAACTGCGAAATATCGCATTCAGGTTGATAATACGGGAGCCAATACCAGCAAAATCAGCCTCCTTAATGATGACGGAACAACTGTCAACTCCACCACCGCAAGTCGCATTCTGAATTTATTACATGAACAACTTAAATAAAGATAAGCCAGCTTTATTTTTTTTAGAAACTCAAAACCAAAAACCGCCTTATCAGGCGGCTTTTGGTTTTTGCTCCTCAGCAAGAGGAATTTGTCTTCTTACCTGCAGAATTAGTGCCCAGGTTTGCTTGTTCCACCATATGGACGAGGATCAGCACCTTCTTTCAAGCAATTACCATTGGCATCAACTCCGTGTGGACATTCTATTTGTTCACCACGCATCATCTTTTCATAATTTGCTTTTTCAGCTTCAGGTAAAGCTTGGCTGGGACGACCACATGCAGATAATGATAAAGCCAGTAAAGAAGCGGCCAGAAGAGTATATTTCATCGTAGAATTTTCCTATAAAAGTTCTTTAATTATTAAATTAAGAGGAGAAGTATATACTGAACTCAATCAATCATTCAAGCTAGTTTTTGGTTTTATATAAATAACCAGACTGTATCTTTGCTTCCGAATGTAGAATACAAAAAGCTTATCCTTAGTACAAATAAAATTCTGAAGCCATGATTGACGATGTTTAATTGATTAAATAAAAAATCTAAGAGAGTCAAATTGCCACAGATTCTTAAAATAATGAATAAACCGCCAAGTGCCCAGAAGCCTAATTCTCTAAGATTCCTTGTTCAATATCTCAGTCAAAGTACGGGACACGCCTGCTTGCCAGGCGGGTAAATTTAAATCAAACTGTTTTTCTAACTTACCAGTATTTAAGCGTGAATTAAGGGGACGTTTTGCAGGCAAGGGAAAATCGGTACTTGCTATCGGTAACAAAGCATCCAATTGTATCTTTAATGGAAAATTTGCCTCGCTCGCATGCTTCAAGATAAAGCGGGCGAATTCATACCAGGTGGTATATCCCTTTGCCACCAAATGATATAAGCCGAAAACCTCAGGCTGATGCTTTAGTGAAAGTAATGTATATGCAGTAACATCAGCTATTAATTCTGCTCCCGTAGGTGAGCCGATCTGATCATTGACGATAGTTAACTTATCTCGCTGCTGTGCCAAACGAAGTATCGTTTTAATAAAATTATTTCCTTGGGCTGCATAGACCCAACTGGTACGAAATATTAAATGCGAGCACCCGGATGCAATAATATTATTTTCACCTTCCAGTTTAGTTCTTCCATAGACATTGAGCGGATCGGTAGCATCAGTTTCAAAATGTGGCTGAATACCCCTTCCATTAAAAACATAATCTGTTGAATAATGAATCAGCCGAGCGTTCAATTGCCTGGCTTCTTGTGCAAGAACACCCGGGGCCTCGGCATTCAGGAGATAAGCCAATTCTGTCTCGCTCTCTGCTTTATCGACAGCAGTATATGCTGCTGCATTGACAATAAGATCGGGTGCAATTTTTCGTATTGTCTGTTTGATGCCTGTAAGATTAGTTAGATCGCCACATAGCTCTTTACTTGTCGAACTTAATGCAACTAATTCGCCTAGAGGAGCTAAGCTTCGCTGCAACTCCCATCCCACCTGACCATTTTTACCCAATAGCAAAATTTTCATTACGGCAGCCCGGCATAATTCTTTTCGAGCCATTGCCGGTAAGCACCGGTTTGAACATCAGCTATCCATTGCGGGTTATTCAAATACCACTGAATCGTTTTAAGGATACCTGTTTCAAATGTTTCCGCTGGCTTCCAGTTTAATTCACGTTCAATTTTCATGGCATTAATTGCATAGCGGCGATCGTGTCCCGGTCGGTCTTTGACATAGGTAATCAGATGATGAAAGGTCGAGCCTGGATATAATTTCTCCAATAAATTACAAATTGTCTGGACAATTTCAATATTGGGCTTCTCATTCCATCCGCCAATGTTATAAGTCTCTCCTGGATTACCCGCTTCTAAAACACGGCGAATCGCACTGCAATGATCAACCACATATAACCAGTCTCGAATTTGCAAGCCATCGCCATAGACCGGCAAGGATTTTCCAGCCAAAGCGTTAACAATTATCAAAGGGATCAATTTTTCGGGGAATTGGAAAGGACCATAATTATTGGAACAATTTGTGGTCAATACCGGCAAACCGTAAGTATGATGATAAGCACGAACTAAATGATCACTGGAGGCTTTGCTGGCTGAATAAGGGCTATTAGGCGCATAGCGATGTTCTTCGGTAAACGCAGGCTCAGTTTGAGTCAGTGAGCCGTAAACTTCATCGGTTGAAACATGAAGAAAACGAAAATTATGTTTTTCATCAGTCTCTAATTCGTTCCAATAAGCGTGTGCCGCTTCCAGTAAGCGAAATGTACCTAGAATATTGGTTTGAATAAAATCCTCCGGACCATGAATCGAGCGATCTACATGACTTTCGGCTGCGAAATTAATAATTGCCCTCGGTTGATATTGCGTTAGCAATCTCGAAACCAGCTTGATGTCTCCAATATCTCCTGAAACAAAAACATGTCTTGAATCTTTCTCTAAGGAGGATAAATTTTTCAAATTTCCGGCATACGTCAACTTGTCAAGATTCACAATTTTTTCATCAGATTGTGCCAACCAATCTAAAACAAAATTACTTCCAATAAATCCCGCGCCACCTGTAACCAGAATCATTAAGTTCCTCTTGAAGAATAAATTGATTGATAATTTTTTAGAATTTCCACCACTTTTAAAAAATGTATTTTTACTTTTTACTTAGACTCCAGATGGGTAAAATCCCCAACTCACCGGATTTTACTTGAAATTCACAATCGATGCCGATTCCCGGCACCCATATTAGCTCCTCACCACAAAATAACAGTGGTAATGCATTGCGTTCCCAGGGTGGAATAGAAGCCTCCTGTAACAAGTTTTTTAACCTTCTTCGCGGACGGTTACAAGCTGGTGTAAAACGCTCACCTCCCATGCGCGAACGTACGGTAATCGGCTCATTTAATATTTTCTGCTGATTGATCCCTTGATTTTCTGCTTGAGTAAAATAAAGGGTACCGTTTAAATGCGGGAGTGTTAAATGCGCTTCCCCACGCCATTCATACTGGTACGGCCCGGATTCTTGGGGAAGGACTTTTTTGTGCAGTATGTAGACAGCACCCTTATAACTGCGGACTTCGGTACTGCCAAAGCTGACATGGAATTGATTATCCGAGGATACCGATAAAAGCTGATTCAGAATTTCTTCTAATTTTCTTGTGCTGGGAAGGTCTGCACCCTCTTGTCCCAATGTATAGCGTAAAAGATTCTTGGCACGTAGAAAACTGAGTTTACGAAGATTATCGACTTGAAGTTTACCGGAAACCAAGCAACTTTCACTATCCATTACAGCCAATTCATCCAGCAGTAAGGATGCTTCGGATAAGTGACGGCTGGTACGTAACAGGGTGATAGAATAATTAGGGTAGCGTTTTTTTAATGAAGGTAGAATTTCATGGCGCAGGAAATTTCTATTGAAAGTTGTGTTGTCATTACTCTCATCATTAATCCAATTTAATTTGCTTTGCCGCGCATAAGCTTCGATTGTACTGCGAGAAACTTCCAGCAGGGGCCGAAATATTTGTGGTGCAGTATGTGGAATCTGTCTCCTCACTACAGGCATCGCACTTAACCCTTTAATTCCTGCGCCACGCAATAATTGTAATAATAATGTCTCGGCCTGATCATCCACATGCTGCGCCAGGACCAGATAGTCAGCGTTTACTTGACTAAAAATGCGGTAGCGCTCTTCCCGAGCGCTAGCTTCAAGACTGACACCGGGCTCCTTCTTAATTTGTAAATATGCGATGAAGATGGAAATGCCATAAGCATGACAGAGATCACAGCAAAATCTGCTCCAAAGGGTCGCGTTGCGGCTGATACCGTGATTAACATGCAAGGCAGACAGGGTAAACTGCATTTGTTCGGACAGCCTAGACAGTATATGCAGCAATACAACCGAATCTATGCCGCCACTCAAGGCAATGGTTAGGCGACTCCCAGGTTTAATATGTGCAAGCAATACTTTTTTAGTATCACCCAAAAGACTATTCGACTTTGACTTCCCTAAATGAGCCATATGCCATGAGCCGTTCAAGGCGTTTTTCCAACAGGATCTCGATAGAATGCTCTTGAAGTTTGCGCAATGATTCCTGTAAAACAGTTTTTACTGATTGCATGATAGCCGGGTAATCACGGTGAGCTCCTCCAATGGGTTCAGTGATAATACTATCAATCAAATTGATCGCTTTCAGCCGCTCGGCGGTAATACCCATAATTTCCGCAGCTTCTGGTGCTTTATCTGCACTTTTCCACAAAATAGATGCGCAACCTTCCGGTGAGATCACGGAATAGGTAGCATATTGCAGCATATGAACCATATCACCGACAGCTACTGCCAAAGCGCCACCAGAACCACCTTCTCCAATAATCACGCATATGATAGGAACTCTTAATTCGGTAAGAACATACAGATTCTTACCAATTGCTTCAGATTGCCCCCGCTCTTCTGCATCAATACCTGGGTAGGCACCCGGCGTATCAATAAAAGTGACGAGTGGAATGGAGAATTTCTCGGCCAAGCGCATTAAGCGCAACGCTTTACGATAACCTTCCGGTTTTGGCATGCCAAAATTGCGGTAAATCTTTTCCCGGGTATCGCGCCCTTTCTGGTGTCCAATTACCATGATGGTCTGACCATTAAACCGTGCCAACCCCCCTACAATTGCATGATCATCAGCGAAATTCCGGTCACCATGCAATTCTTCAAAATCTGTAAACAAATGTTCTATATAATCAAGCGCATAAGGTCGCTGTGGATGTCTGGCAACTTGTGAGATTTGCCAGGGAGTCAATTTTGCATAAACATTTTTGGTAAGTGATTGGCTTTTTGCTTGCAGACGAGCAATTTCAGATGAGATATCTAACGCAGAATCATCCTGCGCAAAGCGTAATTCTTCTATTTTTGATTCAAATTCTGCAATATTTTGCTCAAATTCCAGAAAAGTAATCTTCATGTAGGCTAAGATATAATCTTAAAATTGTGATGATACAGGATTTATAAACAAATCTGCATGACAGAGTGAATCAAATCAATACCCATTCTGTAACACCCTTAATTTCAGGTAAAACTTGTTTAATTAGTCTTAGTTTTGAGTGGAATACAACTTCAGGCTTATCCATAAGCGAGGAATTTCTTATGAAGCGACGTATCTTTCTGCAGGGAATCAGTGTAATTACTGCACTGCCTGTCTTATCATTATCGATACCGGCAGTTGCAAATAATAGTCACCAGGCTGCGGTCGTGCCGCTCAACAAGCCGCCCGAGGCCTGGCGTGATTTAGTAACACCAGAGGCCTACCGGGTTTTATTTGAGGAACATACCGAGGAACCAAACAGCAGTGAATTAAATCATGAGTACCGGGAGGGAACTTTTATTTGTGCTGCATGCTATTTGCCATTATTTGAAAGTCAATATAAATATGAGAGCGGAACGGGATGGCCGAGCTTCACACAGCCAATTCTAGGACATGTGAGCACTCGACGCGACTTTAAGCTGATTTTTCCACGGACTGAATACCATTGTGCGCGGTGTGGCGGACATCAGGGGCATGTTTTTAAAGATGGCCCTCCACCCAGAGGCGAACGCTGGTGTAATAATGGACTGGCGCTGAAGTTTGTACCGAAAACAGACCGGCTACCAGCGCTCAGGGGATAGACATATGCAAACATCAAATAAACATCTCATGCTTGTATTGTTGCCTATATTGATACTAAGCGCCTGCCGGCAGGTTGAGGCGCCCACGGAAAAATTAGCAACTGCGCAAATACCGAACGAAATACCGAACGAAAATCTGGAGACAGCAACTTTTGCTGGCGGTTGCTTCTGGTGCACTGAATCAGATTTTGACAAAATCCCAGGCGTGGTTTCAACCACATCAGGTTATATCGGCGGTACGGTAGTCAATCCAACTTATGAGCAGGTGTCTACCGGCAAAACCGGACATGTTGAAGCAGTAAGAATCCATTTTGATAATACGAAAACTGACTTTTCCAAATTATTGTCAGCTTACTGGTTAACGATTGATCCATTGACAGCTGACCAACAGTTTTGTGACATTGGTTCCCAGTACCGCAGTGCGATTTTTTACCATAATTCTGATCAAAAAAACTTGGCAGAGGTCTCAAAAAAAACGCTAGAAGCTTCCGGGCGCTTTACCCAACCCATTGTGACAGAAATTCTGCCAGCCACAGAATTTTACCGAGCGGAAGAATATCATCAGGATTATTATCTCAAAAACCCATTACGATATCTGTATTATCGCAAAAATTGCGGACGTGACAAACGTCTGGAGGAGTTGTGGGTGGTTAAGCAATAGATAATATAGTCAGGAAGATAAAAAATACGAGTTTGCGATGCCCCGACTGATGCTCAATGATGAGTTCTGGCCGAAGCTAGAGAAAATTCTGCTTCAAGAAGCTATATAACAAGCGCAATTTGCGCCTGACGGTGACAGGAAGGGATGCTGTATCGGATGGAAGTTAGTTGCCCGTAGCGAGATTAGACCTTAAGCGTTTGGCTGCTGGAATCCTATCTTCAAAGATTCATCATTAAGTAGCAAATGGGTAAGGATTTCAAGGTGCTGACTACTGATCCGTGAGAATTTATTGATGGCAGCTACGGGCGTGCGCCTTGGCCAGGCCACGGTAACGCAGTATTTTGTTGGCATTGAACCACATTGTGTCTGGCTGCCGAAGGTGCGTTCAACAACATAACGAGCCCTTGTAATCAAACGATCGCGTTGCAATTGCCGCTTCAATAGCAGTTTGTTCTTGGCAGCCTTATCCTGAAGGCCATTTTTAATACCGCGTGCTTTCAACCCAGATTTTCCATTAGAAACGATTAAGGGGTGAATATTGGGCTGAATTTAACGGGGAGATCAAA
>CBFGXU010000079.1:0-11615 GCA_965652935.1 uncultured Nitrosomonas sp.
TTTATTGAATAATATATACTTTACTGGATTTCTGTAGAAGATTAACTGGCGGAGAGGATGGGATTCGAACCCATGTGTCAAGTTACCCTGACCAACTGATTTCGAGTCAGCGCCGTTATAGCCGCTTCGGTACCTCTCCGTTTGCTGAGAATGATACATCCACTTAGTTCATTTTGGGGGAAATGGATAAATCTGATTTTAAATATTTGTTGGCATGACACCGCGCATTTTCTGCAATGCTTTGGCCTCAATTTGGCGGATGCGCTCTGCTGATACGCCCAGTTCATTAGCCAGATCATGGAGGGTGGCGGTATCTTTCTCTCTTAACCAACGCGCTTCAATGATGTGGCGGCTACGATCATCCAGACAAGCTAATGATTGCTGCAGACCTTTGCTACGCAAGTGGCTGATTTGCTCTTTTTCAAGGATTTGTGAAGGTTCAGTGCCGTCTGTCAAATAACTGATTGGATTGTAAGTGTCGTCTTCATCATCGGATACCGGTTCCAATGAAATATCCGCACCATTGAAACGTTTTTCCATTTCGATCACTTCCTCAGATTTAACACCCAGTTGTGTAGCTATCGCGTTGACTTCTTGGGAATTTAGAGTATCTAATCCTTGCTTCATGCTGCGCAAGTTAAAGAACAGCTTGCGTTGCTGCTTGGTGGTAGCTATTTTAACCAAGCGCCAATTACGCATAATAAATTCATGAATCTCGGCTTTGATCCAATGCACAGCAAAAGACACCAAACGAACCCCGCGTTCCGGGTCAAAGCGTTTGACTGCTTTCATTAGACCGATGTTACCTTCCTGGATTAAATCAGCCTGTGGAAGGCCATATCCCTTGTAGCCGCGCGCTATTGCGACCACAAAACGCAAATGCGACAAAATTAATTGCTGTGCAGCTTTGATATCGCCATGATTCAATAGCCGGCGTGCCAAGCTGGTTTCTTCCTCTTGAGAAAGAATAGGGAAAGAATTAACAGACTGAATATAACTTTCAAGACTTCCTTCCATTGAGGGCAGTGTTAAAGCATTCGTCATTTTTAATAATCTCCTGAGCATGGATTTGTGCTTATTTTTTATTTTCGCACTCTCATTCTGAGAGCGCCAAACTTCTAAAAAGTTCGAGCCTTTACTTTATCTTATCTGGGCTCAATTTGCCAAAGATGGCTTGCAACCGACAGACGTGCGCCTAACCAACCCAGCCAGGATGAGAATACCAGTAAGCTGACGCTATCTTCTGAAGAAAGATGTTGTAAATGTAAATCAAAGTCATAGAGCTGGGTAAGTGCAACGAGTTCTTCATTCACTGTCGCAATGGCAAATGCAATGATAGACCAGGCAGCAACGCCAGCGGCTAGTCCCTGAACTGTACCAAAATAAAGAAAAGGACGCCGAATAAAACTGTCGGTTGCACCAATTAATTTGGATATCTCAATTTCATCCCGTTTGGTAAGAATCTGCAGGCGAATAGTGTTGAACATGATGGCAATAATCGCAACACTTAATAAAGTGGCTAGCATGAGGGCCAGGTAACGTCCCAATTTAAGTAGCGCATTCAGGCGCTCGACCCAGGCAGAATCAAATTGTACATGTTCGATTTCCGGCCATTTCTGGATGGTCATGCGCAACTGCTCCAGAGTTTCAGGGTCACTTTCCAGTGCATGTACGATAAAAGCATCGGGAAGCGGGTTATGGATTAAGTTCGCTGTGATATCTGTAAGCCCGCTATTTTGTTGCAGCTGGTGCAATGCAACCTCCTTGGAGACGAACTGGAAACTTACAATCTGCGCATTTTCTTCCAGATATCGTCTAATTTTTTCAATGTCTTCTTGTTTTGCATTTAGTTTGAGAAACAGACTCATTTGCGGTGAACTTACTGTTTGTCCGGAAATGGATTGCAGGTTTTTCATGAATACATAAATACCAGCCGGCAGGCTCAGGGCAATGCCCATTACAATAACACTGAGTAAACTCGCTACGGGTGTAGAAATCAGCCGCCTGAGTGTGAGAAAAAACATAAACCCATGCTGCATTAGCCAGGCGCGAATCATATTGTTAATTTTCCCTGTTTAAGCAATAAGATGCGATGTTGCGTGTCTTCCAATAAAGATGCATCATGCGTTGCGATCAGCACGGAGACGCCTACCTGATTAAATGAAGTGAACATCGCCATAATGTCTCGGGCATATTCTATATCCAGATTACCCGTCGGCTCATCGGCTATCAGAATGTTAGGCCGATGAACTACAGCGCGCGCAATGCATAATCGCTGCCTTTCTCCACCGGATAACGCAATGGGCATGGCTTTTTCCTTTTTTAACAAGCCGACTTTATCCAAGGCGGCGCGTACACGACTGGCTACCGTTTTATTATCAAAGCCACTGATTTGTAATGGCAATAAAACATTGTCAAAAACATTGCGATCAAACAAAAGCTTATGATCCTGGAAAATGAAGCCGATCTTACGGCGTAAGTAAGGGATCTCACCCAGCTTGAGCTGTGCGATGTTTTGCCCACTGATTGTAATAGTGCCCGAAGTTGGGCGCTCGATTGCTGCGATCAATTTTAATAAAGTGCTTTTACCTGCACCGGAATGGCCGGTTAGAAATATCATTTCACCTGAATTAACCGTAAGATCAATGTTATTGAGCGCAACGTAACCGTCCGGAAAACGTTTCGAGACATTTTTGAACGTGATCATAAGACCTCATGTATTCCCGTAGATCAGTCAAATATCGCTTCGACAAATGCCTTAGCATCAAACGGCCTTAAATCATCCAAGCCCTCACCGACACCTACAAAACGCAATGCTGGCGGGTTATGCGGATATTGACCGGCAATCGCTGCTACCACGCCACCTTTGGCGGTGCCATCCAGCTTGGTCAGGATCAGACCGGTGACACCCAGTGCCTCATCAAAAGCTTTCACTTGTGTGATTGCATTTTGTCCCGTATTGGCATCGAGCACCACGAGCACTTCGTGGGGTGCCTCGGGCATGGCCTTGGCAATCACACGTTTGACTTTCTTGATTTCCTCCATCAAATGCAGCTGAGTGGTCAAGCGTCCGGCAGTGTCTGCCAGTACAATATCAATGCCGCGCGCTTTGGCAGAATTGACTGCGTCAAAAATCACCGCGGCCGGATCACTTTTTTTACTCGGATCGCTGTCGGGTGCGATCACGATGACATTATTCCGCTCCCCCCAAGCAATCAATTGTTCGCGTGCAGCCGCACGGAAAGTGTCCCCGGCGGCCAGCAGTACCGATTTGCCTTGCGCCTGAAAATACTTGGCAAGCTTACCTATGGAAGTTGTTTTCCCCACGCCATTGACACCTGTTATCATAATGACAAAAGGTTTTTGGATGGTGGTATCCAACGGTTGAACAAGCGGTTCCAGCATGGCGATCAGCGATTCCTTAAGCGCCTGTTTTAATTGTGCAGAGTCTGTTAATGCATCGCGCTTCACTTGTTTGCGCAAATTTTCAAGCAACTGATAGGTTGCCTTGACTCCGATATCGGAAGTTAACAAAATGGTTTCCAGTTCTTCGTAAAGCGCCTCGTCTATTTTGCCGCTGCCAAATAGACTCGATAGCTGCTTACCCCAACTCTGCCGTGTACGTGCCAGACCTTGTTTGAGCTTGTTCGCTAAGCTAGTTGATTCATCGATTGCTGGTTCAGCAGACTTGGATTCAGACTCAGTATCAGGCGTGATCGCTGTTTCAGAAGGATCCGAAGGATTCTGTTTGGATTTAAAAAAACTAAACATTCTGGTAGGCTTTATTTATATGCATTGGAATTCTCAAAGCTTAATTTTATCTGTTTATTCATACTTGGGTTAGTAAAAATGAAACCTGGTCACCGTGTTGCTGTTTTTCGCTTTTTTTCATTCTCGGGATTGCTGTTCCTATCAAATCTGTTGGTCTCTTTTGCCGCTTTTGCCAATCCATATGAATATCTGCTTGATAATGGACTGAAGCTGATTGTAAAGCAGGATCACCGTTCGCCCGTCGTCGTGACACAAATCTGGTATCAGGCAGGCAGCATTGATGAAGTAAATGGAGTAACCGGTGTGGCCCATGTCCTTGAGCATATGATGTTTAAAGGCACAGAAAAAGTTCCCGGTGGGGAGTTTTCCAAGAAAATCGCAGCTGCTGGCGGGCGTGAGAATGCTTTTACCAGTTACGATTACACCGCTTATTATCAGCAATTGCATAAACGTCATTTACCGATGGCCATGGAACTGGAAGCGGATCGGATGCGTAATTTAATTCTGACAGAAGAAGAGTTTGCAAAAGAGATTAAAGTCGTAATGGAAGAGAGAAGGTTGCGCACTGAAGATCAGCCCCGTTCCTTGTTGTATGAGAAAATGATGGCCACTACTTACCAATCACATCCTTATAAAAATCCCATCATCGGCTGGATGAATGATCTGGAAAACATGCGCGTAGAAGATGCGCAAGAATGGTATGACCGCTGGTATGAGCCTAACAACGCCATATTGGTTGTGGTCGGTGATGTGAAGGCGGATGAAGTGTTCAAGTTAGCGCAGAAAAACTATGGCCCCATTCAACAAAGACGCTCATTATTACCGATCAATGCCCGTAAGCCACAAACTGAGCCGCCGCAACTTGGCATCAAGCGAATAACGGTCAAGGCGCCGGCAGAATTACCTTATCTGATGATGGGATATCATGTCCCGGCAATAAGAAATGTAACAGCAGATTGGGAGCCTTATGCGCTGGAAATGCTGGAAAGCGTGTTAGATGGCCATGCCTCCGCCCGATTGAACAAGTCATTGGTGCGCGAAAAACACATTGCCAGTTCAGCGAGCGCTGGCTATAGTGCGATTGCTCGTGGTCCGAGTATTTTTTTTCTGAGTGCGATACCTAGCGCAGGTAAAACGGTGACAGAACTGGAGCAGGCATTACGTGGTGAGATTGAGAAAATCATTCAACACGGTGTTACCGATGAAGAACTGGCTCGGGTTAAAGCGCAAGTAGTGGCTGGTCATGTGTATCAGCGAGATTCCATTTTCTCTCAAGCGATGCAGATCGGTAGACTGGAAAGCATAGGGCTGTCTTTTCGTGACATTGACCTCATGCTGGAGAAGCTGAAAGCAGTTACTGCCGAGCAGATACGCGATGTGGCGAAAAAATATTTCAGTGATGATAACCTGACCGTGGCTGTATTGGATCCACAACCATTGGAACAAAAAACGCCTGCTAAGATATCTGGTGGATTAAGGCATTGAATCAATCGAAGCTCTGACAGCTGCTTTGGAATAAATTCGCTGTCAGAGCAAAATAGCAGATCTTTTTTAACTTCACGCGTGACAGTTATTTTTTTTCGTCACCATGCGCATGACCATCTTCTTTGTGCTGATCATGTTTATGTTTGTGCATGTGACGTATTTCTGTGTCATCCAGCAAACCATCCTTGTTAGTATCCTTTTTATCAAACATGGCTTCATGATGCTTCATGAATTCTTCCTTACTGATTTTGCCATCTTTATTTTGATCTGCTGAGGACATTTTATGAGGACAGTGATGGTCAACCTTCATATCTCCATGACCTATAGCTTGTCCACTTTGGTGATGATGGCTGTTTTCTTTGGCGTCAGTAGCCAAAACTGTTGTTGCGCTGAAGGTGAGTAAAAAAGCGGCTCCGGTAGCGATAACAATCGGATTTATTTTATCAAGCATTGGTTTCTCCTAATGATGAGTGAAAGATGAAGTTTTTCCTTCGGTTTTTAGAAACAGACCCGTCTGTAACGTTCGAAAGCCATTGTAATGTAAATCTTAGTAGGTAGGGAAAACATCCATAAGATGTTGTTTCACGCAACAATAAAATGCTGGCGGTAATACTTAAGCTCATTGATGGAGTCATAAATATCGGCCAGAGCTTCATGCTTGCTTTCTTTGGTGAGGCCTGCTGCTATTTCCGGTCTCCAGCGTTTGGCCAGTTCTTTGAGGGTGCTGACATCCAGATTGCGATAATGAAAGTATTCCTCCAATTGTGGCATTGAGCGAACCATAAAGCGGCGGTCCTGACAAATTGAATTTCCACACATGGGTGATAGGCCAGGCGGTATGTACAATTTGAGAAATTCGATCATTTGTGCTTCAACCTCTGCTTCACTGAATCGTGAAGCTTTTACTTTGTCTATGAGACCAGATTTGGAATGTGTCGATTTATTCCATTTATCCATGCCATCCAGCACCTCATCCGATTGATGGACTACCAACACCGGACCTTCAGCTATCGTATTGAGTTGTGAATCAGTAACGACCAAAGCCACTTCAATAATGCGATCGGTATCTGGATTGAGTCCGGTCATTTCCATGTCGACCCAGATGAGGTTATTGTTATCTTGTGCCATAATTATTTCTATATTTTTTGAATGCAATGCGCTTAATTGTGTCATATTGACTTCGGCCCGTCATTTTTAAATAAGCGCCTCTAAATTTCAAATTTCAGAGTTTAAAATTATTGACTATGCAAACATTTACATTGGTTTTTCTTATTGCGTTATCGCTTACAACATTGACTCAGATCTGGCTGGCGGCACGGCATATTCGCCATGTCCGTGAACATCAAAACAAGGTGCCGGAAAAATTCGCCAATCAGATCAACCTGAGCGATCATCAGAAAGCAGCGGATTATACTTGTGCCAAAACACGGGCGGGATATGCGGGTATTTTGCTGCAAGTCGTGCTGTTGCTGGTTTTTACGCTGGGCGGGGGGTTAAACGCTCTGAGTAATTTCTGGGCAGAATGGTTGATTGATCCATTGACTCATGGGATGGCGTTGATTATCAGCACCTTTCTGATTATTGGTATTGCTGAAATTCCGTTGAGCTACTACCGCATTTTTGTGATCGAAGCGCAATACGGTTTCAATAAAATGACCCCTGTCATGTTCTTTACTGACCTGATTAAACAATCCATGCTTGGCTTGTTGTTAGGTGTGCCCTTATTATTTTGTGTGTTGTGGCTGATGGAGAAAATGGGGGAAAGTTGGTGGTTGTACGCTTGGTTTGCCTGGATCGCTTTCAATTTAATTGTTCTGGCGATTTATCCCACTTGGATTGCACCACTGTTTAACAAATTTACACCACTGGAAGATACTGTCCTCAAGACGCGCATTGAGCAATTGATGAATAAATGTGGTTTTAAATCCAGCGGATTGTTTGTCATGGACGGTTCGCGCCGCAGTAACCATGGCAATGCGTATTTCACCGGCTTTGGCAAAACCAAGCGGATCGTTTTTTTTGATACCTTGCTGTCGCGTCTTAATCCAAATGAAATTGAAGCAGTGCTGGCGCACGAATTGGGGCATTTCAAACATCACCATGTGATCAAACGTATGGTGATATCGTTTGCCATGAGCTTGGCGTTTCTATGGTTACTGAATTATTTGATGGGTCAGAGCTGGTTTTATGAAGGCCTGGGTATATCCGTTACAGCCGTACCCTCAACTGCAATGGCATTGACGCTGTTTTTCCTGGTAATGCCGGTATTTACCTTTTTGCTGCATCCGATAGCCAGCATTTATTCACGTAAGCATGAGTTTGAGGCCGATACCTATGCCGCACAGCATTCATCGGCGGATGATTTGATTCAGGCCCTGGTTAAGTTGTATCAGGATAATGCGGCCACACTGACACCAGATCCGTTGCATTCGGCTTTTTATGACTCTCATCCGCCAGCCGCTATCCGAGTGGCTCACCTACAAAATCAGGGGTAATCATGAGTGAAATTAGTTGTGACTTAACATCCAAGCAGTGCAAACCTTGCGAAGGGGGTGTGCCGCCGCTATCTGTCGATGAAGTCTCTGTCCTTCTGCAGCAAATTGCCGGATGGCAATTACACGATAAGCAAATCACTAAAACCTACGCATTCAAGAATTATTATCAAACCATGGCTTTTGTAAATGCGGTGGCTTGGATTTCCCACCGGGAAGATCATCATCCGGATATGGCCGTAGGTTACAATCAATGCTCCGTAACATATACGACACATGCAATTGATGGCTTGTCCGAGAATGATTTTATCTGTGCAGCCAAAATAGATAAGTTGTTCACCATTTGAGTATTCGTTTCAAAAAACCAAAACATAAAGTTGAGTATTTGAGTGGGCTAGTGATCGCCGCGTTTGGCAGACATTATTCGGTTGAAACTGCAGCAGGTGAAATCGTATCTTGCGTCATGCGCGGCAAAAAAGGCGGTGTTGCGTGCGGCGACCAGGTTGAACTGCAGTTGACTGCCGCTGGGCAGGGCGTCATCGAAACCATCAAACCGCGCACATCGCTGTTATACCGCAGTGATGCTTTTAAGGAAAAGATCATTGCCGCCAATGCGACCCAGATTATTATCGTCGTGGCTGCGATTCCGAGCTTTAGTGAAGAGTTAATTAATCGTTGTCTGGTAGCTGCTGAGAGCGAAAATCTCGCGGTGTTGATTGTGCTGAATAAAGCTGATCTTGCAGAGTCTACACAGGTGGCCATGGCTATCTTGTCACTTTACAGGAATCTGGGTTATTCACTGTTGCGGTTAAGTGCGATAAAGGATGTATCAGCGCTTCGGTCTTATCTGGCAGGCCATCTTAGCGTACTGGCCGGTCAATCAGGCATGGGTAAATCAACCCTGCTCAATGCACTGATTCCGCAGGCCAACCGAGCTACTGCAGAAATCTCGCTGGCACTGGATTCCGGCTGCCATACCACGACCCATTCACAGCTTTATCGTATTGATGCGGATAGCGCTATCATCGATTCCCCAGGATTTCAGGAATTCGGACTAAATCATATTAAAGACGAGAATCTGGCATGGGGATTTATCGAATTTCATCCTTACCTCGGGCACTGCAAATTCAATAATTGCCGCCATACCAGCGAGCCCGGTTGTGCTGTGATACTGGCGGCGCAAGAAGGAAAGATTCACCCCAGGCGGCTGGATTTTTATCAACGATTATTGCGTTAAGAATCAAGCAATCTTTAGGAATCAAAATTATTGCGTATAATCCCAACACCATATTCATGGGTTGGAAGTAATTAGCGGCGGGGTTGTACAGCATTACTAAGCAATACCGGCTAAACCTAAAATACTGTGATCAAGGATTCCAATAACATCCATGTTATTCCAGTACTCATCGATAAGAATTCCCGTTTCATCGGCGATAAGGTCGGCTAGATTCTGGTCGCTTCGATTAGCAGGGTCACTCAAAGCGTCAGTTAATAGCGATCGATATTCGTTTACATTACTTTCGTTATGAGAAAAACCCTTAAGCTGACTTAATTCGGTTTCATCGAGTGCAGAGTATATGTTTATTAACGTGCCATAAACCAGCGATTCAATGCTTTCATCAGTAGCAGGAACATTACCTAAATGTGAAACGCCTAGCTCATCTGGAGTATATATCCCATCAGCTTGTTGATAACTGAATACGGGTTCATAAAAGGCGCTATAATTCGATGAATCAGCATCAAGTTTTACTTGATCGCCTAGTGAAGCCGTAGATAAAACTCCGCTATGATCATTAAATTCAACAAGATTGGCTAGATCACCTAAATCAGAGTTAAACAGGATTTTAACCTCATCAAGCAAACTGGTATCTAACTCGAAAGTTGCAAAAAAATTTTTAATGGTATCGGTTGAATATCCTGTGATGTCGTTAAGATGCTGGGTTGTTATCCCAACATCATAGGCAGCGTCATAAATAATCTTAGGCTGCCCAATATTTTCCTGAATAAATTGATTGGCCTGTTCAACGGTTAATCCTAAGTATGCTAATGCTTCTTGTCCTGTTGCCATCAGATTCCCCTTAGAAAATTTAGTTAATATTACAAAAAATATATTCTCATGGTGTCAAAGCACATTCTTACAAATAAGCGGTTTTATTAGTATAGTTCTTTGTTGTGTAGCTTGGCTCTTATTTTTGTAGACATTCATTGACGCACAAAAAACGCTCCGGCATGATGTGAAAATTAGCGCTAAGCCAGCGTTTGCGTGTGATCTTACTAATATTTTACCCTTTAAGCTTAACATGACATGACCATCACCCCTAGTCGTCAATGGGTATTGATTGCCGGTCCATTGCTTGCAATCGTTATCGCAGGTGGGATGTATCAATCAGGCTGGGAAATGCGTGCCTGTTGGACCGCTGCGGTGGCCGTTCTGTGTGTGGTTTGGTGGATATTTGAACCGATCCCTATACCTGCTACTTCAATCATTCCTTTAGCCATTTTTCCACTGACCGGCGTATTACCGCAGGAAAAAATATCGACTGCTTACGGTAGTGAGCTGATTTTGCTGATGCTCGGCGGATTTATTCTTTCAGCGGCTATGGAGCGTTCCGGCGCGCATTATCGCATCGCGCTGGGGATGATCAATTTAGTTGGCGGAGCCAGCAGCCGCCGCATCGTGTTGGGTTTTATGCTGACCACCGCGCTACTGAGTATGTGGATATCGAATACAGCAACAACGTTAATGATGCTGCCGATCGCGCTGGCCGTGATTGCGCAAAGTCCTGACAGAAAATTGGCAATCCCCTTATTATTAGCCATCGCTTACGGCAGCAGCATTGGCGGGATGGGTACACCGATTGGAACACCGCCAAATCTTGTCTTTATGCAGCAGTACGAGAAATTTACCGGTACGGTAGTCAGTTTTACACAATGGATGAGCTGGGGATTACCAGCTGTATTGCTGTTTGTGCCGCTGGCCGGCCTATGGCTCACGCGCAAGCTGGATTATCGTGGAAGACTCATCATTCCTCCTGCTGGGAATTGGCGACCGGAAGAACGTCGCGTGCTTATCATTTTTGGTTGCACTGCTTTTGCCTGGATTACTCGTCTTGAGCCCTTCGGCGGCTGGAGTACATGGTTTGATCTAAAGGGCGCGAATGATGCAATTGTGGCGTTGATTGCCGTGGTGTTCCTGTTTGTGGTGCCTGATGGACGTGGGGGCAAGCTGCTGGATTGGAAAACTGCTGAGAGAGTACCCTGGGGGATTCTCATTCTTTTTGCAGCCGGAATCGTCATTGCACAAGCTTTTGTCGAATCTGGGCTGTCCAGTTTTATCGGTACCCAATTGGCCGTTCTTGCCAGCTTACATCCGCTGATTATTATTGCGGTCATTGCGCTGATGGTTACCTTTCTCACTGAGACTACCAGCAATACTGCGACAACCATTTTATTGATGCCGATACTGGCGCCGGCAGCGCTTGCAGCAGGCCTGGATCCCAGCTTACTGATGGTGCCTGCGGCGATGAGCGCCAGTTGCGCTTTTATGCTGCCTGTCGCAACAGCACCGAATGCCATCATTTTTGGATCTGGCCATGTCTCTATTGCCGACATGGTGCGAGAAGGGGTAGTGCTCAACTTTACTGGTGTTGTTGTCATCACTATGGTTTGTTATTTTTTAATCGTATGACCTGTTTGATGAGGCTGAGCATGTGGATCATCTTGCACCGCTTCATAATTGTATGGACTTTTCTCTTCTTCTGGAAAATAAATGAACAATCTAATCAATAAACTTGGCTGGCTGATGTTTTCTCTCACCGGTGCGGTTGCGTTTGGTGTCATTGCATTGCAGCGCGGTGAATCCATTGG
>CBFGXU010000080.1:0-11490 GCA_965652935.1 uncultured Nitrosomonas sp.
TCCTATTGGCGGGCGAAACTGTACAACCCTCGCCGCAAGAAATGCTGAACCTCCCTTTAATTTCTTGTCCAGTACCGCCCATAGAAAAACCCAGTGCACCTGCGAGGGAAGGTAGGGAGTTTGAATGGCACACTGGGTGGGGAAATTTTCCAGCCATACGACTATACCTAAATTAGGCTGACTGGTGTGAGCTATTCATAACCTCTTCAGATAGAGAAATAGCTTAAGAACATTATCATCCCAATTCTTAGAATTTTCTGTTCGGTTGCTCTCATAATTATCTCTTTATTCCTAAATTTTTTGATTTAACGTAGTCTAGCCTAGGCTCAGGCGACTTTTTCGCTAATTATAGTAACTGATAAATTATTCATGATGCATGGATAGATTCTTAGGAGTGCTGCGAGTACAGAGCAACTTGCTCAGGATTGAGATCTTACCGCATTAAATTGCACTTACACTTAATATACGAATCTGCCTAGGAAGAGATTGAGGGATAATATTTATTTTCATCATAAGAATCGATCCCCTTTTTTACCGATTTAAATACCAAATAATTACCTAAAACTCAAAATTAGCCAGTAAATATTTGTACATTCAGCGCATTTTTCATTATTAATTCCTTGATGACACAATCTAGAAATCATAGATGAGACGCGAAGTAACCAGCCATTCGGTTCTTTCCTCTTCGTTTAATTGTGAAGGCCCACCTCCAAACTGGATAACGGCATTTTTCTTTAGGGCATATTGAATTTGCGGTGTTAGCCTGTAACGATATTTGCCAGTTATTTCATTATTCAACTCGACTCCAAGTGAGAAGTGCTTCGAATGCATATAAAATAAGCTGTTGTTTGACAGACCGACGAATTCTCCCTCCTCACTGAAAGCTGTGCGCCTGAAACCAAACATATTCATCATGCTCCATTTTTCCGAGAATTTATAATCGTTCAGGTAGAGCACTTCGGCTGCATACTCTTTTTCATCGTTTTTTCTTCGTCCTATGGCTTGCCAGCCATGAATCATTTGCCCTTGCAACAACATGCCCAAAGTTCCTTGTAGAGCAACCTTATACTCACTTAAAGTCGCATTTTCGACCGGAAGCTCTAATTCAATCGCATGTCCATTCTTGAACGAATATTCAATCTCAGGCGACCATTGGAACTGTCCGGTACGGGTTGAGTAATCAAAGAGTGTATTGATTTCAGCCTCACCTTTTTTTGCGCCCAGCGGATCAACCAAATCAAATACCATCGGTTCAGGCCTTCCATCTGGAAGCCCTGTCTTGTCGGCATGGGCCATTGCCACCAGGCCAAACCAGACGAAAGAAACTGACCTAAGATAATGAATATGGCTGAGTATCAATGCAGTTCAGAGCCAGGTGTAGTACTAGACCAAGCTAAGGTTGGGGCAAAACATAGGAACATCAAACATGCTTTAAAGTAGTCTTGACAACTTGATAATGTTTGACAGGTAGCCATTTGCGAGCAGATAGCCTGCTAGCGACAGCGTGAGGTACATCGAAATGATGGCTTTGTTTTCTTTTCAATTCTTGCGAGGTAGCCGGTAGCGATCTAGCAAAGCTGGTGCAGCCAGCCCGAGCGCAAATGTTCCATACACCAGAAGTAATGAACGTTTCGAGAGCCGATTCTCGAAACCTGGGGTCAAACGCTTGGGTATACAGTAAAAATCGACCACATAAGCAGCCGCCGTCGTCATGATAGCGGGCGCAAGCACGGTGGAAGTTTTCTTAGCGGGTGACAGACGCTTTCGAACTCGTTCATACCAGATGGCCCAGAAGATCGAGGCAGCGTGGTGAATTCCGTAACCCATAAGTGTATAGCGAAGGCTGAACCGATTTTTATAGGGTGCATGCCGTCCCCATATCCATTGACTTGGACCGTTAATAGGAGCTGCGAATCTGTCTAATTCGCGCTTGCCCAATAGGGAGAGAGAAATGG
Organism: uncultured Nitrosomonas sp.; assembly: GCA_965652935.1. Taxonomy (GTDB): domain Bacteria; phylum Pseudomonadota; class Gammaproteobacteria; order Burkholderiales; family Nitrosomonadaceae; genus Nitrosomonas. The sequence continues at coordinate 1,956 of CBFGXU010000080.1, forward strand.
CTGAGGCAATACTGGCCACGCTGCCTGAAACCAGGCTGTTGTGAATGATGCGACCCCATGAAATTATATTCGTCATGCTTTAAACTATACTATAGTATGGTTTATTATGAAATATAGATTAGGAATCAGCAGTTCAGGTGTAAAGCTCAATTGCTCAAACACAGACCATTCTAAATGTCCACCCTATTAATTGTCGGTGCAAACGGATTTATTGGTAGCCATTTAGCCGCCGCACTCGCAGGTGCTGGGCATGAAATTATATGCGCCGTAAAAAAAATGCCTCCGCGTGATGAATTACGCAGCTTTACCTGTATTCCCGTCGACTATACGCGTGACTTCGATGCGAATATCTGGAAATCGAGGATATCGGGTATCGATGTCGTAATCAATGCAGTGGGTATTATCAGGGAGCATGGGCGGCAAACATTTGAGGCGTTGCATGAACGTGCCCCCAAGGCGCTTTTTTCAGCCAGCGCTGCGGCAGGTATCCGAATATTGCAGATATCCGCTCTGGGGGCGGATGAAACAGCAAGCAGTCAGTATCATCTGAGCAAAAAGGCCGCTGATGATTACTTGCTTGCCATAAGCGCTAAAGCGGTCGTCGTTCAACCCTCCCTTGTATATGGACCTGGTGGAGCAAGCGCCACCATGTTCAACCTCATCGCAAGTCTTCCGGTGATTCCTCTGCCTGGCGCCGGGGATCAGAAAATCCAGCCTATTCATATTGATGATCTGACCCAAGCCGTTGTAGCTTTAGTCGGAACCGATCGATATCAGGGCCAGCGCCTCTCTCTCGTCGGTCCAGAGCCCCTTACACTGCAGCGATATTTGAGTGAATTGCGGGATCTGATGGGGTTGGGTCCGGGAAGGTTTGTGCATGTTCCTGTCTCGCTTGTGGATATCGCCGCCCAGATTGGAAAGTGGTCCGGCAAGGGTATGCTCGACGTCGACACTTGGCAGATGCTGCAACGTGGAAACACGGCGGATTGCGGCACAACCCGAGCACTTTTGGGTCGCGAACCTCGACCAGTAAGCAAATTTGCATCTCGACGGGAAGCGAAAAACTTGGGCCTGTCGGCGCTTCTTGGCTGGTTACAGCTAGTATTGCGCTTGTCGATCGCGGCCGTGTGGCTTGTCGCAGGGATTGTTTCCATGGGTATCTACCCGGTTGAAGAAAGTTATATTTTGCTAGCGCGAGTTGGAATTACAGGAGCGCTTGCCCCCGTGGCTCTGTACGGGGCTGCTGCCCTGGATATCGCATTTGGCCTGGGAACTTTATTTCTTCGGGATCGCAGGCTGCTGTGGATTGCCCAGGCTTCCCTCATCGGAATTTATACTCTTACGATAACCTTTTTTCTCCCAGAATTTTGGTTGCATCCATTTGGACCGCTGATTAAAAACTTACCCATACTTGCAGCCATTCTTCTCTTATATGAGCTAGAAAAGCACTGATGGATTATGTAACCGTAAAATGGCTCCATATCCTTTCTTCAACCTTGCTCTTCGGCACCGGTCTTGGTACAGCCTATTTTATGATTTGCGCCGCCCTAACCCGTGATGCCAAGATCGCGGCTGCGGTAGGAAAAAATGTAATCCTCGCTGACTGGCTATTTACCGCCACGACCGTTGTTATTCAACCTGTCACTGGTTTTTATCTCGTTTATATAGCAGATATTCCCCTTACAAACCGCTGGATCCTGTGGTCAACTGGCCTGTATCTTCTTGCAGGCGCCTGCTGGCTTCCCGTCGTATGGTTACAAATAAGAATGCATCGACTTGCTGCGGCTGCAAGCCATGCCAAAACCAGCCTCCCTCCGCTGTTTTGGCGCTATTTCCGCATTTGGGTTACGCTGGGTATTCCAGCGTTTATCGCGCTCATCATCGTGTTTTATTTGATGGTCGCCAAACCGATATGAGTAAATTTTTCAGTAGCTTGCTGTTTGTATGATCATCACTTCACATTTGCATGACTGGAATGTCACCCCACAGCACGCAGTGGCGATCCAGGAGCGCATGCGTCACTTCGTGGAAACGGCTGACCGACTGCCAGAGATTCTTCACGTCGCGGGAGTAGATGTGGGTTTAGAGGAGAGCGGTCAAATCGCCAGGGCAGCAGTGATCGTACTTTCTTTTCCTAATCTTAATCGGGTAGACCAGGCGGTAGCGCGTCGACCTGTCGAATTTCCCTACATTCCAGGCCTGCTTTCCTTTCGCGAGCTACCCGCAGTGCTCGATGCGCTAGCACGGTTGCACATTCAGCCAGATCTCATCCTCTGCGATGGCCAAGGCATTGCCCATCCCCGCCGCCTCGGCATTGCTTCTCACCTTGGCGTGCTGCTGGATCGTCCTACCATCGGCGTGGGCAAGACTCGCCTGACTGGATACCACATTGAGCCACCAAGTGAACGGGGAGGTTGGGTCCCCCTGCAGGATAAGGGCGAGGTAATTGGAGCGGTGCTGCGTACCCGTCCGGGGGTGAAGCCGGTTTATGTGTCCATTGGTCACCGCCTCACCCTGCAGACCGCCATTCGGCTGGTTATGGCTTGCACCACTCGTTACCGGCTTCCAGAGACGACACGCCAAGCGCACAACCTGGCATCCGGCCACTTATAGGCTCGTGGAGCCCAACGGCTTCCAAACCCGCCCGCTCAATTCGAGTAGACTGGTGCAGCAGTGCGGCAGAATAGAATTGGATAAATAGATAAGTCAGATACTCAGTTACTTGGGTTGCATTTCTCCCTTGCGTACCCATACGCCCCGTTCCTCACAATGCAGCAGTTCACTGCCACTTAGCACATACTGACCAATCGGGTATGCCACATTATTGAAGTAACAGACACCGATCTCGAGTTCGAGGTCAAGCGAAACATCCTCATACTCATCAAAGATGGGTGAGGTATTGAGTTCAGGGTCCTGTGCACCAACCTGGGGTAAGTGATCGGTCATTGTCTTTTTCCTTAAAAGGTTAACATTCCAAAATGTAACACCTAAGTTTCAACGCAAGCGGTTATTAGGGTCTGTTGACGTTTTGAGATAAGTATCTCATAAATAAAACAAAACTCGTAACATTGTGATTTCTATACTCCGATAAGATGGATTAGATCTGAACTAATCCCATTTAGGACATTAAAGTATCGAGTTTGCCGAACCTGCTCAAGCGAACTTTTTATCTGAACGGTTTATTAAGATTTGATACGGGCACTGAAAAAATTTTAATTTGTTCCATATCTTCTTAATTGAGCCTTTTATTTAGAATTTAGGGCCAACTGGAGTTCTTTAAAATTTTCTTCGCTGAGCAGATTTTCTCCCGTAACGCTAAGCGACAAGTTACCCTCATCAAGATTTAAAAAACCGAACTTCAGTAGTAAATCAACAAAGAACGCTATTTCAAGCGGGTCAATATCCAGTTGAATAGCTATATATTTTATAAAATTTTCTTTGTTAACAAGAGGATTTTGTTTTAAATTGGAAAGTAATTTCAGGATTACAGATTGGGTATGCGCATCCTGGAGATTAATTGTGAAATTTCTTTTGGCAGTATCAAAACTATTTTTTCCTTCAATAACTTTTTTGATATTGGATTTGGTATCAACCAGATCATGCTCTTTCTTATTTTGTAACAAATTTTTTAATTCTTCGTTTTCTGCTTGAAGCCTCTTATTTTTTTCTGATTCTTTTTCTAGTTCAGATTCCAGATAATCTCTTGTTTCAATAGCCACCTTTCTTATTTCCCTGGCCTGCTCTTTAGTCAGAGGTTCCTCATCTTCCATACGCCGTCTTATTTCTTTTACTTTCTGATGTTGCTTTCGTGTGTACTCGTATACCCATCGAGCTGGATGAGGATAAATAAATAGATAGAAACACGTCGTAAGAAGTGGCCCAACAATCCAAAATAAAATCATCTTCGATGGCGTTGAGTAAACGTGCATGTCTATGAAAGTAAACATTTCTTCGACAGGCATATCAGAAAAAACAACGGCAACAAACCTCCAGTTCCAGAGACACCAAGCGATAATAAATGACCCTGCAAGAGGACTAGTGATCCTATCGTATAATTGAGCCTTAATAGTATCTATAAGATCATCCATTTATTTCTAAAGGCATTCAAAATTTATAATCTATCAAATATAAAAACGCTCTTACAAAAATTATTTTAAACATCACTCAATAAATTGTTTTAAGGATATATTATGAAAACAGTTATGGTTTGGATTTTGGTTATTTCATCCTGGCAGGATAATAAAAATATGGCCCAGATATTTGGGCCGTATGCAGATCAAGAAAGTTGCGACAAAGTCAAAACAACCCGCTCTCTAAAACCTTTTTATGGCGATTGCATTCAGGTAAAAGTGCCTCTCTATGCTTTGCAAAATGAAAAATAATTAAACCAAGCAATCAATTCGTTAGATACCTGCAAAATACGGCGGTTTTGCACATTCAATTCAGCAACCAGGTAAGCATGCTACTTCATTAAGTGGGTATGAAGCAGAATGAATAAATGGAGAAAATAAGATGGCCATACCACTACGAGTACAACTGAGGCGTGCTAAAGGCTGGCGCATGCCGGAAAACACAGTAAAAGTTGACAGAACCACTAAATGGGGCAATCCATTTATTCCAGGCAAGGAAAATCCGTTTATACCAGGACAAATGATTAAAGATAGGCAACATTCATTTGTTTTATATAAGTCATTCGCTTTAAACAACAAGCAATTGGCACAAGCAGCTCGTGCAGAGTTAGCCGGAAAAAATCTGGCTTGCTGGTGCCCCTTGCCCCATGAACCGGATGCAGAAGACGAATGCCACGCTGCTGTTTTGCTTAAATTGGCTAACAATAAAGTGGTGCAAAAGTAATTGAATACCAAATGCTTAAAATTCTTGTTCATTACCAGCGCTATCATTCTGGCACAGATCAGCTTTAGAAATCTCTTCATTAATAAGCTGCATATTCATACCGAAAATTATGCCAAGTTTCTGTTTCATCTTGAAGATTCCTCAGAGTTAATATCACAATAAGTGCTATCTCCCAAACGGTGGGTATAGTTATTCAGTATGCGGGTGCCTTCCGCCGGCTTGATACGACCGGTATTTATCTGTCTACGGACAAACTCGGACATACGCCGTCCCAAATCATTGGGAAAATACTGCACTTGGCTCAGCATTTCCTTGACACTAATGCCCTTCAGCAGTTCTTCTATCCAGAAACCGTTCGCTTCTTCTGCTCTTGCATAAACATGCACCTCATCCACGCGTCCAAATAAATTATGCGCGTCTCCAAGTATTTCCTGGTAGGCACCCACAAGAAAAATGCCCAGATAATAAGGCTCGTCTTGACGTAAATCATGCAAAAAAAGAAAGTCGCTCGTTCCGGACATTGACACATACTTACTCACTTTTCCATCCGAGTCACAGGTCAGATCCACCAACTGCCCACGTCGTTCAGGTTTTTCTTGCAACCGATGCAAAGGCATGACTGGAAAAACTTGTCCGATGGCCCAATGATCAATAATTGAATGAAAAACCGAGAAATTTCCCAGATACATGTCTGTAAGCTGCTCTTCCAATTCCATCTGCTCAGCCGGAACGGGAATCAGTTCATCCGCTGCCAGCTTACGCAGCAATTCGCGGCAAATACTCCAATATAAACTATCCGATTGCGCCATATATTCCACAGACAGATAACCCAATCGTGCCATCTGCTCAGTTTCCTGACGAATTTCCTGCGCGTCGTGATAGCATTCCAGCAATACATTGCTTTTCTGCGCAGACTGTGCATCGCGATATACGGATGCCATCCGCGATACCACGGCAGGCGCATCTGACAGCAAATCAGCAATGGGTGAACTGTCCGGCCTGTGTACCCCCAACACAGGCACTACCAGCACCGAATGATGGGCAGTAAGCGCTCGACCACTTTCTGACAGCAGATTGGGTACAGGTACGTGGCGCTCATCACAGATTTCTTTGACCGTATACACGATCACATTGGCATATTCGCGCAAACCATAATTAATAGATGATTCCGGAGTGTCGTAATCACCTCCGTAATTTACACCAAGCCCCCCTCCCACATCCAGATATTTAATCTGCATTCCCCGCAACATCAGATCCGCATAAATCTGGGTAATTTCCCTAATTGCACTTCGCAATACCTGAATATCAGCAATTTGACTACCCAGATGGAAATGCAACAATTCCAACTGCTGCGTCATTTTCCGCTCCTCCAGTTGGCGTATGAGTTTAACCAGCTCCGGGATAGTCAAGCCGAACTTAGAACTTGCCCCGCCAGACTCAAACCATCGCCCTGACCCTTTTGTACTCAACTTCAATCGCACCCCCAGCCGAGGGGTGATTTGTCGCGTTTCAGCCAAACTCATCAGGTGCTCAAATTCCGAGTACTTTTCAATAATAGGCACCACCTGTTGTTCAAGCTGTTGCGCATTCAACATAAGAGTCAGCATCGTGCGGTCTTTAACTCCATTGCAAAGCAACAATGTTTCATCGGTAATGAGAGGTAGCATGGCCAGCAACTCTGCCTTAGAACCGCACTCCAATCCAATATTGAATTCTTGACCAGCCTCCAGAATTTCCACTACCACTTCTTGCAACTGATTGACTTTAATAGGATAAATACTTCGATAGGTACCTTCGTAACCGCTCTCCTGAATCGCCATCTGAAATTTATGATTCAGGCGGTGTACCCGCGAATTTATCACATCCTGGAAACGAATCAGCATGGGTAGAGAAGCGCCTTGCGAGCGGGCCTCGCGAATCACATCCATGATATCAATGTGCAATTCCTGATCTTCGAGAGGACAAACGGAGACATGGCCCAGCTCGTTCACAGAATAAAAACCGTCTGCCCATTTATCCATGGCATACAACGCCCGTGCGTCGGCATAAGACCAATCGTGTTGTTTGACTATATATTGATCATTCATTGCTTTTTAATGTTGTTTGGGACGCGCCGCGTAAAGACATAACAATTCAATAGCGATCTGCGCGGCTGCAAGTGCTGTAATTTCAGCATGATCATAAGCAGGTGCCACCTCGACAATATCCATTCCCACCAGATTGATACCTTTGAGTTCACGAATAATGTTTAATGCCTGGAAAGATGACAATCCACCAGGCACAGGTGTGCCCGTACCTGGTGCAAAAGCAGGATCCAAACAGTCGATGTCAAATGTGAGGTATACCGGAGAATTACCTACCCGCTCGCGTATCTGTTGGGCTATCTCGCGGCCGCTGATGTGATGGACATCGGCTGCGGAAACGATATGAAAACCCAGCGTATCATCATTGGTAGTCCGAATCCCGATTTGGGTAGATAAGGCAGTATTCACAATTCCCTCATGCGCTGCCTGATAAAACATGGTGCCGTGATTAATGCCATTACCCGAGGAAGGCCAAGTATCAGTATGCGCATCAAAATGAATCAGGCTGATAGGGCCATACACAGCAGCATGTGCTCGAAGACTGGGGTAAGCAACAAAATGGTCTCCACCGAGCACGAAGGAAGCTACTCCCGCGTTGACAATATGGGCAATATGCTTTTCGATATGAGCCACACTTAACAAATCACCATCTACCGGCTCGCAATCACCGCAATCTATTACCCGTAACGCAGCCATTGGATCCGTAACCCAAGGCCATGGGCGCTCCCACGCCAGGGATGCCGATGCCGTTCGAATGGCACGCGGCCCCAAACGCGCACCGGAACGGTTAGTAGTGGCAATATCCAAGGGGACCCCGGTCACCGCCACATCTATTCCAGTCATCTCAGTCTGATAGGGTACCCGAAAAAAACTGGTTGCCCCCCCGAAACTCAGGGTGTGAGCCATGCCCTGTCCCGGCTTACCACGAAATCCATTATCCCAACTGCTCATAAATGCTCCTGCTTAATAAAAATAACGGCTTATTAACAATTTCAATTTACGAAAAAGGAATAACCATATAACAATATAACAATTCATGGATAGGGTAATTTAATAATTCAATGGCTTACAGTTTGATATGTTCTTAGAGCGGCAAATCTGTTTCGATTAATTCAAAATGGTTAATATAGAAAATGAGGAACTTTGTTTCCAAAGGTAAAAATATAATTTTAGCAAGTAATTAACTAAATTCTCTTGAACATTCCGACTGGAGCATTCCCACCGCTCAATTATAAATGATAAGTAGTGGAGAATGCCCATGGATTAAATTCCAGATGTAAACTCAACCATATCGGCAGATAAATCACTTGTTTGTAAGCCGACAAGGGTAATGGACGCAATATCATCCACAAAGTGGACCACCACTCCCTGACTCGTATCTTCGATATCGCTTATAGATGATATTAATTCATCAAGATCATCAATGCCGGTTGTTTCTGATTCAAAAACGATTTTATCTGCTGCTATATCGAAATCTTGAACTGTGAAATCTCCGGCTGCATAAAAACTGAAGCGGTCACTACCTTCTCCTCCAGTTAAATCATCCTGATCAAAACCTGCATGCAGAATATCGTCTCCAAGTCCACCGATTAACGTGTCACTTCCTTCCTCTCCATATAGGTGATCATTACCTTCACCGCCGTCGAGACTATCATCCCCATCACCGCCATCAAGGATATCATTACCTAATCCACCAATTATCGTATCATTTCCATCACCGCCGTCGAGACCATCATCACCCCCGCCGCCGTCGAGATTGTTATCACCATCACCACTGTGAAAGTGATCGTTATTATCATCACCCACGAAGTCATCTTGTCCAACAGTTCCGTCATCTATAGTCATCATAATCTCCTTTAAACTCGATTAAAAAAGCACTTCAAGAATAAACACTCGCGGCAATAATTTATTGAATTTCCTAGAACTGTAACAATTTAAATAGAAAATGATACTGCCGTCGAAGATTCGGTCAATTGCCGTATTTAAAAGTACAGATGAAATTTGATTTCTTCGGTTCGCTAGCGTACCTAGCTGAGATTAATCTCTCATGTGTTCTTTCTTAAAAAGACAGCCAATGCCTAAAAAAAACAACTAATGCAAAAGAGAAGCGATGCTATGAAGGGCAATTTGCAAATATTAATTAAGTGTGGTCGATTTAACAGACGAGATTTTTTGTTTATTAGATTATGTATATTTAAATTAGCTTTAGAGGTAATTTCTTATGGCTCAATCTAATCAAATTGTATTATTACAGAAGAAGTATCGATTCAATAATCAGGAATTATCGGACCCAGAATTGGATGAATTAGAAGAAAAACTCACTAATGAAGAATCACCTGAGGATATTCCTTATGAAGAAGATCTGCCTGAAGATTCAAAGCGTCGAAATAACATGCCCGAGAAAACTCTTCCGAGTAAGGGGGATCAGTAAATCAATAAAGAATACCCGGGCTTGAAAGAAGTAGAATAGATTTAATAAAAATTCCCGCTGTTGAATAATTATTCATTAAATCTAGACCCGCTTCAGCCAGCGGGGTTCTTATTAGATTTAATAAAGACTTACTTGAAGAAATACAAGTTCTGCAATAATAAAGCAG
>CBFGXU010000081.1:0-11399 GCA_965652935.1 uncultured Nitrosomonas sp.
ACTAAACAGTCAACAGGAATAGGAATTTCAATAGAAACTTATATCAGCTGCCTAGAGATATTTACTTCAGGGCTCGTGGTTGTGTAAAAGCACAGTTTCTCGGACAGGATCAACAGGGTCTGCAATCACAAAGCAGCAGCGATTCCCTTTCTTTACAATACATTCTTTATGTTCAATGTCAGTTTTTAATAGGGAAGCTAAGAAGCTTAGATCAAGTACACAAAAGCCCTGGTATTCTTCTGCAAGTTTGTAAAAAATGCAGTTATGGGCAGTAATTTCAGCATGATGTTCTGAAATTTGCTCCATACTTGCATCGTAGCCAAGCTCACACATGATAGCCGTTACTTCGCGAAGCTTATCAATAGACGATAATTTTTTTATCATACGATTTTCAAATTCTTCTGCCATCTGCTCTCCAAGCGTTTGCAAACAGGCTTTTAAATCCTGTTCGCCTAGATTCCTATCGACCCAGGCAAGAAGAAGCTTCGCAATAAATGAATAACGCCTTTGAAAAAGCTCTAAGCCGCGCGGTGATAATGCATAAATTTTGCTTGGTCTGCCGCCGGTGCTTTCCAGCACAGAGCTCTGAATAAAACCGCTGTTCCTAAGACTAGTAAGATGTTGATTCACAGCGTTACGGGAAATAGACAGTAATTTAGCCAACTCGTCCACTGTGAGTCCTTTGCGATGACGAAGCAAAGCTGTGACTAATAACTGCTGGCTCTGACCTAAAAATGCTAGAGCAGACATTCTAAATTACGATGCGTAATTAATTTAATAAGTTTTGACATATTAGTATTGCAAAAGTTCTAGAATATGCAGTATAGTAAAATTCTTTAAATCAAAAAAGAGGAGGAATCTATGCTTACATATACACTCATAGTTTTAGCGATCGCTGCTGTTGGTGGTGTAGTCTTAGCCATGAAGATATTTTCCGGACAGTTGGCACCTTGGTCGATATCGATTGTCCATGCCCTATTAGGTGCAACTGGTCTGGTCATGTTGATCATGCTAGTGCTGGAAGGTTCTGGAGACGCGCGTTTAACTGCTGCACTTGGTTTACTTGTTGTCGCTGCATTAGGTGGATTTTATCTTGCTTCGATACATATGAAAAATAATGTTGCTCCCAGAAACATAGTGATTCTCCATGCTGGATTGGCGGTAGCAGGTTTCCTCACACTATTGAGTTTGCTCTTCTAAAAAAGAAGAGAAATAAATTACAAATGAAACACCCTATACACCCGATATTAGTTCATTTTCCAATAGCAACTTGGTTTCTTGCAACAATCGCAGATATCGCTAGCTTATTTACAAATGAACAAGTAGGCTGGGTAGCTGGGGTGTTGCTTGTCATCGGAACAATTACTGCATTGCTTGCCATGATAACTGGTTTAATAGAACTAGGGAAAATTGATCAGCAAAATCCTGCCATAAAACTAGCGAACCAACATATGATACTAATGATGGTAAGCTGGTCTTTTTATGCGGTAAGTCTATTTATGCGTCTGGATGGCACACATCTTGAAAAACCGGGTTTTTTTGCCATTGGCCTATCGATTGCAGGGCTTATTTCTCTTTGTGCAGCAGGATGGCTGGGAGGAAAATTGGTATATGAATATGGCGTTGGTGCCTATTCTCACAAGTCATAGTGTACGTTTTTCTAGAAATGGTATTTGCGTAATGACTGGAGATTGGGTGGGCGGCAAGCTTCTCGTCGGAGATTGCGGCCTTGCAGGCAAGCGCAATGCTACTACTACCTAAATATTGCTGAATCTCATTTAAGTATCACTGGTTTATCGGCGAGTTCATTTTTTTTATTAATTAGATCGCATGGAAAATGCTCTTGTAGGTGCCGACTAATCCTGTTGATTCCTTCAATTACGCCTGCTTCAAATTGCTGCTGGCGAAATGCCACTTCCATAGTGTGACAAATACTTTCCCATTCATTTTTCATTATCTTGGCATAAATTCCACGATCCGCAATAATTTCCACATCCCGATCAGCAAGTAATAAATAAATCAATACGCCATTGTTGTATTCGGTATCCCAGATGCGCAGTTGGGAAAATACTTCTATTGCCCGTTCGCGAGCAGTCTGATTTCTCAAAAGAGAGGTGGTATTCAATGCGGCTTCGACAGCAAAACAAATTTCACCACCATGGCTCATTTCTGACTGTTTGATGGCATGTTCAATCGCGGCTAGGGAAGCAGTAGGGAATCTGCGCCGTACCGCAAGTTGCCCAGTCAACAGATGATGCAGGATGCGAACAAAATTCATTTACCACCTCCCCGATGCGCCACCGCCGCCAAAACCGCCACCACCACCACCTCCAAATCCTCCTCCGGAACTACCTCTACCGATACCGCCGCTCCAATAACCATCATTCGGCCAGCTACTACGACCATTTCTATAAATTCCTCTCGCTGCATCTTGAAAAAGCCCCATAAAGAACGCAACAATTGCGATAAAGATCGCAGCAATCACAGAGGAAAATAACAACCAGCCGGCCAATCCCGCACCGATACTCATCACACTGGCGCCTGCGAAACGTCCTAGCAGCGATTGCAACAATCGCCCAAATACCATGAATCCAATAAAGATGAAAAGGATGTTGTCAAGAATACCGCTGAGGTTAGTGGAATGGGTAGCGCCGTGTTTGACTTGCGGAGGAAGCGGTTCTCCTTCAATCAAGCTCAAAATAGCATCGATACCAGCATTAATACCATTTGCAAAGTTTCCAACTTTAAATTGAGGAACAATGATTTCTTGGATGATTCGTTTTGCCATGGCATCAGGTAACACGCCCTCCAAGCCGTACCCTACCTCTATGCGTAATGTCCTGTCATTTTTCGCAATGAGAAGCAGCACACCGTCATCAATATTTTCACGTCCTAATTTCCAAGCTTCAGCGACACGAATTGAATACTGCTCAATCGCTTCTGGCTGCGTGGTGGGAATAATCAGCACAGCAACTTGACTACCTTTTGTTTTTTCAAAGGCGGTTAACTTATGTTCCAGACGGGTGATTTCCTGAGTAGAAAGTGTTGCCGTCAAATCGGTTACATGAGATTTAAGTGGCGGGATTGCCACTTCTGCCCAGGAATATAGAGCACTCAGCAATAGGACGATCAATAGGAGGGACTTTACCCAAGCCTGAATTATTCTGGGTAATATCATGTCGTTTCAAGCCTCAAAGGAAAGCGCACATAACTCAAAGTGTGAAATATTTCTATTTCTCACTGGATTCCTGAAGATTAAAATCAACCTTCGGTGCATTGGAAATTTCCTGTTCATTTTCCACAGTAAAGCTTGGCTTCGTTTGGAAACCGAATGCCATCGCTGTGAGATTAGTGGGGAAAGAGCGTACTACGATGTTGTATTCTTGGACTGCTTTGATATAGCGATTGCGGGCTACGGTAATGCGATTTTCGGTACCCTCCAATTGTGCCTGCAAGTCACGAAAATTAGCATCTGACTTAAGCTCAGGGTAATTTTCCGCCACCACTAACAGACGCGAAAGAGCGCTCGATAATTCTCCTTGCGCATTTTGGAATTTGGAAAATGCCTCCGGGTCATTAATGAGCTCTGGTGTTGCCTGAATACTACCGACTTTGGAACGGGCATTGGTTACACCTAATAGCACTTCTTTTTCCTGAGCAGCAAATCCTTTCACCACATTGACCAAATTGGGAACCAAGTCAGCCCGGCGTTTATATTGATTCAATACTTCCGCCCAACTGGCTTTAATCTGCTCATCCGTTGACTGCAGAGTATTGTAACCACAGCCACTTAGAATAAGTGTACTGAAAAGTGTCATGATCAATAGCCATTTACGCATCAATTTCTCCCATAAAAAGATCAGTTGTTTAAAAAACAAGATAGGGATTAGAACCGTAATAACAATAACACCTAAGCCGTAAATAGTTAAGTCCGAAGGGAATTTTATTGAGCAATTAACTTTGTATTTAAACAGAAAATTATTTTTCTTTACTATAAATTAACATTGTATAATACTATTAGTATGTAAATAATATTAGTTATATACTATATATTGTGGTTAGGTGAAAAATTATATCGCATTGAATCAAAGGGAGTTTATTATGAATAATCAGTTAGAGGAGGAAGTCACCATGCAACTAGCTACAGAACATACTAACCTCAAACCTGTTTCCGGAAATCAAAATTTTTTTGATACCGGGTCTCAAAATTCCCGTTTCCTTCAACATAAAGTCATCCGACGTAATGGCGCGGTAGTCGCGTTTGAGCCGAGCAAAATATCCGTCGCGATGACCAAAGCGTTTATTGCGGTTGATGGCGGTCAAGGCGCAGCATCGGTCAGAGTCCGCGAGGTGGTTGCACGCTTAACCAACGATGTGGTGAATGCATTGCTCCGCCGCCAACCTGATGGTGGAACTTTTCATATTGAAGATATCCAGGATCAAGTCGAGCTCGCATTAATGCGTTCAGGCGAGCATGATGTCGCGCGTGCTTATGTGCTTTATCGTGAAGACCATGCGCGAGAAAGAGCCAAGCTTAAGCAGAAATCCGCCACAGAGGCGGCGGTAGAAACGCTATATGTTGTCGATAATGGACAACGCATGCCATTGGATATGGCTAAATTATCCACATTGATCGAATCGTCGTGTCACGGATTGGATACAGTTGATGCCTCATTGATTTTAAAAGCCACTTTAAAAGATTTATATGATGGCGTATCACTGGATGAAGTCAGAAAATCCACCATTCTGTCAGCACGTGTTCTGATTGAAAAAGACCCTGCCTACAGCTATGTGACCGCCCGATTATTGCTTAATAACATGTGTTATGAAGTACTGGGCGAGGAAGTCACTCAACAAGCAATGGGAGCTCAATATAAAGAATATTTTCCGGCTTTTATCAAGCGTGGTATTGAAGCCGATCTGCTGGACCAACGCCTGGCGCAGTTCGATTTGATGCGTTTGGCTGAAGCATTGGATGCCGAGCGCGATCTGCAATTTGATTATTTAGGCTTGCAGACCCTGTATGACCGGTATTTCCTGCATATCAAGGAAAAACGCATTGAATTGCCCCAGGCATTTTTCATGCGTGTGGCGATGGGCCTGGCGCTCAATGAAATTGACCGAGAAGCGTGTGCGATTGAATTTTATCAGGTGTTATCGCGCTTTGATTTCATGAGCTCGACGCCAACCTTATTCAATTCCGGTACCTGCCGCTCCCAATTGTCATCATGTTATCTCACCACAGTACCGGATGACTTGGATGGTATTTATGAAGCCATTAAAGAGAATGCACTGCTGGCAAAATACGCTGGCGGTCTGGGTAATGACTGGACAGCAGTGCGCGCCATGGGTGCTCGTATCAAGGGTACGAATGGCAAATCGCAAGGTGTTGTGCCTTTCCTCAAGGTGGTATCGGATACGGCTGTGGCTGTTAACCAAGGCGGAAAACGCAAAGGTGCAGTATGTGCTTACCTGGAATGCTGGCATCTGGATATCGAGGAGTTTCTGGAGTTGCGTAAAAATACCGGCGACGACCGCCGCCGTACGCACGATATGAATACCGCCACCTGGATCCCTGACTTGTTTATGAAACGGGTGATGGATGGCAGCGACTGGACATTGTTTTCGCCTTCAGATGTACCGGATTTGCATGAGAAATTTGGCCAGCAATTTGAACAAGCTTATTTGGCTTACGAAGCCAAAGTCGAACGCGGCGAACTGGAGTTATACAAGAAAATCCCGGCAGTGCAATTGTGGCGCAAAATGCTGAGTATGTTGTTTGAAACAGGACATCCCTGGATTACCTTTAAGGATCCTTGCAATATCCGCTCACCACAAAATCATGTGGGTATAGTGCATAGCTCCAATCTATGCACTGAAATTACCTTAAACACTAATGACAAGGAAATTGCAGTATGCAATCTAGGTTCGGTCAATCTGGTGGCGCATCTGAAAGACGGCGCACTAGATATGGAAAAGCTGAAGCGCACCATCAGTATCGCCATGCGCATGCTGGATAATGTGATTGACATTAATTTCTACGCGGTGGCGAAAGCGAGGAATGCCAACTTCAAGCATCGACCGGTCGGATTAGGCATTATGGGATTTCAGGATTGCCTGCATCAACTGGGTATTCCTTACAGCTCCAACGAGGCGGTTGAGTTTGCAGATCGCTCGATGGAAGCGGTTGCATATCAGGCTTACTGGGCATCGACTGAACTAGCGGAAGAACGCGGCTGCTATAGCACTTATAAAGGCAGTTTGTGGGACCGCGGAATTTTGCCGCACGACACGCTGGAAATACTGCGTAAAGAACGCGGCGGTTTTGTGGAAACAGACTTATCGACGACGCTGGATTGGGATGCCCTACGCCAGCGCATTAAAAAACACGGCATGCGTAATTCAAATTGCTTGGCGATTGCGCCTACCGCGACGATATCCAATATCATCGGTGTCTCGGCCAGCATTGAGCCGACTTACCAGAATCTGTACGTCAAATCCAATCTGTCGGGTGAATTTACGATTGCCAACAAATCGCTGGTCAATGACCTGAAGAAGCTCAATCTGTGGGATGAAGTCATGATTGCTGATCTGAAGTATTTTGATGGTGCCATCAGTAAGATAGACCGTATTCCGGAACATATTCGCAATCTTTATGCCACAGCATTTGAAATGGATCCCCGCTGGCTGATCGAGGCCGGTGCGCGGCGGCAGAAGTGGATTGATCAATCGCAATCGCTGAATATCTACATCGGGGGGGTTTCCGGCAAGAAGCTGGACGAAACCTACAAACTGGCTTGGGTAAGGGGTCTGAAAACAACTTATTATTTGCGCTCGATGGGTGCGACAGGGGCTGAAAAATCGACTGTGCGCGCAGGCTCACTCAATGCAGTTCCTGCGGACGGTGGCATGGTTAAAGCCGCCGTGGAAGCATCTGCCGTCGAGATCAAATACTGTGCAATCGATGATGAAAGTTGCGAATCTTGCCAATAAATCTACTTGAAATAAAAGAAAAGGAGTGAACCATGCTGACATTTGAAGATGAACCTATGAGAACAGAAATGCCATCACTCGCTGATCCATTGCGTGGAATAGGCTCACAGGATTTACAACCACAAACCTTACTGGATGAATATACCGCTTTGGGAAGCGAAGAAGCACGAATTAAAGAGCAGGTCGTGGCAGGAAGTGCGAATCGGCGCATATCGGTTGAGGATAAACAAATCATCAATTGCAGCGCAGATGTTAATCAACTGGTGCCATTCAAGTACAAGTGGGCCTGGGATAAATACTTAAGTGCTTGCGCCAATCACTGGATGCCGCAGGAAATCAGCATGAGCCGGGATATTTCATTGTGGAAAGATCCCAATGGCTTGACTGAGGATGAGCGCCGCTTGGTCAAACGCAATCTGGGTTTCTTTGTAACGGCAGATTCATTGGCGGCTAATAATATCGTGCTGGGCACGTACCGACATATTACCAATCCCGAGTGCCGCCAATATTTGCTGCGCCAGGCATTTGAGGAAGCCATTCACACTCATGCCTATCAGTATATTGTGGAATCACTGGGCCTGGATGAAGGTGAAATATTCAATGCATATCATGAAGTGTCTTCGATTCGTGACAAGGATGAGTTTCTGATTCCCTTTATTGATACCCTGACGAATCCGCATTTCAAGACAGGCACGCAAGAAACTGACCAGCAGCTACTCAAAAGTTTGATTGTGTTTGCCTGCATTATGGAAGGGTTATTTTTCTATGTGGGTTTCACGCAGATTCTTGCACTCGGTAGACAAAATAAGATGACCGGTGCAGCCGAGCAATATCAGTACATTTTGCGCGATGAGTCGATGCATTGTAACTTCGGTATTGATGTGATCAACCAGATCAAGATGGAAAATCCGCATTTATGGACCAAGTCATTCCGCGACGAGATCGGTGAATTGATGCAAAAGGCTGTTGCGCTGGAATATCGATATGCCGAAGATACCATGCCGCGCGGCGTATTAGGCATGAATGCGCCCATGTTCAAGGAATATTTACGCTATATTGCGAATCGCCGCTGCCAGCAAATTGGTCTGGATGCATTTTATCCAAATGCCACTAATCCATTCCCGTGGATGTCTGAAATGATTGACCTCAAAAAAGAAAAGAATTTCTTTGAAACTCGGGTAACGGAATATCAAACCGGTGGCACGCTTAATTGGGATTAGATATGAGTGAATTACTATGATGAGTAACTAAGCTGATTCGGGAGGTTGGTCAGGCAAATGAAATATCGAGAAGAGCGCGACACGATGGGTGTGGTACAAGTCCCTGCCGGTGTATTGTGGGGTGCACAAACACAACGCTCATTGCAGAACTTCAAGATTTCCAGCGAGCATATGCCGACTGCCTTGATCGCGGCGCTGGCAAGGGTCAAACGCGCAGCTGCAACCGTTAACCACGATCTCGGATTGTTGGATGCTGCCAGTGCAGCCGCCATTATTCATGCGGCTGATGAAGTAATTGCCGGCGATCATAACGATCAATTTCCATTGGTCGTCTGGCAAACCGGTTCAGGCACGCAAACCAACATGAATATGAATGAAGTATTGGCTAACCGGGCATCGGAAATTCTGGGCGGAGGACGGGGATCGGATCGGAAAATACACCCCAATGATGATGTCAACAAAAGCCAGTCTTCCAATGATGTGTTTCCCACTGCGATGCACGTAGCAGCGGTGCAGGAATTGCATCATCATTTAAACCCTGCCATCCGTTTATTGCGCGAAACCCTGGCAGCCAAGGCAAAAATATTCTCCGGTATTGTCAAAATTGGCCGCACCCATTTGCAGGATGCGACGCCATTGACGTTGGGACAGGAATTTTCCGGTTATGTCGCTCAACTGGATCATGGATTGAACCATGTGCAAGCATCGATGGCACACTTGTATGAATTGGCGCTGGGCGGCACAGCGGTAGGCACTGGACTCAATGCGCCTCCTGAATTCGCCGAACGGGCGGCTGCCGAGCTATCCCGTTTAACTGCATTTCCGTTTATCACTGCGCCAAACAAATTTGAAGCACTGGCAAGTAATGACGCACTGGTGCATGCGCATGGGGCGCTAAAAACGCTGGCGGCATCCTTGATGAAGATCGCCAATGATATACGTTGGCTTGCATCCGGGCCGCGCTGCGGTATTGGTGAGCTCAAAATCCCTGAAAATGAGCCTGGCAGTTCCATCATGCCCGGGAAAGTTAATCCGACACAATCTGAAGCTATGACGATGGTGTGCTGCCAGGTCATGGGTAATGATGTAGCGATCAATATGGGGGGGGCAATGGGTAATTTTGAATTAAACGTTATGAAGCCAATGATTATTCATAATTTTCTTCAAAGTGTGCGATTACTGGCCGATGCAATCACCAGCTTTAATGACAACTGTGCGGTTGGCATAGAAGCCAATACCGAGCGTATTGACATGCTGATGCATAAC
Organism: uncultured Nitrosomonas sp.; assembly: GCA_965652935.1. Lineage (GTDB taxonomy): Bacteria > Pseudomonadota > Gammaproteobacteria > Burkholderiales > Nitrosomonadaceae > Nitrosomonas. Next base: position 9,480 of record CBFGXU010000081.1, read on the forward strand.
TCACTGATGCTGGTCACCGCACTTAATCCATATATCGGCTATGACAAAGCCGCAGAAATCGCTAAAAAAGCGCATCGCGAAGGTATCACCTTAAAAGCAGCCGCAATTGCCACCGGCTATGTCACCGAGGAACAGTTTGAATCCTGGGTTATTCCGGAGAAAATGGTAGGGATGTAATCAGTTAATTTCTTACTTTACTGAATTCTATGGCACTAACCAGCAATCATCCTGATCAGGCGACGCGGCGTGAGCGTTTTGCGTGGTGCATGTATGATTTTGCCAATTCAGGTTACACCACAGTCATTCTAACAGCGATTTTTAACGCCTACTTTGTTGGTGTGGTCGCTGCTGGGGCCAGTAATGGTCATGCGACGCTACTTTGGACACTGACCATCGCCACTGCCAATGTTCTGGTCTTGCTGAGCGCGCCGGTATTAGGCGCTATCGCTGATTATTCCGGCGTAAAAAAACGCTTTTTGATCGTTACGACACTGGGTTGCGTGTTATTTACTGCACTATTGAGCTTGGTCGGTCCCGGAGATATTACCCTGGCGATGATTTTGGTAATCCTTGCAACCTTTATGTTTGCCAGCGGTGAAAATTTGATCGCAGCATTTTTGCCTGAAATCAGTCCGCCCGAGAGGATGGGGCGGCTATCTGGTTATGGCTGGGCACTGGGTTATTTGGGAGGATTGCTTTCACTGATTTTATGTCTAGCTTATGTGACTTACGCTGAAAATCAAGAACTGGATGCTTCCCATTATGTACCTGTTACCACCTTGATTGTAGCCGTCTTATTTGGCCTTGCTGCTTTACCGACATTACTTTGGTTGCGTGAACGAAACAGTGGATCTGGATCAATCAAAAAAAAACATTTCATACGAGCAGGATTTGAACGCTTAAAACTCACGTTGCACCATGCCAGCATGCACACCGATTTATTCCGCTTCTTAATCGCACTCACCACTTATTATTCAGGCATTCACATTGTCATCGTACTGGCGGCGGTGTATGCCCAGGAAGTAATGGGATTCAAAACTCAGGATACGATCATTCTGATGATGGTGGTGAATATAACCGCTGCGATCGGTGCTTTCCTGTTTGGCCATCTACAGGATAAAATCGGTTCCAGCCGCTGTATTGCCATTACTTTGCTGATCTGGTCTGCAGCAATTATCTGCGCGTATTTTGCCACCGATGAAGTTTTATTCTGGATTGCCGCTAACTTAATCGGTATCGCACTTGGCGGCGCCCAATCAGCGGGGAGAGCTTTAGTAGGGCAATTTACGCCATCCGGACGCCAGGGAGAGTTCTTCGGATTATGGGGATTGGCTACAAAATTATCTGCAATCATCGGTCCACTCACCTATGGTGGAATGATTTATTTATTCGAGGGAAATCACCGTATAGCGCTACTTAGTACATTAGCATTTTTTATTTTTGGTCTTATGTTTCTTGCTACAGTTAATGAAGAAAGAGGGCGTAAAATGGCTAAAATTATCTATTAGTAATATTTGCTTGCTCCCATGCCCATGCTTTCGGGACCATTGATGAGTTTCGTGCGTTGCCAATAGCAAATGTTTGCCAAATAATCAGCCATAAGGTCCCATTTCCCGCTGAATTTTTTGTCTATTAAATTTCCAATCTTTTGGGAATCAGGCCAAACGTGTTTTAAGAAAATATAATGGAATTCCCAAAGAATTATTTCCATTATTTCTTAAGGACTGTGAATTCAGGTTTAATTTATAGAACACCTCAACAACAACTAAAGCTATTAAAAAATTGGACTGATCTATTACCGCCCTGATTATTTTTTATAGTCCATTAGATGATTTAATGCATCTCGAGCAGATTGTTTAGCTGCCACTGGATTTCCATTTTTCCCTTTTTTAACAGCTTCATCTAAGGATTTAATGCTTT
>CBFGXU010000082.1:0-11336 GCA_965652935.1 uncultured Nitrosomonas sp.
AGGTTCACTGAGCTACTGTATTTAGTGAATGCGATGACAGCATTTACACCACCTGAAGCTGGTCAAACTACGTTGCCACTAGAATGCGCAGTAAGGCCTGATTCCATAATTACTTCACGTGTCTATATCTTCGCGAGTTGACATCTATCTGTATGAGTATGAGCGTTTTTTGGAACAACATTTAAATTATACGGCTTGTGCTGATCATTAAATTTTAAAAAACTCATAACATGTCAGGATAAATGACAGCATGTAGCACTGGCTCAGCAACATTGTCTTTTTCCTGATATTTTATCCACCATACAGAGCCTTTTTTAATGCTTAGTCCCGACGGAATCACTGGCAACAGAGAATTGACAACTTCTCCCAGTACAGGCTGATGACCGACTATTACCACTGCACCTTGCGCGTTGGGCCAGTTAGCTGCGGTAAGAACGCTGTTTACAGTAGCTCCTGGCCCTATCTCATCACAAGTCAAAAAATCAGATCTCAGCGCCATTGCAGTTTGTTGAGTACGTTGGGTCGGACTAACTAATACTAATGTATTTTCCGGCAATCTTGATCGAAGCCAATCAGACATGCGCTTTGCCTGATCCAACCCCTTCTCTGTCAGTTTACGGGTAGCATCCGGAAAACCATCTTCTGCTTCAGCATGGCGCCACAGAATCAATTCCATCGTATTCCTTTATAAATTATAGAATAGCTATCGTGGATTCGACTGAAACAAATCCCGCATGTTATCCCTGCAATTCATTCAATAATACCTCCGGACCATGAACAGGTTGTTGAATCACAATTACTTTATGTCGTGATTTATCCCCTTGTTTCAATATCACCTGCCGAAGCGGCACATCAAAATGCTTGGCAAGAAATTTTACCAGTATAGTGTTTGCCTTGCCTTCCACCGGTGCGGCCGCAAGTTTTATTTTCAGCGCATTACCCTGCAGTCCTGCTGCTTCAGTATTTTTAGCGCCAGTCTGAATATGCAGCGTTAAAACAAGATTATTTGCATTATCATACCGATACCATCCCATCATCGTCTCAGCGGCCTAAAGCATTGCAGTGATTTCTTTATACACCCCAGCCACTATCATCAGTAGAACTTGAATTAAGATCAGCACAAACAATGGAGACAAATCAACATTGGCAATCGGTGGAATGTATTGACGAAAAACAGCGAGGAATGGACGAGTAAAGGTATCCAGTAGTGGTGCCAGCGGGCTAAGGGGATTAATCCAGGACAAAACAGCTTGCATAATAATCATCATTAATACAATGTAGAGCGTCGTTTTAACAATCTCAACAATACCCAATAGCCCCATAATCCCCGAAGCAGCAATAAAATTGTCGCCAAAATTATATCCTTGTGCCATATAAACACTGGTGACAATAATACATTCCATTATCCAGGCTAATATGAGTGTGGATAAATCAAGTCCTCCCCAGCTAGGAATAAAACGCCGTGTCGGCCGTATTATAAAATCAGTCACTGCGATAAGAAATTGAGATATCGGATTATAGAAAGGAACACGCAGTAACTGAAAATAGAAACGCAGCAGTAATGCCAGCGAGAACAAGCCCAGGATAGTATCAAGAAGAAAAATTAAGATCTGATTGGACATAAAAATTTCCCACAAAGGCTATAATCGATAATCATTCAATCTGGGGTTCATCAAGATTCATATTTTGCCGAATTCATCACTCATTTCATGAGAACGCTCGCTCGCGGCATGAATAGCAGCTATGATCTTACACTTAATATGATTTTTTTCCATAGCTTGAATTGCCCGCTCGGTTGTACCGCCTTTTGAAGTCACCCGCGCACGCAAGGTAGCCGCATCTTCATCACTCACAATGGCCAGCTTACTTGCACCCACAAATGTCTGCAAACTGAGTTGCCTGGCTTGGGCCGCTGTCAATCCCAATTCTATCCCTGCCTGCTGCATGGATTCAATAAAATAAAATACATAAGCGGGGCCGCTTCCTGAAATAGCGGTCACAGCATGCAGCAACTGTTCTTCATTCACCCAAAGCGTAGAACCAACCGCGGCAAGAATTGATTCAGCACAGTTCCTATCCTGTTCATCGACAGTGGGGGCGGCATAAAGTCCGGTAACTCCGCAACGCACCAGAGAAGGTGTATTTGGCATCGCCCGGACTACGCGCTGATAACCGCCCAACCAGCGCATAATATCAAGTGCACGGATGCCTGCTGCAATCGATATGATCAACTGTTCATCCAACAAGGGCGCAAGCTTCTGAGTAAGCTCAAACAGTTGCTGCGGTTTTACGGATAGTAAAATAACGTCACTGTTAATAACTCCGCTAGTAAGATCAGCCAAAGCGGAAACACCAAATGTATGTTTTATCTTTTCACGGCTTTCTGCATTAATTTCTACCACGTGAAGTTGTTTTGCTTGATAACCTTGCTGCAATAGTCCGCTGATTAATGCGCAGGCCATATTGCCCCCGCCAATAAATGTAATATTCATTTTGCCTTATCATTAGGTTGATCAATGCATTGTAAAATTTATAATTCTACAATTATCAGAATCAGCTTAGTGGAAAATTCAAATTCAATACCTGGATCAGTTAGTGCTGGCAATGCGGACAATAAAAACTGGAGCGCTGATTCTGCCTGATTTGTTTGATTACACAATCACATTTCTTACAAGATTGGCCTGCACGGCCGTATACCCAGTATTGCTGCTGGAAATACCCGGGATTGCCATCACTATTGACAAAGTCGCGTAGACTGCTCCCGCCTGCTTCGATCGCCTGCAGCAAGGTTTGCTTAATCGCTTGCACAAGCTTCTTGTAGCGTCTAATGCTAAGACTGCCAGCGGCTATCTGGGGGTTAATCCCAGCGAGAAATAACGCTTCATTAGCATAAATGTTACCAATGCCGACAATCACACGACTATCCATGAGTGTTTGTTTGATGCTGGCACGGCCTTTCCGCGTTTTCTCAAATAAGCGTTGCGCATTAAAATCTGCCGTCAATGGCTCAGGCCCAAGATTTATCAACAGTGGATGTTGCAAAATATTTCCTGTGTACCATAACACTGCCCCAAAGCGGCGCGGATCCCGCAGCCTCAGTACGGTCTGATCACTTAAAATCAAATCAAAGTGATCATGCTTGCCAGGTAATTCAATTGAACATCCCGGTTTCACTGTCAGTATGCGTAAACTTCCCGACATACCTAAATGAAAAATTAACGTTCCTATCCCACAGTCAAGCAGAAGATATTTAGCCCGCCGTGTCACTGCCAGGATCGTTAAACCCGTTAAAAATTCAGGCAAGTTCTCCGGAATAGGCCAGCGCAGCCTGGGATGACGGGTAATAACCTGTGCAATCGATTGTCCTTCCAGGTGAGGCGCAATACCACGCCGCGTTGTTTCGACTTCTGGCAGTTCCGGCATCAGGCCCCAGGCGCTATCTCGCTTATTTTGATGAGATAGGGATCAAGCAATTGCCGGCCCACATCCAGAGGCAAATGATACCCAATACCTTCATTAACACGTAAAAAAATTACCGCGGCTTCATTCCGCAGAATCCTCAGGTTAATTTCCCGTTGGTCTTGTAAAATGATTTTAATACGATCGGTTTCAGCAAATTCAGAACCAATCTCATGTTTCAATACCAGCTTGGTTGCATCAGCTGTTTGCCATAACTGTATCCAACGTTTTATTATTTCCTCATCAAGCGCTTCATTAATAGGCTGCATCGTGGGGAGCCAATTTTGATTCTGCAGTTCGACCGTCAAATGATTCAACTCAAATCTAACCGGAATTTCATCGGACGCCAGCAACTGGGGATTGATCAGATCAGCAGCATTTAACGGCAATGCAAGTGCATAGTGCGGTGAAATCATATAGACGTAATCATTGGTCGCTACATACTGCTGATTGGTAATGGGTGCAAATCCGCCAAATCCAAAATATTTACCATCGACATACAATTGCACATTAGGCCGTTCTAAATCAAAGCGTGCCAGATCTGTCAGCGGAAAGCGCTGACTACTATAGGCTGTCAGTATTTCCAGAATCTTTTTGATCTTTTTCTCATCCGCCCTAGCTTGCACCGGTTCTAACAGATGCCACTGATTATCCAATCGTTTGAGCATGATCTCTTGTCGCTGTCCTACGATACGTAGATTCTGCACTGCTTCGGTCAAACCGGAGTCAATGGGATATTTCTGAATATCCTGAGACTGTGGCCTAACATACAAAAACACCGCTAAAGCGATAATCGTGGCAAGCATGATCAGATTAAGGCGCGCGTGATGAGTCATTATTTATATTTCCTTCTGCGACGCCACCAAATGATAGCCCCACTCATCAAGAACAATACAGGCAACACAATAAGAAAGCCCACCACGATCAACACAAGTTCAGATTCGTTTAATACCAGATTACTGTCGAGTGTTGCACGCGGTTGAATCACAATCAGTTCTTCATCACCTGTCAGCCAGTTGATCAGATTAATGCCAAAATCGAGATTATGGCCATTTCCCAAATAAGTGTTGGCAAGAAAATGTCCACTGCCTACAACCACGATACGCTGTTCACGGTCCTCAACATTGCGTGTCAGCGCTACAGCAATAGCGACTGGACCAGCCACATCCATGACTTGATCAAAGCTAACTTCCTCATTCAGATCGCCTGTTTCCACCCATCCCTGGGGTGCCACTTCAACCAATGAAACACTGTTCCACTCAGCATTCTCATTTATGGTTATCTGACGCGCAAATGGAAACACTGTAATGTAATCGAAATTATTAGTGATCGCATGTTGTCCGTAACTGGCGCCCAAAGCAAAGGTGATCGGCGCTTTAAGCTGCTTCGCGCGGGGATCAACCACAACGCCTGGCGTAAGGGTCAAGCGTAATTTCTCTGTCAATGGCAATAATCCGCGCAACGACTCCTGATCTACCAGCCACAACAAATTACCACCACGATCGATATAATTAAGTAACTTATCCACTTCTCCGGGCAGCAAATCCACTTGCGGTGAAGCAATCATCAGTAGGCTTGTATTCGCCGGAATATCCTGCTCGAGCGCAAGATTCAGTGGTTGGTTGTTAAAACCATTGGTACGCAAGTACTTACCAAACTCCCCTAAATCATAATTGGCGTTTCCATCCAGTCTGCGCTCACCGTGGCCACTCAAAGCCACAACCAATTTATCTTCAGCCCGCGCAAGCCGCATCAAAGCATTTGAAAATGCCTGCTCTTTCATGACTGTGAGGTGCTCACGCCGCTGATTAAATGTGATCACCATTTCACCATTCATATGAATACCTGCCTCCTGGGCCAGTTTAGGTTGCTCGGCAGGATCAATAAACGTCAATGAAAGATCGGGTTTTGCTCGCTGATACAATGCCACAAAATCAGCAATCGTTTTTCGTAAACCACCAAATTGCGCATGCTGCTCAGTGGCGTATGCAGTTACCTGCACGGGTCCCTGCAAATTTTTCAGTATTTCCAGACTGGCTTCACTCAAACTGTTACGTGCATTCTGACTGACATCCCACTGCAATCGGGTTTGTGCTGCAAGATAGCCAAGCAAAATAACCAATAGCAATAACAAAATGACGAACACACCATGCTGTATTAAATAATGCAATCGTAATTTTTTATTGAGTCTAATCATTACGTTATTCATCGCTTACCCATGTAGACGCTCTCCATCCAGGCGGCGAATCGTCAATATCAAAAATGTAGTCATAAACAAAATAAAATAGGCGATACTAAACGTATCAATCAAGCCTTGATTAAAACGTTCAAAGTGCTTCAGCAATGAAATAGAATGCAACCATTGATTTGTCTCGTCAGCAGTCAGGTCAATTATCCACATCCCTAGTGACACCCCGAATGCGCTTATTGCTGCAATCACCGGTTGCCCGGTCAGGCTAGAAATGTAGAGCCCCAATGCAGAAAAACATGCGGCAACCAGAAGCAGGCCTATTGCACTGCTTAATAATAAGCCAAAATCCAATGTGCCACCCATCCATAATGAAGTACCTAATAAGATGATCAGGGTAATGATAATGAAAAAGAAAACCATTAAACTCAAAAACTTACCAATCACAATATCAGTCATGGAAATAGGTGCTGAAGTAAGTAATGTGAGCGTATGATTACGCCGCTCTTCAGCCAGCAAACGCATAGATAACAATGGCGTAACTATCAATAATACAATAGCGGCCATTGAAAAGACGGGCGTAACAATTATTTCAGTAATGCCCGGTGGGTTTGCAATTTGCAACAATTGCGGCTGTATCTGCAGAAAAGCATCCAGTAGGCCCAGAAAAACCCAAGTAAGGACTAACTGTATCAAAGTCAGTAATATCCAGCCTAAAGGAGAAGTAAACAACATCCTTAACTCTTTACGCAATATCGTAACAATCATCTCTAGATCCTTGATTATTCCTCACTGTGCGTGAGTTGTGTAAATACATCTTCCAGGCAGGTACCCTGTTGCTGTAACCCAGCCAATGTTTCATCCAGCATCACGCATCCTTTATGCAGGATTTGTACTCTGTCACATACATTCTCCACTTCAGACAATATATGAGTTGATAGAATGACACTACTGGACGTACCCAATTCCCGGATCAGCTTACGAATCTCACGTATTTGGTTTGGATCAAGACCCACTGTGGGCTCGTCAAGAATGATCACATCCGGATTATGAGTAATGGCTTGTGCGATACCTACACGTTGCTGATAACCTTTCGACAAAGTAGCAATCAAGTATTTACCGTAGCCTTCCAGACCACAGCGCTGCTTCACATTATTCAATACTGCTGGTACGGCGTATTTGTTTATACGATGCAGTCTTGCAGCAAACAGTAAATATTCATCCACAGTCATATCTTGATAAAGCGGTGGAATCTCAGGTAAGAAACCTAGGTGTGCTTTGGCTTCTTGGGGTTTATCCAATAAATCGATACCACAGATTTCTATACTGCCGCTACTTGGCGCAAGATTACCCGTCAACATACGCATGGTGGTTGTTTTACCCGCTCCATTTGGTCCAAGCAATCCCAACACTTCGCCGCGCCTCAATTGGAGGTTAATTTTATGAACCGCTGTATGAGAACCATAATTGCGGCACAGATTCTGTGCTGACAAGGTGATCGTTGTCATTTCCTCTACCTAAAAGATACAAGAGTTTTTAAATGAAAATTTTTGGTTGAGTTTTCTTTACAAAGTAGTAACTGTAAATCACAGTAGCAAATGAGCAACAGTATATTTAAGATAACTCATTTGCCGATTTTAATTCGATTCAGATTTAAGAACATTATAAGAACATGAGTCATTTCTTTATCGCTAAATCTTCTGTTCGAATACAAAATCAACAATACTTAATCATTCCAATAAATCAAATTACACATTCTGCCTGATTCAGACGTGCTTACTTATATCACAATTATGTTGCAATTAAACAACATACTGATTGATAAAATAAACAAACAAACTGATAATCGAACACTTGCATGCCTGAAGTAGTAGAATAAAATATCAATATAGTTCCATATAAAATAACGTAAGAAGAAATTCTAGAACCTCAGTTTTCATTAAAAGGATAACAGCATGAAGAAAATGTCAGCCAAAAATACTCTCCTTGGAATGATCCTTATATCAGCCATGTTTTCTGGTGCTGTCTTGGCACAGTTAACAAGTATTGATCAGGATCGTACTGTTAAAAAAGCCGAAGCTTATGGTGTTGATGACCGTGGTATAGTCGTGAGGAATACAACAGGTTTATGTTGGCATACTGGCTACTGGACACCTGCTATGGCCATCCCGGAATGTGAACCGGATCTAGCTAAAAAAGTTGAAGTAGCCGCGGCACCCCCACCTCCTGCACCAGCACCAGCACCAGTTGTTCCTAAAAAAATCACGTTCTCTGCGGATGCATTATTTGACTTTGATAGTGCGAAATTAAAATCAGACGGACACGGTGTTCAATCGCTAAATGAATTTGTGAATGGAATACGCGGTGTTAAATATGATCGCATTGATGTTGTAGGCTATGCAGATCGGATCGGCTCTGATGATTACAACCATAAGCTTTCTCATCGCCGTGCTGATGCAGTTAAAGCACATTTGGTTTCCCAAGGAATTGACCCAAGCCTTATCGTTGCATCTGGCAAAGGTGAAGCCGACCCAGTGACAGGTAATACCTGCCATGGTCATGGTCAGGCATTAAAAGACTGTCTGGCGCCGGATCGCCGTGTTGAAATTGAAGTAATAGGTACAAAATAAACGATTACTTATGCTATTCAAAAAAGCCCTGTATTTTAACAGGGCTTTTTTCTTTATATAGCCCATGAATAATTGGATAAAAATAGATACTCTGCTAGAAGCAAAATGGATCATTCCTATTGAACCTGCTGAAGTGGTATTGCATCAACATGCCATTGCAATTGATAAAGGACTCATCAAAGATATTCTACCGATATTCAATGCCCGGCTGCATTATCAACCCCAGCAATCTATCACCCTGAATAATCATGCGCTGATCCCGGGCCTGGTCAACTTGCATACTCACGCAGCCATGACATTGATGCGTGGACGTGCTGATGATTTGCCCTTAATGGAATGGCTCAATAAACACATCTGGCCGATCGAACATCAGCATGTCGATGCTCAATTTGTGCTGGATGGAACTCAGCTTGCTTGTGCTGAAATGATAAAGGGCGGCATTACCTGCTTTAATGATATGTATTTTTTCCCGGAATCTTGTGCTGAGGCTGCGATCAACTCTGGAATGCGTGCTGCCATCGGCATGATCGTGATTGATTTTCCAACCGCCTATGCCAGTGATGCTGATGATTATCTGGCTAAGGGATTGAATTTACGTGATCAATATCATCACCATCCACTGCTTTCCTTCTGTTTCGCACCGCACGCACCTTATACTGTCAGTGATAAAACATTCAGCAGCATCCTGACTTACGCGGAGCAACTCAATACACCCATTCACACTCATTTACATGAAACTCAGGATGAAATCCGCATCAATCTGGAATCCACAGGCATGCGACCAATTGAGCGCCTGCATCAGCTAGGATTGCTCAGCCCCCATCTGATCGCCGTCCACATGGTACATCTGACAGACCATGAAATTAAGCTTGTGCAGCAATATGGCTGTAGTATTAGCCACTGTCCTTCATCCAACCTCAAGCTTGCCAGTGGATTTGCACCGGTTCCATCATTGTTGAATCAAGGTATTAATGTGGGTCTCGGCACCGACGGTGCGGCCAGTAACAATCGGCTGGATATGTTTGAAGAAATGCGTCAAGCGGCATTACTGGCAAAAGCCACCAGCGGCCAAGCCGATACCCTACCCGCTCATCAAGCGCTGAGAATGGCCACCCTGAACGGTGCTCATGCGCTGGGGTTGGGAGAAGTAACCGGATCATTAGCTATCGGAAAAGCGGCTGATATCACGGCAATTGACTTCTCTGATCTCAATCTTGCCCCTTGCTATGATCCAATTTCGCATCTGGTATACACAGCAGGTCGAGAACAAGTGAGCCATGTATGGGTAAATGGTAGAATACTATTACAGAATAAAGAATTGACAACGCTCAATCAGTCTGATCTGCGGTACCGCGCAGCATTCTGGCATGAACGTATCGCATCAACCTCCAAATAACAGGTATATATACATGGAAAATGATGGCATTAACGCTGATCCACTGGAACTCGAAAAATTCAGTCAACTCGCACATCGCTGGTGGGATCCAAACAGTGAATTCAAACCTTTGCATGAAATCAATCCGTTACGTCTTGATTATATCGATCAGCTGACAGGAGGACTTGGCGGAAAAACGGTGCTGGATGTCGGCTGTGGTGGCGGCATTTTATCGGAAGGAATGGCAGCCAGAGGCGCCCACGTAACCGGTATCGACCTCAGCGATAAAGCGCTGCGAGTTGCTAAACTACATCTGCTGGAAAGTGGTCACCAGGTTGATTATCGCAAGATCACAGTAGAATCTTTAGCCAAAGAACAACCACATCATTACGATATTGTCACATGCATGGAAATGCTCGAACATGTACCTGATCCGATGAGTGTTATTCGTTCCTGTGCTCAACTAGCCAAACCTAATGGATGGGTTTTCTTCTCAACCATCAACCGTAATCCCAAAGCCTATCTGTTTGCCATTATTGGCGCTGAATACATACTAAAGCTGCTGCCGCGCGGCACGCATGACTATGCCAAATTCATTAAACCCTCTGAACTTGCACGCATGGCACGCAACGCTGGTCTTACCGATGAAAAATTGATCGGCATGACGTACAACCCGATCACCAAAGTGTATACACTGGAAGATGACACCGACGTCAACTATATCATGGCCTATCGCAGCTAATTTTATTATCACAGTACATAGTACTTGCACTACTGTAATTTCTGACCAATGATTAAGGCGGTCCTTTTTGACTTTGATGGAACACTGGCTGATACTGCCCCCGATCTCGGCCATGCCCTGAATAGACAGCGCATCGCGCGTGGCCTGTCCGAATTGCCCATCGAACAGATCCGCCACCAGGCATCCGCCGGTTCCCGGGGACTGCTTAACCTTGGTTTCAATATAAAGCCAGGTGACACTGATTATGAAGCAATGCGCGATGAGTTTCTCGATTTTTATACGCAGCGTTTGTGTCACGACACTTGCTTGTTTCCAGGCATTGACAAACTACTGGATCAACTGGAAATCCGTAACCTGCCGTGGGGCATCGTAACCAATAAACCCGCACGTTTCGCACACCCCTTGATTCAGAGACTCGGTTTAGCACAACGGGTCGCCTGCATCATTTGTGGCGACGAAACCACTCATACTAAACCGCACCCACAACCACTCCTGACCGCCAGCAACAAAATGGCTATCTCACCTGCCAATTGTATTTATCTGGGAGATGATATACGCGATGTCCACGCCAGCTTGGCAGCCGGCATGCAGCCCATCGTTGCACGCTATGGCTATCTGGGAAATGACCAGCCCCCCGAAACCTGGGGCGCCCGATATTTAATTGACCATCCTGAAGAATTACTGGTTTATCTGTAAAAATCACCATTAATTCTGTTAAAATTCCCAGCGCATACGCATAGGACTGAACTTTTGGGTTCTAACATTATCCTATGCATAACCATTACGAATACGGGGACGATCTGGTTTCGACGTGGGTTGCAAAGCAGCGCAGGGCATACCGAGGATCAGATTCCCTCGTAAATCCATCTGAAAACAATAGTCGCAAACGACGAAAACTACGCTTTAGCCGCTTAATTCGGCTAGCCTCTGCACCGGTGGGCC
>CBFGXU010000083.1:0-11315 GCA_965652935.1 uncultured Nitrosomonas sp.
ATAGTTAATAATTCCTCTGATTGAAGAAAAACAGGTTATCCTTTGCTACCTCTACCTGATTAATAATCAGTAAGGCTAACGATCTCATGAAAAATAGATTTCAGTACTTCAGATTAATAAGCACTGCAGTGCTGATGTCTATTACACACTTCGTACATGCGCTACCGGATGATTGCTTAAATTTAACTGCACCTGCTGCTTTCCTTGAATCGAATGGCTTAGTTTGTTTGCAAAAAATAGTTGTAACTGATCAAGCAGGCACTCATCAATTATATAAAGCTTCATTACAATGGTTGGGAATCGACAATCCTAACCGGTTTCAGCTATTAACCGCAGAATTTGATACGACTTCAGAAATTAACAGTCCGTCTTTTTCAACAGTGAATGGGCTACTTACTTTACCAAAGGTTGATGTACCAAAACGGTTTGGTACTGAGCGATATGCTGTCAATTTAACTATGGTGACCAGTATTGATGACTCCACGGTTACGCTGTTTGAATTGGCAAAAGTCGAAATCTATATCAATCCAGACTACGTGCCTAACGTGACTTGGAAGCCATATGGAATGTTGAATCTGGAGGAACGCCGTGCTGTTGATTTATTGGGACAATCCATTCCTTATGCGCAACTTTCGGATGCGATATATGATTTTGATAACATAACTGTTGGTTCATGGGATTTAATTGAATCCATTGGAAAAAGTTCTGGGATGGATGCAGGTGTTTATAGAAACCGCGATACCAGCGAACTGGCATTGGTATTTCGTGGCACCGAAACTTGCGACTTTCCTTGTTCACTCAAGGAAACAGAAGATTTTACGCGTGACGCCATAGCCGATGCAGCCATCGGATCTGGTATAGTAAGCGATCAATTTAAAGATGCTTTTAGATTTGCTAAAGATGTCGTCAATCGCCATCCTGGTATTAAAATTACTGTGACTGGCCACTCATTAGGCGGTGGATTAGCGCAAGCAGTGGGTGCAGTTCTAGGATTGGAAACATACGCACTTAATCCTTCGCCGGTACCAGATCATTTCTTTGATACGTATACTATTACACTAATGCCCGAACAGCTTCAAGAATTAATTTATGTCATTGCAGATGTACACGATCCGGTTTCAAATATCGCCGACGAATCTGGGGAGTTTTATATCGATTCTCATCACGTAACCTCGCTTATCCAATTCAACTTTGACTTGAAAGAGATTATGCCTGCTCAATCGCTGGATCTGGAAGATCTTAGGTTTGATCGGCATAGCATCACCCGGTTTTCTAATAATGCAGTCAATCTGATCAATACCTATCAAGCTGGCTGGTAGATTCAAATCATAGAAATTATGAAGTAACTATTTGGCCGATGAATGATCCATTTCAAGCTCGCTATCTTTTTCAATTTACCGCTAATTGATGAATTAATTTTTAATAGTCATCAATAAATCAGGTTTATCTTTATATTTCAATTTACTTAAATCAATATAAGAAATTGTATTTATTATAAAAAAATATTTTTTGTTAGATGAATTAAAAATGCGAATTAAATGTGAACTTTTTGTGAAGAAGTATATCTTATGCTCGCAAACTTAATAACATTAATAAATTTTTATTTCAGGAGATTCAATGAAAACAAGTCAAATATTTGTAATTTCGATGCTAATTATCAGTAGTACTTTTTTTGCTATTTTATCCTTATTTGAGTTGCCACAATCTATGATGGAATGGGTTATTTCAGATATTATTCTCGGCACTATTTTTTATCTGAGCTACTTGATAATTACTCTGACCTTTGGTTCATCCAAAAATAAGATAGATTATCGCGGAAAGAAAATTACGGTATAAAGATTCTTAAATTAAATGGGTTTCCGTATGGGTAATTGCATAATACGGAAACCCATCTAATAATTTTTGAATATTCTCTTAAGGCTTGTTTTGTCCTTTTTTCAGATAAAATCAACAAGCCTTCAACAAATCATACTTTTTTGAACTTGTCCGTAAGATGATCAAGCCAGTAAATCAATCCTTGCGTATTAAGCTTAATATCGGAACGCAGCAGATCTTTAATTTCTGTTTGGGGTAATTGACAACCATGTTCTGACAATTTTTGCATCAATAGCGATTCCAAAGCTTCCGAAATCACCCATTGCCTATCGGCTCCAGCGTCTTTTGCTTGTTGTGCAATATTTACATGTTCAACGATCAGCTCGTGCATAGATTTCGCATGATGCGTTAAATGACCAATGCGGCTATAGTGTGTCAGATACGCATAATGCGGTTTATAGTTCATGATACGATCGATTGAGGCATGGGCTGCGTCAGGATCAAATTGTACGGGTGAAGTGGTGGGAAATACAAATTCCAACCCATTGACATCCAATTCCCGATAAGAAACGCCAAAAGTATCCCCCGTAAAAAAAGACCGGCTGCGCTCATCATAAATACAATTATGATGACGCGCGTGGCCCGGCGTGTCGAGGAACAGCAGCGAGCGGCCGTTAAGATCTATGTGACTTTCATCGGGCGCCTCAATAATCCGGCTGGCATCAATCGGATGAATTTCCCCATACACGCGCTTAAATTCCACATCTCCATATATACTCATTGCACCAGCCACAAGCCGCACAGGATTAGCCATATGAATGGCACCACGCGGATGAACAACCAATTTCGCATTCGGGAAAAGACGCATGCATTCACTTGCGCCACCGGCATGATCAAGATGGATATGCGTCAATATCACATAAGCAACATCTTCAGTTGCAATATTCTTTTGCTTGAGTGTTTCAACGACCCCGGGAATGGAAAAGGATGTGCCGGTATCAATGAGCGCAGCTATGCCATTTTCAACGAGCAAATGAATGGCTGCACGGTTGGGACGATGAAATTGTGCATCAATGGCACTGATGCCATGCTCATAATCAGTAACTAGTGGTAATGACATGATTCTCTGGTTTTTTGTAAGCTGTCTGTGGTGACCATGCTCAACATTATTTAGATGGATATTTCAACTGTTCAAGAATGGCTGGATTTTCCAAAGTAGAAATATCCTGAGTTATTTCTTCGCCTTTGGCGAGTGCGCGCAATAATCGACGCATAATTTTACCAGATCGAGTTTTCGGTAGATTTTCTCCAAAGCGAATTTCTTCAGGTTTGGCAATTGGACCGATTTCTTTGGTCACCCAATCACGCAATGACTCGGTGATTTGAGCAATTTCTTCTGGCTGCGGGTATGGACCTTTTAATACAACAAAAGCAATAACAGTTTCACCTTTGATATCATGTGGTTTACCGACTACGGCAGCTTCGGCAACCAATGGATGAGCTACCAGGGCGGATTCAATTTCCATTGTCCCTAAACGATGACCGGAAACATTCAGAACATCATCGATGCGCCCCATAATCCAAAAATAACCATCTTTATCCAGATATGCAGAATCCCCTGCCAGATAATATTTTCCACTACCCATTTCTTCTGGAAAATAAGTTTTCTTGAAGCGTTCCGGATCACCCCAGAGTGTGCGGATTTGTGAAGGAAAAGGTTTTTTGATCACCAAAAAGCCACCTTTACCCTTTTCTACATCATGACCTGCTTCATCCACGATCGCTGCAAAAATTCCTGGTAACGGAAAAGTACATGAGCCAGGCTTGAGCGCAACAGCGCCCGGCATAGGCGCGATCATATGGCAGCCTGTTTCAGTTTGCCACCATGTATCGACAATAGGACAGCGGGATTGCCCTACTTTTTCGTAAAACCATATCCAAGCCTCAGGATTAATGGGTTCACCTACTGAACCCAGTAATCGCAGTGAAGATAAGTCATATTGCGCAGGCAAATTTGCTCCCTGCTTGATCAATGAACGAATTGCAGTGGGTGCAGTATAAAAGGTGGTTACGCGATGCTTTTCGATAATTTCCCAAAAACGCCCGGCATGCGGATAAGTGGGAATTCCCTCAAAAATTACCTGAGTAGCACCCATGGCAAGAGGTCCGTAGGCGACATAACTGTGGCCGGTAATCCAGCCAACATCCGCAGTACACCAAAATATATCAGTAGGCTTATAATCAAAAACCCATTGCATGCTCACTTTGGCTCCCAGTAAATATCCTGCACTGGAATGTTGAACGCCCTTGGGCTTACCCGTTGAACCAGAGGTATATAAGGTAAACAAAGGATGCTCAGCATTGACCCATTCCGGTTCACATTGTGTGCTGGCATTCTGAGTAATTTCATCCCACCAAACATCGCGTGCTGGATTAAATGGAATTTCCGCACCACTACGTTTATATACAACAACAAGCTTAACGGATGTCATATCATCCATAGCTATAGCTTCATCAACCGTAGCTTTGAGCGGATGGTGTTTGCCGCCGCGTAATTGCTCATCAGCCGTGATAACTGCTATTGCGCCAGCATCGGTGATGCGCTCGTGCAGGCTTCTGGCTGAAAAGCCTCCAAATACTACCGAATGAATCGCACCAATGCGTGCGCAGGCTTGCATGGCAACCACCGCCTCGATGCGCATTGGCATGTAAATAATGACACGATCTCCTTTTTTTATATTTTTTGATTTCAGCGCATTGGCAAGCTGGCAAACGCGCTGATGGAGGTCACGATAAGTTATTTGCATGACTTCGCCATTATCGGATTCAAAAATGATAGCGACTTTATCGCCTTGTGTTGCTAAATGCCGATCAAGGCAATTATACGAAATATTCAGTGCGCCATCATTAAACCACTGATAAAACGGAGGAGTTTGTTCATCTAATATCTTTGTAAATAGCTTATGCCAGACAATCTGCTCTTTCGCCTGCTTGGCCCAGAAATTCTGATAATCCAGTTCTGCTTCTGAGCATAGAGCTTGATATGATTGCATATCAGGTATATTTGCTCTTTGGGCAAATTCGCTGGAAGGTGAAAAAATACGAGTTTCGTTTAGAACTGATTCTATAGTTGGCATACTATTTCTCCGTATTTTTATTCGATAAACTGATCATAGAATTGTATCACTGGCATGATTTGTAATTTAGATTTCCTGTTCTTGCTTGTGGATGTTACTTTTATTATTGATTAACAAAAATAGGAGGTAAAAAGATAGATCAGAAATAGATACTAAAAATCATGAAGATTCTGCAACCAAAGAACTTTTATGTTTCATATTTTATAAATTTTTGATACAATTTAACAATAAACGCGATGGGCTTTTTTAGCCCATTTTTTATTTGTGGCGGAGCTATGGCACTTGAAGAATTACTAGAAACCACTCTGAAAGGAATGGGGTACGAGTTGGTTGAAGTGGAACAATTAGCGCACAGCAAATTATTAAGAATCTTTGTAGATAAAGAGGGTGGCATTAGCATTGAGGATTGTGTGGCAATCAGTAACCATTTGAGTCGACTGTTAGCTGTTGAAAATATTAATTATGGTCGATTAGAAGTTTCTTCGCCCGGACTCGATAGGCCTTTGAGGAAAGAAGCGGATTTTCTACGTTTTAAAGGAGAAACGGTTAAATTGAAACTGCGCATTCCTGTCCGTGGACAGAGAAACTATGTGGGAGTTTTGCGAGAAGTTAATGATGGCATAATAAAACTTGAAGTCGAAGGAAAATTGTTAGACCTTGAATTGAGTAACCTTGGAAAAGCTCGTTTGGTTCCAAAATTGTAGGTAAATAAAAATTTGGCTGGAGGACTATGAGCCGCGAAATTTTACTGTTAGTTGATGCATTAGCACGCGAAAAAGCTGTTGAAAAAGAAACTGTCTTCACAGCCTTGGAGCTTGCACTGGCATCAGCCACAAAAAAACGGTTTGATGAAGATATTGAAACACGTGTTTCTATCAATAGAATAACGGGAGATTATCAATCTTTTCGCCGTTGGTTAGTGGTAGAGGATGGTGCTGTGGAAGATCCTGCACGTCAGATCTCTTTAAGTGATGCTCAGAAAATCGATGCGGATATTCGCCTGGGCGAATATAGTGAAGAGCCATTAGAGCCCATCGAGTTCGGGCGTATTGGTGCGCAGGCAGCAAAACAGGTAATATTTCAGAAAATACGTGATGCAGAGCGCGAGCAAACACTGAATGATTTTCTTGAAAGAGGAGACTACTTGGTTACTGGAACAATAAAACGTATGGAACGTGGTAATGCCATCATTGAATCCGGGAAGATTGAAGCTGAATTGCCACGTGACCAAATGATACCCAAAGAAAACTTACGGGTAGGCGATCGAGTTCGTGCGTATTTATATAAAGTGGACCGTGCCTCGAGGGGACCGCAATTAAAGCTTTCTCGTATCTCTCCCGAATTTTTGATGAAACTGTTTGAGCTGGAAGTGCCTGAAATAGAGGAAGGCCTGCTGGAAATTAAGGTGGCCGCGCGCGATCCGGGATCTCGCGCTAAAATTGCAGTTAAATCTAATGATCAGCGCATTGATCCGATTGGCACTTGCGTAGGTATGCGGGGATCCAGAGTGCAAGCAGTTATCAGTGAGCTGGCCGGAGAACGTGTTGACATTGTCTTGTGGTCAGATGATCCAGCTACTTTTATTATTAACGCGCTGGCACCTGCAGAAATTAGCAGCATCATGGTTGATGAGGAGAAACACAGCATGGATATTGTGGTAGATGACGATAATCTGGCACAAGCAATCGGCCGGGGTGGGCAAAATGTTCGACTTGCCTCAGAGTTAACGGGCTGGGAGTTGAACATCATGACAGTAGAAGAGTCTAAAGCCAAGCATGAGAAAGAAGCATCGCAGATTTGTCAATTTTTTATGCAAAAACTGGATATTGACGAAGAGATCGCAGAAATCCTTGTCCAGGAAGGCTTTGCTACATTAGAAGAAGTAGCTTATGTGCCACTCAATGAGATGCTGGAAATTGAATCATTAGATGAAGAAACAGTAAACGAAATTCGGAATCGAGCCCGTAATGTACTATTAACAGATGCTATTGCTAATGAAGAGAAAGTAGGACATGTCGCTGAAGATCTGCTTTCATTAGAGGGCATGGATATCAATATTGTTCGAGAGTTGGCATCCCGAGGCATTAATACGCAAGCTGACCTGGCTGACCTGGCTGCTGATGATTTGGTAGAAATGACCGGTATTGATACGGAACGTGCTAACCGGTTGATTATGAAGGCACGTGAACCGTGGTTTACTTGATTTAAATCATTAATCAATTATCAAGCGTAATTGATTATTTATTTTGATGAAAACCTGCTTGTAGTTTTTTGATTGCTGAAAGGTTATAAATGGCTCAAATGAGTGTAGAACAATTTGCTAATGAACTGGGGTTGTTGCCAGCAGTTTTGCTGGAACAGCTTAAAGCTGCTGGCGTAAAAAAAATGTTAGCGGAAGACAGTCTGACAGAGCAAGATAAAGCTCAACTTCTTGATTATCTCAGAAGAACTCATGGATCCACTGAAACCAAAAGCAAAGTTACCTTAACTCGCCGCCAAACTTCAGAGATCCGCAAATCCGATAGTACTGGTCGAGCACGAACCATTCAGGTAGAAGTTAGAAAAAAACGTGTACTGACAAAGCCAATTCCCGGAGATTTGGAATCCGCTCCAACAGCAACCAGCTCACCTCAGGCAGCTCGTCCACCGATGAGAGAATCGGTCATTGATGCAGAACAACTGGCATTACGTAATGAAGAATCAAGAAAGCAGGCAGAATTAATGGCACGTCAGGCTGAGGAGATTAGACAAAAAAGAGCACGTAAGAAAATCGAAACTGCTGAGGAAACAGACAAAAGTGAACAAATAACAGCCCCTACTGAAGCAGCAGTGGCTAAGCCATTACCATCCGTAGCTGCAGAAACAGAAGTTAATATTCAATCAGAGCCTGCTAAGAAAATTGAACCTGAACAACCCAGTGAAGCTAAGTCGCCCACTTCTATGGATGGAACACTGCACAAGCTTGCTGGAAAATCTGAAGAAAAAACAGAGAAAAAAAAGAAACAAGTCAAGCAGCAAGTGATGTGGAAGGATGAAAGTACTAAGAAACGAAGCGTTAAAACTCGCGGCGATCTTTCCCCTGGTCTCGGATGGCGCACAACACGCAGAGAAAAGCATAGTAAGTCCACTCATGTTGAAGATCAGAATATTCATGGTTTTTCTGCCCCTACTGAACCCATCGTGCGCGAGATCATGGTGCCAGAAACAATTTCTGTGAGCGCACTGGCTCAAAAAATGTCAGTTAAAGCGGCTGATGTCATTAAAGTGCTCATGAAAATGGGCAGCATGGTAACCATCAATCAAATGCTGGATCAGGATACCGCCATGATTGTCGTTGAAGAAATGGGCCATATTGGCAAATATGCAGAAATGGATAATCCTGAAAGCTTCCTTATTGATAGTGAAGCGTCTAT
Organism: uncultured Nitrosomonas sp.; assembly: GCA_965652935.1. GTDB lineage: Bacteria > Pseudomonadota > Gammaproteobacteria > Burkholderiales > Nitrosomonadaceae > Nitrosomonas. The sequence goes on from CBFGXU010000083.1 coordinate 8,366, forward strand.
CGCTGAGGCAGAATTGTTTCCACGCGCACCCGTGGTAACAGTGATGGGGCATGTTGATCATGGCAAAACTTCTTTGTTAGATTACATTCGTCGCACCCGGGTTGCTGGGGGTGAGGCAGGTGGTATCACGCAGCATATTGGCGCCTATCATGTAGAAACCGGTCATGGCATGATTACTTTTCTGGATACACCGGGGCATGAAGCATTTACTGCAATGCGCGCACGCGGTACCAGAATTACCGATATTGTTGTTCTGGTAGTGGCTGCCGACGATGGTGTCATGCCTCAAACTATCGAAGCTATTCATCATGCAAAAGCAGCCAAAATTCCTATCATTGTCGCGGTAAATAAAATAGACAAGCCGGAAGCAAATGTTGAGCGGATCAGGCATGAACTGGTTGCCCATGGAGTGGTTCCAGAAGATTGGGGGGGCGATACGATGTTTGTCGAGGTATCTGCCAAAACCGGCCAAGGTATCGATGCCTTACTGGAAAGTATATTGCTACAAGCTGAAATATTGGAATTAAAGGCACCCATAAAAACACCAGCTAAAGGCGTGGTGATCGAATCGCGCCTGGATAAAGGACGTGGCCCGGTAGCTACTATTCTGGTGCAGTCGGGAACTTTAATACGCGGTGATGTTTTATTGGCCGGAGCGGTCTACGGCAAGGTACGTGCCATGAATGATGAGAATGGTAAGGCGATCAAGCAGGCAAGCACATCCATTCCGGTTGAGATTCAAGGTTTATCAGAAGTACCTGAAGCTGGTGAGACCGTTTTTGTGCTGGATGATGAACGTAAGGCGCGAGAAATCGCCCTTTTCCGACAAGGAAAATATCGTGATGTAAAACTTGCCAAGCAGCAAGCTGCAAAACTTGAAAATGTTTTCGACCAGCAAGAGGATGTCAAGATCCTTTCCTTAATTATCAAGGCGGATGTTCAAGGGTCCTGTGAGGCCTTGGCTTACGCATTGCAAAAACTCTCAACAGACGAGGTGAAGGTCAATATCATTCACAGCGGAGTGGGCGCAATTATTGAATCCGATATCAATTTATCATTGGCATCAAAAGCTGTTGTCATTGGTTTTAACGTGCGCGCAGATGCAAGTGCACGCAAATTGATCGCATCGACCGGCGTGGATGTGCGTTATTACAACATTATTTATGAAGCCGTCGATGAAATCAAAGCTGCACTTTCAGGTATGATGGCGCCTGAACGTAAAGAACATATCATCGGTCTGGTTGATATTCGTCAGGTTTATCGCATTCCTAAGGTAGGCACAGTGGCTGGATGTTATGTTGTGGATGGTATTATTAAAAAGAATTCACTGATCAGAGTATTACGAGATGGTTTAGTAATTCACAGCTGTGAGTTGGACTCACTGAAACGATTTAAAGATGATGTTAAAGAAGTCAGAGAAGGATTTGAGTGCGGTTTGTCCTTAAAAAACTTCAGTGATATTCAAGTGGGTGATCAGCTAGAAGTTTATGAAATTGTTGAAACAGCACGGTTTTTATAACACGTGCTTTAAGCAGAGACAATCTCCATGCCTAAAGACTATTCTCGCACATTACGCGTGGCAGATCAGATCCAGCGTGAATTAGCAGATCTGATACAGCACGAAATCAAAGATCCACGCATAGGACAAGTTACCATTACTGCTGTTGAAGTGACGCGTGATTACAGTCATGCCAAGGTTTTTTATACGATGTTGGGAAGCAGAGAAGAAAAATTTCTGGTAGAAAACGGACTTGAACATGCGAAAGGCTTCTTGCGCTCAAATCTATCTCATCGGATGAAATTAAGAATTACGCCGCAGCTACAGTTTATTTATGATGAATCAGTTGAACGTGGCGTTCGTTTGTCGAAATTGATTGATGAAGCAATCGCTCAAGATAACATTATCCGCCCAACAGATTCTGACAGTTAAAACAAAGCATACACATGCTGCATGCTAAAATCCCGCCGAGCAATACGATTAAATCTATTAAACGAAATATCAGCGGTGTTCTTTTATTGGATAAACCCTACGGTATTTCATCCAATCAAGCTGTGCAAATCGCAAAACGAATTTTTTCTGCTGCCAAATGTGGTCATACCGGCACACTTGATCCGATGGCAACCGGATTACTGCCACTCTGTTTTGGAGAAGCGACCAAGTTTTCATCAGTATTATTGAGCGCTAATAAAACCTATGAAGCGACATTAAGACTTGGTTTTATAAGCACGACAGGAGATGCGGAAGGTGAAATCAGCCAATTCGCAACAAATGTTGTGAATCCAACCTTGTTACAGTGCGAACAAGCACTCAAACGTTTTATTGGAAAAACCAAACAAGTACCACCGATGTACAGTGCGCTGAAACATCAGGGAACGCCATTATACGTTTATGCAAGAAATAACAAAGTGATTGAACGTCCAGCACGTGAAGTTCTCATTCATGACATACAAATTAAGTCATTGATAGACAATGAATTGCAATTGCATATTGAATGCGGAACGGGTACTTATATCCGAACCTTGGCGGAAGATATTGGTAAAGCATTAGGCTGCGGTGGTGCTTATCTGACACAACTGCGGCGCACGACTATCGATTGTTTTGATTTGTTTCAGGCTCAAGCTTTATCGACATTGGAAGCAATGAATACCATTGATCAAGATAGATGTTTATTGCCCGTCGATTGTTTACTACAAAAATTTCCAGCCGTTATTTTGAATGAACTGGCAGCACGGCATATCCTGCAAGGACGTATCATCTTCAGCCCATCGGATACCAACAATATAAAACCAGGAAATCCCGTCCGTTTATACGATCACCAGCAACAATTCCTGGGACTAGGCGAGATTACCGACAAGCAGACAATAGCCGCAAAGCGTCTGTTGGCAAATCCTAAATGACTATCGTGTGCGAAACATAAAATAAACCGCGCCCACCATGCACAGCGCAGCC
>CBFGXU010000084.1:0-11275 GCA_965652935.1 uncultured Nitrosomonas sp.
GGTGGTATGCTCAAGCTAATCAGTACCACCATAAATGCGGCAATCATGCTAAGTTTTTTGCTTATATCAACAATGGGTACCTTATTTTCTGACGATTTCATATCTCACCTCGCAAGTTTGTTAGGTAATAACGCTCAGTTAATATTTTCTGCAGTATTGGGTCAGAGTGACTTGAAAAACTATCTGCGTTGCCGCTGCGGTGTTAAAAACAGGCTCATAATGCTCATTTATTACACATAAACTGCGCTTTTTCGCCCGTTTTCGCCTTGCATCGGCTGCCCTCGAATACGTTTTTCAATGGCCTGCTCTTATATTTCGCCTCAATTTTCGGAAAAATGCCCATTTTGATAGTAAAGTTGCCAATCTCATAAGTAAACTAGGATATTACTCATTATTATCTAAGTATTTACTTAGATGTGGTTGCAGCTTTACTCAAGATTAATCCGATGAGTTTATGAGTCAGCGATGACAAATCAATAGCTGAGTAACAATTTTTGCGCAATTAACCGTCGCTGCAGGGTTTGTTGCATGAGTTGTCAGAATTATTGAGTAATGAAGGATCGTAGAGACAAGTAAGCAAGGGAAATCCACCCAGTGGATGCCGGTAAATTTAGCTTCTAAGGTAAATCGCAATAATGTTCCAAGAGATGTTGTTGTGCCGAGCGCGGTTTAGAGGTGCCTGGCTTCAGGCGTTTGTATGAGCCATCACTTTGCAGTAACCAGGATTGCGTATTGTCGGACAAATAACTGAGCAACCCATATTCGATGACGCTGTCACTGGTGCGTTTTTCTTCAATCGGAAAGCATACTTCCACCCGGTAATGCAAGTTACGTGTCATCCAGTCAGCGCTGGAACAAAATACCAGCTCTTCGCCACTATTGTAGAAATAATAAACGCGGGTATGCTCCAGAAAACGGCCTACGATTGAGCGTACACTGATATTTTCAGATACGCCTTTGATCCCAGGGCGCAGGCAACAGATACCGCGGATGATCAAATCAATCTTGACGCCGGCCTGCGAGGCTTTATACAGTGCAGCAATGATTTCCGGATCAGCCAATGCATTCATTTTGGCAATGATCCAGGCTTTTTTTCCTATGCTCGCAGCACTGATTTCTTTCTCGATATAGTTGAGTATGCCTTTATGCAGTGTGAAAGGTGATTGCAAGAGTTTTTTCAATTTTCCCGCACGGCCCAATCCGGTCAGTTGATGAAACAGCTTGTTGACATCTTCGCCAATCGCCTTGTCGCACGTCAACAGACCATAATCTGTATACACGCGTGTAGTTCGCGCATGATAATTGCCGGTTCCCAAATGAACATAACGGCGCAGGGCACGGCCTTCCCTTCTGACTACCAGAATCATTTTGGCATGCGTTTTGTAATTAACTACGCCATATACCACATGCGCTCCGGCTTGCTGTAATTCACTTGCTAGTTCGATATTAGCCTCTTCATCAAACCGTGCCCGCAATTCAATCACCACCGTGACTTCTTTGCCGGTGCGGGCTGCACCCTTTAATATTTCGACAATTACTGAATCAACGCCCGTTCGATAAAGGGTCTGCTTGATGGATAACACATTAGGATCAGCAGCAGCCTGGCGCAGGAAATCGATGACCGGCGCAAACGATTGAAAAGGATGATGCAACAGGATATCGCCATTATGCAGTGCATCAAAAATATTGGTATTCTTGAGCAAGCGTCTGGGTATGTCGGGCGTGAATCCGACAAATTTCAGTTCCGGGCGGTCAACCAACTCGCATATCGCCAGTAAACGTCCTAAATTGACAGGCCCCATCACCTGATAGAGATCGTTTTGCTGCAGTTCAAACTTTTGCAACAGAAAATGACTCAGATTATCCGGGCAATTATCCGCGACCTCCAGGCGCACCGCATCGCTGAATCTTCGGGAAGGTAATTCACCTTCAAGCGCACGCAGCAAATCGTCTATTTCTTCATCATCGATAAACAGATCACTATCGCGCGTCACTTTGAATTGATAGCATCCGGTGACATTCATGCCTGGGAACAGATCGCTCACATGGGCATGGATAATGGACGAAAGCATCACAAAATCATGATTTCCGCCAGTATATTTTGCAGGAATCTGGATTACTCTCGGTAATGAGCGTGGTGCCTGTACGATGGCCAATCCTGAGTCTCGCCCAAAGGCGTCTTTTCCATCCAACGAGACGATGAAATACAAATTTTTATTCAGTACCCTGGGGAAAGGGTGCGCCGGGTCCAGACCGATCGGACTCAATACCGGTAATACTTCATCTTTGAAGTAACGATGTATCCAGCGGCTGGGCTGGGGTTTCCATTGAGCGCGGCGTAACAGTCTTATTTTATCTTTGGACAGTGCCGGAATGATCATATCGTTCCAGACGCGGTATTGTTCCTCGACAATCTGATGCGCTGTCTCACTGACGCGTGCCAGCACTTCTGCCGGAGACAGATTATCCGCACCCGTTTGTATCGAGCCGTATTTAACTTGCTGCTTCAAACCGGCAACACGTATTTCAAAAAACTCATCCAGATTTGTGCTGGCGATGCACAAAAAGCGCAGCCTTTCCAGCAATGGCAAGCTTTCATCTTTTGCCTGCTCGATGACGCGCCGGTTGAATTCCAGCAGACTCAGCTCGCGATTGATATAAAGCGTGGGATTTTTGAGATCGATTGCATCCATTACTGACGACTGTTGGGATGTGTTTGCATAAGGTAACGACGATTCCATCTGTATTAGGGAAAGATTGGCAGGAGAAATATCTAAAACGCGCTTAATTCTAGCGTAGTTTCGGGAGAGTATCGTTTCTTTTAACGATACAAAATTTTTATAAGCATTCAGATCTACTTACGCTTCGGTGTAAGCTTTAATAATTTTCCGTTTTCTTCGTCGGTCAACAAATACAATGCGCCATCCGGTCCTTGTTCCACATCGCGAAAACGTGCGGTATGCTTCAATAACTGTTCTTCACTGAGAACGCTCTTTTCATCCGTCGATAATCTGGAAATCAGCCTGCCAACTAAGGCACCGATAAATAAATTGCCACGCCATTCCGGAAACTGATTGCCGGTATAAAACACCATGCCGGAAGGTGCGATGGAAGGTGTCCAGTAATAGAGGGGCTCCTCGAAACCCTGCTCGGCATGTTCATCTTTTATCGGCATGAAATTGTAATGACTGCCATAACTTGCCTTGGGCCAACCATAATTTTTCCCGGGCTGAGGAATATTGATTTCATCACCGCCCCGTGGACCATGCTCATGAATCCACAGTTTACCGGTTTTAGGATGAATAGCGGCGCCCTGGACACTGCGATGACCATAAGACCAGATTTCCGGTTTTGCTTGTGGATGATTGACAAAGGGATTATCGGCAGGCACTGAACCATCAGGACGGATGCGGATGATTTTGCCGAAGTAATTATCTACTTGCTGTGCTTTATCCATATAATCGCCACGATCGCCTAAAGTAATGAAGAGATTGCCGTCAGGCGCAAAAGCCAGGCGTGAACCAAAATGTATTCCACCTTCAGTTTTTGGCAATTGGCGGAATATGACTTGCAGGTTTTCCAAACTGCCATTGATCAATTCAGCTCTGGCAACCGCAGTGCTGGCTTTGGATCCCTCGGGTTCCGCGTAAGACAGATAAATGAGGCGATTCTTGGAAAATTCCGGGTCCAGCGCGACATCCAATAGACCACCTTGTTGCTGATTAAATACGCTGGGAACGCCTTTAACCGGTTCCGACACGCGACCGTCTGGTGTGATGATGCGCAATTGACCATTACGTTCTGTCACTAGTAGATTGCCATCCGGCATGAAAGCCATGCCCCAAGGGAACTGCAAGCCTCGGGCAACGAGCTTGATCTCAAATTCTGCCTGGATGCGTTGCGCTTGTGCAATGGATGAAAGGAAAAAACTGCCGCCAAGGCAAGTGACTATAAAAATCCTGGTGATGACTTTTAATAATTTGGATACCATTTTATTTTTTACGCTGTGTTCCTAGATCATTAACTGTAACATCCCTGCAAGGTGGCCTCAACCACCCGGCGCTTGGTTACTGATTTATTTCTGAAAGCTAATATTCATTCAGTGTACGCAGTACATATTCTGCAGTAGGGCGTGGCGCAAGATAGCGGTCGAACATGGTTGCGTTGAGAATTCCTAGTTCGCGTGCTTTTTCTGGCTGGGCTGCAAGCGTAATTGCTTGCGTCGCCAGTTCATCCGGATCCGTGTAACAGAGTTGTTCTTTCAACTGAGCATGGGTTGCCAGCAATTCCGGATTGTTACCTAAGGGTTCGCCAATCGTGGCGGTACCCAGCGCCATCGCCAAGCTAAACTTGGAAGATATACAGCCTTCCATACCTTGAGTATAGATGACAACTTTGGCCTGTGACAGAATCCCGATATATTCGGATTGACTAAGACGCTGATGCGATATTCTGGCATATTTTTCCGGCATCATTTGGTGACTGGTAAAACCGATGACTGACTTGAGGGTGGATAAGCCGGTAAGCTTTCTCATAATCTGGTAACGATGTTCCATCAGGGATTCATGGCGGGGATGAGAGCGGAAACTGGTAACGTAGAAAATATCAATATTCTTGGGCATCGTGCGATAAGCCACAATCTGCTCCAGTGACTGGAAGTTGTTTAGATCGCGCAACCGGTACTTCGCATCAGAAAGATAGCCACCATAAGGCTGATTATATCTTAGACCAGGTTTAAACCCGAACCATACCGGGGGCAGCATTATTCTGCGGCTAAGAGATAGCAGCAGTGAGGGCCGAAGTGGGATGAACTGAGAAATACTGCGAATCTTTTCACGGAAATTTTTAAGCGCTGGGGAGCATTCAATGATATGCGGATTATGGTTGACTTTGAAATAGACATCCACGCATTGCAACAGTGGTAAGTGATACCCATTTGCGGAGTTATCATCATGCGTATCAATACAAAAATACCACTCTCTTTCTCCCTGTTGCAGCTTAAAAAGGACCATGGCGAACAGTAAAGGCTGCCACTTCGCATTCTGCACGGCAGGTTTCAATCGCATCGGAAGTGAATGAACAACGCTGATTTGCAGTTTGTGCGTATTTCTCAACTCATCGAAACCGTTCAGGTAATAACTGGCGTAATAGGCGCGCGATGTATCGTAGAAAATAAGGCTCGATTTGCTCATATCAGATATCCATCTGCAGAAATGCTGTAAAACAGAGAGGAATAGGTTAAGCAGTCCACGTGATCACTTGGTTTCGTAAGGATGCCAAAGCGGCAGCCTGCTCTTCGGCACCGGCCTGATACCATCGATCCAACGTCTCACGCGCGACACTTACTTCATCAGCGAGATTGAGGATGCGAAAATCTGGCGTATAAAATACGCGTGAGATCAATGCCCGCGTTGCTCCAAGGCGTGGATACTGGGCATAGATTAAATCTGCGGGTATCGGTAAACGATGGTCATTAATCCGGCCGATGCCGGCAAAGCCAAAAGGTATTCCTGCTGTCAGCAGGGTATCCGCGAGCATATCCAGAAGGCCGGAAGTAAGGACTTCAAAATGGTTAGATAACTTCATGTCCAGATAGAGATCGTTCAAGCCAAAATGTATTTCGTCAATGCCCGGAAGCCTGATAATTTCTTTTAACCGCATGGCGGCCGCCGCTGTTTCAACCAGCAACGATACCTGTGCGCGGCCTTTCACAAGCTCTATAAAGGTAGCCGCTTCTTTAACCGTACGAAACATGGGCAGCATGAGAACAGCTACATTCTGATCGATCAGATAATTGATCTCCTCGCGAGAACCGTCGTGGATTGGATTGGTGCGGGTGAATAATGCAGCCTGCGTTAATTTGTCACGAACAGCCTGAATCTCGTGGCGTTGATGATTGGAAACCCATGTTTTGCTGGAATCCTGACGATGTTCCTTACCAATTTTTTCCAAATCAAGGCCGATCCGGTTGATGCCTGCATCATTGCCAGCTTGTGCCAGGTCTGGATCATTCGTAAACAAAGTTAAAACAAAATCATTGCCATAACTCATCGGGTCCCCTTAACATTTAAGAAGTTATCAGAATTATCCTATCGGTGAGTTAGAACTCGGGATAGGCAGCATCTTAAAATCGATAAGGAATTTTGTCGGTGTCGTGCGGTAATCGCCATTCATCCGGATCAGTATAATTATACGGGCGATCAAAATAATTAATGAAGCTGCTTTCGGAATTTTCCATATTTTGCAAGCCATGCCAGATACCGGGAGGGATACTAATCAATGTGGGCCGCATGCGGCTGAGATGAAATACATCAATCTTACCCCGCGTGGTTGAATCAGAGCGGTCATCAAATAACACCAATTTAATCGATCCACTGGTGATAAAAATGGTATCTGTCTGATATTCATGCACATGCCAAGCACTGATGGCGTTGCCCCGCAGCACTGCATGAATGATATGGCGTACCTGGTCAGGACCGATTGCCCACTCCGGCCGATAAAGTTCTGTTGTGATGCCGTTACGTGTGATGATATTGGATATTTCTTTCTGGGTTACGCCTTTAAAAAAAGTACGCATCAGTTTGCCATCCGCAGATGCTGTCTGTTGGTCCTTTTTTGCATCTTTTAACATATTTATAAGTCTCCACCCGAGAAACATTGCTCATCAATAATCAGAATCTGTGATAGTAAGAAAAGTTCATGCCTGCTCACCCTTTCCACTTCATCCAGGTGCAATTATAAATTCTTTTCTCAATACCGGTACCTAAAACACCACAATGCGTAAACGCACACCGCCAAATACATTGAGCGGCGGGCCGGGTTCAAAATAGCGTCCGAACGCAGCATTGATACGGGTGTTCGCGTTGTATTGCGCATCGAACAGGTTATTGATGCCGACAAACACGGAACCTTCAATCCATTTGCGCTTCATCTCCCAGCCCAGCAGCAGTTGGCCAAGGTTATAGGCATGGTTAGTTGCGGTATTGATGTCATTGACATAAAACTCGCCCACGCGCTGCACATGAATTTGCCCATAAAAACCGAAAGGATGCGCATAACGCACCAGTCCTTCCCAGCGATGCTCAGGAATACCGGGAAATACATTGCCTTTCAGATTCACGTCATTGACAACATATTTCTCAAATTCAAAGTTGGAATAGGTATAGCTGACCTCGCCGCGCAAGCCTTTCCATTCCGGAGTGGCCAGGCGGGTTTCCACACCGATACGGCGCGATTGTCCGGCATTGCGGAAAAATGCCCTGCCTGGCGATGAGGGCAATTCAAATGGCGTAATCTCATCCCAGGTGCGAATAAAAAATACCGCCGTATCATATTGAAATCCGGCCGAATTGCCGCGAAAGCCGAGTTCGTTGCTCAGTGATGTCTGCGCATTCAGATTCGGATTGAATCCGCCTCTGCCTGCTGGATTATTGATCAGCTCGGTGGTGGTAGGTGCTTCGAATACCGAGGCGACATGGGCATAAATCTGCTGCTGTGCTGTAAGATGATAGACCAGTCCGGCCGAGCCGCTGGCCTGCGATACCGTCCTGGAGCCGGATTGGTTGCCGTCGACTTTAAAGGCATCTTTCACCTGATAATGCAGCCAATCCCACCGGCCGCCGATGACCAGATCGAGCTTATCCAGAATGCTCCATTCATTACGAAAGAACGGTCCGACACTTTGCACGCGCTCGATCTGGCTTAAGTTCAAGGCGCCTTTGACACCAAAATTGTTATTGAAACGCTGGCGATCATCGTTCTGCACACCGTAATCGACACCGATCAGGAAACGGTTAGGTCGCTGAAATAGCATATGGTCGTTGACAAACTGCATCATCAAGCCGCCTACCCAGCGATCAAATTCCACTTGCCCACCATCAAAAAACTGCAGACGGTTTTGAAAATCTCGATGTAGCAGGTGTGCGGTGACGGTCAGTTCTTTTCCCGCGGAAGGTTGAGTGCGAAAACGCATGCCCATTTCTTCCTGTCGGATTTCTTCGCCGGCGTTGTACTGCACATTGCGCGCGGAAGCCTGCCTCGGATTGTCGCGTACTTCCGCGCTGGTCAGAGCGCCAGGGTCTTTGGAGAGTGGGGAATAGAATTGGCGAAACACCAGCATCAGGTCGGAATTGTTACTTGTCTGAAAATTCAACTTAGCCTGAGAAAACGTGTTCTGCATCGCGCTATGATCGCGCCAGCCATCTTGTTGCAAGTGTGAGCCGAAAATACCGTAACCGAATTTCCCATGGCGGCCGCCCACAAACAGCTCGGATTTTAAGTAATCAAACTGACCAAACACCTGGCGCGGCATGACGACGAATTTTTCCTGCGGTGCTTCGCGCGTGGTAATGTCAATCATGCCACCCGAAGCATTGCCGTATAGTGAAGCGGAAGGTCCGCGCAGAATATCCATGCGTTCAATCAATGAAGGATCAATCGTATCCAATTGTGTTTGCCCATCCGGCAAGGTCTGCGGAATGCCATCTACGCGCATCTGAATGCCTCGCACGCCAAATGGAGAGCGTGCGCCGAAACCGCGGATGGCAATGCGCAAATCCTGGGTGAAGTTAAACTGGTTTTGGAAGAAAACGCCGGGGGTGCCGCGCGCGAATTCATCCAGCGTGGCGCCGGGTTGAAAGCCATGCTGCGCATCGCGTTTAATCTGTGTAATGCTGTTCGGAATTTGCGCTGGCGATCTCTCACTGCGGGTTGCGGTGATGTTGATGGCATCGAGTATGACGGGTTTAGCTGTATCAGATTGTTGCGCCCAGGCAGGCCATGCATTCATAATAAAACCGGCCAGAATGGCTAAGTGATTGAGTGAAATAACTATCCAATCAAAATGACGCTGGTGAGTTATGCTCAATGACGCTTTAACAAGAGACATGGAGGCGTGCGATTAATTTTCTGATTGTTTAAAATATGACCTTTTCAGAAAGTCATGATAACGATAATCATGCCATGATTGCGACCTATGCTGATCAGTATGAACATAAAAATACAAGAAATTCTGCCAGAATGGCTAATCAGATCGATAAAAATAAAAATATTCAATCACCACATTCAGAAAATCGGATTATCCTGCTCGGCGCAAGCAATCTGACTTTATCATTACGCCTCGTTATTCATTTAATGCAGCAGCGGTTGGGTAATCCGAGCGAGGTTCTGGTGGCTGCCGGGCATGGCCGTGCATATGGGGTGTTCAGCCAAATGCTGCTGCGTGGATTGCCCGGGATCGTTGCCAGTGGACTGTGGCAGCAACTGGATGTGATGCAATCACGACCATCCTATGCTTTGCTGACAGATATCGGTAATGATATTTTGTACGGGTCGATGCCAGAGCAAACCCTGCGGCAGATGGAATGGTGCATCGAGCAATTACAGCAACAGTCTGCATATATTGTGGTGACTAATCTGCCGATGGCTTCGATTGAGAGTTTGTCCGAAGCCCGTTATACACTTTTTCGCAATATTTTTTACCCGTCTTGCCGGTTGTCCAGGCAGGAAACGGTAAGCCGTGCCCGGGAGGTGTATCAGGGGCTCATCAATATGGCAGCGCGGCGGCATTTCAAATTGTATGAACAGAAACCTATCTGGCTTGGGTCGGATGGCATTCATGTGCATTACTGGCAACGACGAGCATTTTATGAGGATATTCTTGCGCAGTTTCCCCTGGCCGGTAATAGTTACCCGTACATACAGAGCAAGGAGAAATTATTGTTAACCTGGCAGCGGCGGTCGCATTTTGCTTACAAAACAATCTGTGGACTGGAAATACACTGCCCGCAACCGAGCGGCCGCTTAACGGATGGTACAATGATCTACAAGTACTGATCAATATTTGATACTGGGTTTGTAGGTTTGACAGCCCATTCGGCTTTCAGTATATTCTTAGCGCTATCAAGAAAGCTCGCTAATTTTTACGATATCCTGCCTTAAAATCCTCTGTTCGGACTTATATGCGTGTAGTTGTTACTGGAATGGGTATTATCTCACCGATCGGTACCGGCATTGACCAGTTCTGGAACTCAGCGGTCAATGGAGTGAGCGGAATAAGCAACATTCAATGCTTCGATGCATCCGGTCAGCGTTCCCGGATCGCCGGTCAAATTACAGGGTTTGACCCTGCTGCTCTTTTATCCGCCAAGCACGTAGAACAAACGGACAGATTCACGCAACTGGCGTTGTGTGCTGCCAACCTGGCGCTGGAAGATGCTGGCGGTTTGGAAGGCTATGAGCCGCGACGCCTGGCTGTTAGTCTGGGTTCTGGCATGGGTGGGTTTTCTACGTTCGAATCCTCGGCGGCGCGTAAATTTCAGAATAAGTCCGCGCCTCCTTTTACTGTTCCCCGCATCATGGCGAATTCCGCTGCTGCCTGGATAGCGATTAAACATAAACTGAAAGGAGCAAATTTGACGTGCAGTACGGCGTGTTCTTCGGCAGGCAATGCGATCGGCATGGGACTCGATCTGTTGCGTACAGGAAAAGCGGATGTCGTGGTTGCCGGTGGTGCGGAAGCATGTGTATTGCCACTGACTATGACTGGTTTCGAAGCATTGCTTGCGTTATCCACCGGCTTTAATAACGAACCGACGAGTGCATCACGACCTTTTGCCAAAGGGCGTGATGGTTTTGTGATGGGGGAAGGCGCAGGCATACTGATCTTGGAAAAAGAAGAAGAAGCGCAGCGGCGCGGTGCAAAAATCTATGCCCAGCTTGCCGGCTATGGCTGCACCTGCGACGCAACGCACATCGTGGCACCGGATATGGACGGGCAGGTAGCAGCCATGCAGGCTGCCATCGAGGATGCAGGCATGACGCCGGATAAGGTGGATTACATCAATGCACACGCGACTTCCACGCCCTTGGGAGATATTGTAGAAACGAAAGCGATCAAACAACTGTTTGGAGAGCGTGCGCCTGAAATTGCCATCAGCGCAACCAAATCATTGATTGGACACACCATAGGCGCATCGGCTGCCATTGGCAGCATTGCTACTATCATGACTTTGCATACCGGCACGATACATCCCACCATCAACCTTATTGAAGCAGATCCTGAATGTGATCTCAACTACACACCCAACCAGGCCGTTCAGAAAAAAATTCAAACCGGTGTATGTAATGCATTCGGATTCGGCGGCAATAATGCCAGCCTTATTTTTACAACTCTCTAAAAAAACCACAGACACAAGATCAAACATGGACACAGCAGAACTCGAACAAAAAGTGATAACGTTTATCGCCTCAAAAGTTGAGAATGTGGATGTTTCCA
>CBFGXU010000085.1:0-11211 GCA_965652935.1 uncultured Nitrosomonas sp.
TGCCTATTAACTTTGCTATTTGCTGTTGTGCATGGCCTGCTTTCTTTAAACTGTATCTGGTATCTTTGATTCTCGGTCAGTTGTTTGTGCTTCATTGGGCATTTTCCTTTCGCCAGTTTAAATAATCAAAATATAACAGCTGACCACCCAACGCAGAGAATTGCATTTATTATACGAATCTGCCTACATTTATAATGTGTTTTTCAGTAAATAGCACTAATTCCCCTTTTTATTCATTCAATCTATTACTGATTTGCTCTGTTAACTTTGTCACATGACAATCTACACCGGAATGGGCTCTCCTTCGCAATCCAACGAATCATACCAAACTGGCTAGATAGCTGGCACTTTGATGTAAGGCTGGGAGAACGGCAGTGCAGGGAGATATTGAGCAAAAAAAAATAAGGATGCTAAGACTGGTTAAATCATCGCCAGATGCTATTAAAATTGAGCAATCCATGATTGATTCTGGAGACTATTATAGGCAGGTAGAGCATTATGCTGAGCAGATTCGCAAAACAGATAGTGCGGATGAGATTATTAGAATCCTTGACATTGTGTTATCCATGACTAAAGGACTGAAACTTAGTGATGAGATATTTACTGCACAGGAACAGGTAAAATGTGCAGAACAGAAAATTGAATCATTAAAAAATGAATTGGAACAGTTAAAAGAACTTGTACAAACTGACCAAATGACTGGTGCGTTCAATCGTCGTGGATTAGATGACATTTTTAAGCGAGAAGCAGCTCGTGCTGACCGAAATGCTCAGTCATTGGGAGTCGTTTTGATTGATCTTGATAACTTCAAGCAGATCAATGATACGTTGGGTTATTCCTATGGAGATAGTGTGTTAATTAATTTGGTAAATATAGCTAAGGAAACATTACGACCTTCAGATATTATGGCGCGCTTTGGTGGGGAAGAGTTTGTGATTTTATTGCCTGATGTTGAGTTAGAAGATGCATTAACAATTGTTCATCGATTACAGAATAACTTAACAAAAAATAGTTTACTTCAAATAGATAATCAATCGATGTCGATAACGTTTAGTGCAGGAGTTGCGCTGCGTTCATTTGGTGAGCATCAACATTCAGTGATAAGCCGCGCTGATCGGGCGCTCCATCAAGCAAAACGCACAGGGAAGAATCGCATAATACCCGCATTAATATGAGCTGTATTAGCTTAAATGAGATCGTACAGTACCGGTTTGGGTATCGGCGTCAGATCAGATTTGGTTCAAGTTTTTGCTATTCCAACTCTCTTCCCCCTGATCAAAGTCTTTCCTATTACAGATTTTGCCCTGATGAGTTCTTTCATTAATAATTGCTCCAACTGTCAGGACGTTTTTGCATCGATTCCAAATCATGGTAAAGCTTCTTGCGGAAAACATGCTTGATAAAATTCCTGCCGAATAGTTTTGAAAACGCTCACAAATACCGTTAGTTTGAAATCATATGCCTTTGTTTTTTTATGCTCCAATATCGTTGATGGCAAGCTACAACAGGTGATCGTGGTGCTTTATCCACCACAATATTTTGTGCTTGCATAAAATGGCAACACCCTGACATTCGGATATCAAGCTGAGGTAATCGAGATTTTGGTGATGTAGAACTTGCAATGCACTACCTTGGAGTAAGTAATCAACCCTGCAAAATAGCTGAGGCCCTCATGAATACTATTGGTTCAGTTAAAAAGCTCGCTTCCAAAACTCCCAAGAATTTATAATATCAGTCTCGAAACCTAAGGGAAATCCAAGGAATTGCAAATGTTGGCTGACGAGACATTTTTCCGTGCTCGTCTTGATCAAATGATCGATCTTCGGCATCCTTTGGCGATGTTGGCGAGAAGCTTACCCTGGTCCCGGACCGATAATGAATGATGACGGAACCAGTCATCGTCTTACCGTCGCATATGCCTGAAAGTAGAATTGTTCAGGGCTGACTAGGTAACGCTCTCGATTTCAAGCGTTCAGTATAATTAGATCTAAACTAGTTCAACTGATGATATATACTATTGTTGATTGGTTACTCTATCTGATCTAGATTCTTCTACCATGTTGGGGTCAAATTCAGGAGGTTTATCAAGAGGTGGGATTACTCCAGGGCATTTTTTAGTGATTGCCGACTGCTGGATCGCATCATATTCATTTTTCAATTGAGCGTATTCGGCTTCTTGTTCTTTAGTTCCACCTAGAGCAGACAAGGCAGCCCATGAAAGTGACAAATCTGCACCAAGAATCCATTTATCATTAGTTGGGGTATTGACATTCGACTTGCCTGACAATTGACTGACTCTAGTCTGAATTCGCTCGATTTCTGCCAATAACTCATCACAGTTATAAGCTTGAAATTGCACAGGGGAAATATAAGGCGCATGGTGATTTCCTGAAGATGCAGTACAACCCGATAGTGTGGTAACAATAAGAAATATAAGTGTAATAAATATTTTCATGATCTCGTTCCTTCCGAATTTCTTCAGTAGCGAATGACTCGCAGGTAATTTTGTTCTAGTCCTAATTGTATCTTTTATCGTTATTTATGTTTTTCAACTTTACTTGCGGAACGGAACAGTCAATATTACTCTTAGGAAAGCTTTCAGATGCTAGATAATCAAATCATTGGATACCTAAATCTTAAATAAATTATGTGAGATAAGAAGGAAGAGCGCAATCGCTTAATTTTATAAATCAGCAACGAAAGAAATTTAATTTAATTGGAATCAACCTGGTCGTAATATTTTTAATTAAAACACAAACTGAAATTTTAACTGCGGAAGTTGCATGTAGCTTCGACAATCGTAGAATATGGGCATAACGATCCATTTTTTCCCCGAGGAGGTTTTGCATTTCCCCGAACATTTTATTTATTAAATGTAAGAAGTAAAAAAGCCACAGAGTAATTTTGCTCTGTGGCTCATGGTAGATGTCAAGTTAAGCTATCTTGCGACGACGTGCCGAAAAGGCTACTAAGCCTAAGCCAGCCAGTAGCATGGCATATGTTTCTGGTTCTGGCACAGGTAAAGCTTGCAGTGCAACTGAATATTGTCCGATATAAGCGGAACTTCCCAAGCTACCGCTGATATCGAGATGATATTGACCAGCAGCTAGATCACCAATAAGATTGGTTGCATTATTACCTGCAAAGGTTGCGAACAGGGTACTTCCGTTCGGGTGGGTATCATTCCATACTTCAACGGTTAGCCCAGTGATTTCAGAGACATTTTTGCCAAATAAATTTAATGAGTAGGTATTAGCAGAACCAGATGTAGTTGATAGTATTGGGATAGAGAAATTTGCAAATTCTTCAAAGAATGAAGTTGGGCTACCTGTGACAGTTACAGCAAGCACAGAAGGTGATGTGCCTATTACACCCATTAGATAGGGATTTGCTACTGAACCATCGCCGGATACATTAGCAATACCTGCATGAGCAACACCACTTGCCATCAGAACAGCAGCAGCTACTAATTTTAGTTTAAAACTGTTTTTCATTTTAGAATCTCCAAAGTGAGTTTACAAAAACTAGATTAATCACAAACACGTGCATAAATAGCGCACAAATTAAACGGTAGCCAGTGATTATTAGCCACATGCCTATTTTAAGTTGTTCTATTTTAAGAGCTATAGGAAACTCTTCCTGTTTTATTGGTACATAACTACACCTTTGGGTAGTACATTTGTATTGCTTTAGAGCCTAATAAATGTAAAAAAACCACTCGTAATTTTACTCTGTGGCTCATGATAGAGGTCAAGTAGGCTCGTGAGTGATTATTAGCCACATGCCTATTTTAAGTTGTTCTATTCCGGAAACTATAGGAAGAAGCGCTTCTTTTTTTTATGGGCACATGGTGAGTACAATTTAACAGCACATCTGTATCAGATATATTAATGCAAGGAATAGCCAGGAAATTGAATTTTGTTTTAGTCATCGGCATGATAATCTTGACTTTGCGATACTTAAGTTACTGTGTACACATTCACTTTAATTTTCTAAGATTTTTAAAATACAAGCAGATGAATAAATTAGAAGAATGCAGCATTGGATTCTCGGGAGAAAGCGATGTGCAAACTGAGCCTCTCAAAATTGTTAGAGTGAATAACTGCAGTATTACATTGCTGGGAACTGCTCATGTTTCAAAAGCCAGTGCAGATAAGGTCCATGAGTTGATTGCTACTGGAAGGTATGATGCTGTTGCTGTTGAATTATGTCCGAGCCGTCATAGAGCAATCGTTAATCCTGATGCAATGGCCAAAATGGATTTGTTCCAGGTGATCAAGAGCGGCCAAGCCAGTATGGTGGCTGCGAGTCTTGCACTAGGTGCTTTCCAGCAACGCATGGCAGAGCAATCCGGTATTGAGCCAGGTGCCGAAATGCGGGTTGCCATCAAAGAAGCTCAGGCAGCAAAATTACCTGTTTTGCTGATAGACCGCGAGATTGGTACAACCCTCAAACGAATTTATCATAATGTACCCTGGTGGAAGCGTTTTATTTTATTTGCCGGATTGATCGAAAGCGTGATCAGTAAAGAAAAAATCAGCGCGGCTGAGATTGAAAAATTAAAAGAAGGCGATGTGCTGGAAAGTTCTTTTTCACAATTTGCTGAAGATGAGAAAGACTTATTCCGACCACTCATCAGCGAGCGTGATGAATATATGTCAGCCCGGATCATCAAGGAATGCAAAGAAAATAATTACCAGCATATGCTGGTTGTGATTGGTGCCGGGCACTTGAATGGTATAACGCAACAACTTAAAACACAAAGTATTGCTAACCCGGAAGAGAAAATTGCACAACTGGATGCTATCCCAGCACCCTCCAAATGGCTCAAGTTTATCCCGTGGATAATTGTTGTTTTCATTTTGGCAGGTTTCGCGATCGGCTTTATGCGCAGTTCTGAAATAGGTATCAGTATGGTGATGGACTGGATACTCATCACCGGTGGACTTTCTGCTTTGGGAACAGCAATTGCTTTTGCTCATCCACTTTCTATTCTGAGTGCTTTTCTGGCAGCCCCCATCACTACCTTACATCCGGCAATTGGTGCGGGTATGGTTGTTGCCGCAGTTGAGGCTTATTTACGTAAACCCAAGGTCAGTGATTTTAACCAACTCAGAACCGACACAACCACCTTGAAAGGTTGGTGGAATAATCAAGTGACGCGAATTTTGCTGATCTTTATACTCTCCACATTGGGAGCCGCTCTTGGCACTTATGTGGCCGGATTCAGAATATTTGAACAACTCAGCAGCAGTTAAACAGTCATGTTCGGCTTCTTTGAGCGCTTGATAGATCCTTATCCGCCGGAACACCCCATCGAGCCGCCCAAGGGACTGTATCAGTTTTGCCGACATTATGTCCGTGGAATTGAGATTTACCTGGTATTACTGGCATTATTAACTACCTGCCTGGCCATCAGTGAAGCGATGTTATATGGTGTACTTGGGCAAATAGTCGATTGGCTGGCAGAAAAAGAGACTACGCATTTTTTAGAAGATGAATGGTCGACTTTACTGATCATGTCAGTATTCATTCTGATACTGATTCCGGTTTTGGTGCTGCTGCATTCATTAGTCATTCATCAGACACTCATGGGTAATTTCCCGATGCGTGTTCGTTGGTTATCACATCGCTACTTGCTCAACCAAAGCTACACTTTTTTTCAGCATGAATTCAGCGGCCGTATTGCTACTAAAGTGATGCAAACCGCAATCTCGGTGCGAGAAACGGTGATGAAGTTACTGGATGTCATTCTTTTTGTAACCGTTTATCTCACTACTACTTTAATACTAGTCATTAATGCAGATCCACGCTTGTGTCTGCCATTATTGATTTGGCTATTTTTGTATAGTGGTATTCTGTCTCATTTTGTTCCGCAATTAAAACGCATTTCCACCTTGCAGGCCGACGCCCGCTCTTTGATGACTGGACGTATTGTCGATAGCTACACCAATATCCTCACACTTAAGCTCTTTTCCGAGAGCCAGCGAGAATCAGCTTACGCCAAGGCGGGTATGGAAGAATTTATGTCCACAGTACATCCCCAAATGCGCTTGTCGACTTTGCTCAATTTTTGTGTGTGGATTATCAACATGCTGCTGGTATTCGTCACAGGGGCAATGGGGATTTATTTATGGTTGCAAGGCGCCATCGGCCCTGGAGCCATTGCGATTGTCATGAGCCTGGCCATCCGACTAACCGGTATGTCGCATTGGGTCATGTGGGAGGTCAATGCGCTGTTTGAAAACATCGGTACGGTACAGGACGGTATCAATACCTTATCCAAACCGCAGCATGTCACTGATGCGCCCAACGCAAAAGAACTGCAGATTCATCAGGGTGGTGAAATTCATTTCAAACATGTATGTTTTTCTTATCATTCGGATCACCAGAAATCATTGCGTATTTTTGACGATCTCAATTTGCATATTGCAGCGGGTGAAAAAGTTGGAATTGTCGGCCGTTCAGGCGCGGGTAAATCAACATTCGTGAACTTATTATTGCGTTTTTACGATGTTCAACACGGGAGTATTACCATCGACGGGCAAGATATTCGGGAAATAACCCAGGATAGCCTGCGAGCCAGTATTGCTATGGTGACACAAGACACCTCCCTATTACATCGCTCTGTCCGTGACAACATTCTGTTTGGCAAACCGGATGCCACCCATGAGCAAATGATTGCCGTTGCCAAGCAAGCGCAAGCGCATGAGTTTATTCAGAAACTCAGAGATATCAAGGGCCGAACAGGCTATGATGCTCATGTGGGCGAGCGAGGTATCACGCTCTCTGGCGGGCAACGACAACGCATTGCCATTGCCCGTGTACTATTGAAAAATGCGCCTATTCTGGTACTGGATGAAGCGACATCCGCGCTGGATTCAGAAGTAGAAGCGAGCATCCAACAAAGCTTGTATCAGCTGATGGAGGGTAAAACAGTAATAGCCATTGCGCATCGCCTATCGACGATTGCAGCCATGGATCGCCTCATCGTATTTGACAAGGGCCAAATTGTTGAACAAGGTAGCCATGCCAAACTTATTGCCAATAATCAACTCTATGCGCAATTATGGAGCCATCAATCAGGAGGATTTCTAGGGCTGTAGAAAACAAGCCGGAATAATATCCACCGAATTCAGTGTGCGGTTAGAGACAAGTGCCTAGAATTATTTTTCGTTTTCTCAAGCTATTTAATATGTTCATACCGCCCTGGATAACGATATTGGGTTCAGGATGGTTGAGTTCTTCAGCAATTTGTAGCAGCACCGCTCGGCCGGTTTTGCAGGTATTGCCTGAGATTAGTTGTATCAGCCTGGCTGTTACCGAATTGATTTCCATGAAATGTACGCCAAAATTGTCATCGCGATAAACTATCAGATGAGTCTGAGTTCCACTGGCTTCCTTAGGTTGAAAAACCGGGCTTATTTTGTGAACCGGGAAGCGATAGCAGAGTGACCAGGCTAAAGAAGATATCACAGGGATTCCATCCCACAGATTGCCTTCTGAATTAGTTTTTGTTTCATCAATATCCTCATCCTGTAGTGAAAGTGCCCATTCAATCCACTCATAATGAGCGAGTTCCAACATGAAAGGCGGATCATCCGGGTGCGGATTGCGTTCATGTTCCAGGTATTTCAAAAATTCGCGCGGCATCTCCGTAAACAGCGGGGTATGCGATCGGTGATTGGCGAAATAATCCCTGACCATGCCATGCCAGCGCGCATCCGATGTGATTTGACGTAACACTGGATAGGTATTGGCGATAAAATCTTCTATATTGTTATAAAACAGTTCGCGGTAAATATTCATGCGCCGTTCTTCTACGTCTTCAGGTAGCGGGTTTTTATCCGGATCACGGATATGTGCTGCAAAAGCATACTGCTGCTGCATAAAATCAGGACGATTGGACGTATCCTTGGTAATCACTGTTTCGGTCCTGCCACTTAGATTGTAATGAATGGATGATATTGACCTCTTCCAGTAGTTCTGGCAGCGGTGGAATGTTAAAATCACGCTCCAGTAAAGTTGGTATCACACCAAATTGTTGATAAGTCTTATCTAGCAATTGCCACACAGGATCAATAACATTTGCACCATGGGTATCCACAATCAGATCGTCTGCCGCCTGGAAATGTCCAGCGATATGAATATAACGAATACGTTCTGTGGGTAGTTGCTTGAGAAAAGCTTCAGCATCATAATGATGATTGATGCTGTTGACATAGATATTGTTGACATCCAGCAATAAATCGCAGTCTGCTTCCTGTAATACGGCATTGAGAAAATCGATTTCCTCCAGCTTCTTGCCTGGCGCCGCATAGTAAGAGACATTTTCCATCGCAATGCGTTGCTCAAGAACATCTTGCACCTGCCTAATACGCTGAGCAACGTAATGAACTGCTTCTTCAGTAAAAGGGATAGGCATCAGATCATAAAGATAACCATCATCACTACAGTAACTCAAATGCTCACTATAACAACGGATATGATGCTCGTGCAGGAAGCGTTTCAGTCGTTGCAGGAAAGCCTCATCTAGGGGTGCTGGCCCACCGATAGAAAGGGATAAGCCGTGACATAGAAAAGGAAGCTTCTCAGTGAGTTCACGAAATTTTTTGCCATAATAGCCACCCACGCCAAGCCAGTTTTCTGGCGCCACCTCCCAGAAATTTACCGCATCGGCGGGCTGATCCGGAAATGAACGCACGAGCGTCCTCCGCAAACCAAGACCTGCGCCATGAACAGGATAACGCTGGCTGCGCATGGCTAAATGCTGGATAACCTACTGCTTAGTGCCGCTACCGCCTTCTTTTTGAGATTTTTTTTCACCGCTTTTATCTTCCATACTCTTTTTCATCGCACCGCCGCATTTTCCTTCACCACACTTACCCTCTTTCTCCGTTTTTTTGTCCCCATATTTATTATTATCTTTTTCGGATTTGGTTGTGCTACTTGCATCAGCAAGCTGCATATAGCCCCCGGATAATTCATTCATGACAAAAGGATTGGTATTGGTATCTGCTGCCGATAAGTTGGTGGCAGCCAGGGTAACTAAAGCAGTACCTAGTGTAAGTGAAACAGGTTTAATTGATTTTTTCGACATACAGTTTCTCCCATAAAGGACTGATAAATTGATAACAAAGAATAATAACTCCAAATTAAAACAAAGTCTTTATTTCTGTTGCATCTCATAATTTTTCTATAAACTCCTAACAGGAATTAGAAAGTAGTTTATTTATTTCTTTTTATTAGCAACAACTTGCCATCGAGTAGACATTCCTGCGATCATGTGATCATCGACATGACAGTGAAATAACCAATCTCCCACTGAACGGGGAATCATATCAACCGAAGTCATGCTAGCAGGCAATACTTCAACGACATCAGTACGACGGCCATGGTCGAGCACAGTTTGCCCATGCCAATGAATGGTATGATTATCCGTTTCATTACCCAATGCGACAAGATGCCAGCGGACACGTTCTCCAATACGGGTTTCATAACCAGAGAGATTGCCAAAGATTCGGCCATTGATCGTGTGCTTCAATCCGCTTTCTTCACCGTTATCTTCATTAAAGATCATATATAAAGCGGTAAATTCCTGGTCAATATCCTGCGGCATGGGGTTGGAGGGGGAGCGTGCCTTACCTTGACGAGTAACCACAATCGTACCGATCAAACCGAGATTTGTTTCATCTTCTGACATGACATGAGAGTGATAGAGCCAGACAATGGATGATGGATCGTTTGGTCCAGGCCCGGCGTCTTCATCTACTATCCAGGTATAGGTGTAGCTTTTTCCAGGCAGAATGCTGGCACCTTTACCCCCATCCGCACCTTCACTATCTTTATCGTACATAACGCCATGCGGATGAATGGAAAGTGGTCGATCTGTCTTATTCAGGAAATGGACTTTTAATATATCTCCTACTGCGGCACGCAATTGTGGACCCAGAATTCCCATCCATTCAGGTTGCGGCAGTGTCGTGGAGTAATTGCTATCTGTATAACCTATATAGCGATACTTGGTATATGTTAGAGACTGTCCCCAAACACCCAATCCATCGTCCGGATTAATTAAATTCTTCCCAGAAGGTGCGTAGTTCCAAGATGTTTTTTCTGCGGCTATCCAATATTCTCTTACGGCCGCGTGTATTGGTAATGAAGACAGGACACTTAGAAGAAAAAGCGTCATTACAGGAATTTTCCTCATATACTGAAAGATCATATTTCTTCCTTTCTAAATCAAGCACAATAAAAATTAAACGGCGCAATCTTAAGTTTTTAATAAAAGACCTTATTTATTTTTCGAGATGGCTAGCTTACTAATTCCCTTGCGGAAAGTATTTGTCTCTGAACGATCGAGTAATACACAAGGTTTGCCCGAATACTTGCAGTAATATTTGACGATAAAGAAAGCTTCGTGATTAACACAATCAATCGGGCAAATCACCATGTCAGCTTCTTCCAAGAGCTGGGGCAAATGATGAAAATGATCATTTGGATCGCCATGGAATGTCATTAACTTACCGCCAGAGCTTTCAATCAATTGATGATATTCCGGATAAAGTTTTACGCGACCGCCAACACATAGCACTGTTCGCCCCGTCAAATGAGGGCTGTAACTCTCACTGACTAGATCAGGGTTATGATTCTTGAAAGAGCTGGCTTTGACCAGTGGTGCCCAGTCATTAACACGAGAATTCTTGAGCGGAACTGACGACACATTCAGAACTCTATGACGAGAATGACTAAATTTCCATTTCAATGAATCAGATTTTTTACGGATGAGTAGGTGTTTATTGATTCGATTAATTAACTTTCTTAAATTGCGCAGGCAAAAGGATAAAAAAATATCCATGTATGCAAGGTCAGAGGAATGATGACAAGAAATAGTACCTGATGAAGCCATATTGGCTAATGTCAGTTTCTTCAAAATCTTCATAATCAAATCTCCTACAAATCATCAGCTTAAAAAAGTCGGCTGGCTGGCCTGAGAGGAGCAGGTTGGCTGGCTAAATGTGCCGCTGAAGAAGGAGGATAACTCCAGCGGCAATGGAAAACCCTATGTCTGGCTTTGTAACCAGTTTTGTATACCGATTTTTTTCATGACATCAAGCTGAGTTTCCAGCCAGTCAATATGTTCTTCGGTATCTTCTAGAATATGTTTAAAAATTTCCCGCGAAACGTAATCTTGCGCTGATTCACAGGCTT
>CBFGXU010000086.1:0-11175 GCA_965652935.1 uncultured Nitrosomonas sp.
TCAGGAAAACTCCTTATTGGGTATTAAAAATTATTAAATTTCTGTTTACGGTTAAGAAGTAAGCAGAAATTTATCCGAAGTTTACCCTTTTCATATTTAAACAGACAATTTTTGATTCAACAAATAAAAAAGGATTAACAATTCATAGATAAGATTAGAAATTATTATCTTGCTTAAGGCACATTACGAAATCAAAAATTAATCAAAAAATGCTGTCATTTTCATACAAAAATAAAAAAAAATGTTACAAAGATATTAATTCAAAAATTTCACCTTAGAATACGCTCAGTTTTAACATTTTTTAATTTGATCAATTCATAATAAAGGCTAGATGGCCTCATGCAACAAGGCGAAATAAGCATCCGCGCTTCTATGAAATCTTTCCTGATTATCGTACTGATAAGTACTTTTACCCTAACTGCGCTTAATGCTTATGCGTGGGATATATCCCTTAAACCGATTTCGGACAGACTCAAAGTACAAACGAATGAGACCCGGTGGATCAGCTTGGGAGCCGGCTATCGGGGTACGGGATTATGGACAGAGAACCTGAATGGAAATTTAAACAGCGGTAATTACAGTAACGATAATGCGCGTCTTTATCTGAATGGACAATTTAATCAATATCTTAAATTTGAAGTCAATACCGAATGTTTTTTCTGTAATAATACAAGCTCAGGCGATAATCCCAGGATGTCTTATAACATCTTAGATGCGATTGCCAAATTCGAATACAACCGTTATTTCAATATCTGGGGCGGCCGCATGTTAGCGCCTACCGAACGGGGGGAATTAAGCGGTCCTTTTTTCCAAGCCACCCACGATGCTTTCAAAACCCCGTTCTTTTCCCAGGATTTCAGTACCCATTTTGGCAATGGAGGCGCCGGTCGTTATGGTCGTGACGATGGGGTAACCTTCTGGGGCAATGCAGAACCAGGCTTCGTTCGCGGAACGCTGGGTTATGCCATGGGAGTCTTTCGCGGTTTGGAATCATCGCCCACCACGGGACCCAACCCAAACGGCACTATACTGACAGCTGCGCGTGTTACCTATAATTTTCTAAATCCAGAAAAAAATCCGGGCTATTACACTTCTAGCACGTATTACGGTAAAGCGGGAGATATTTTAGCGCTGGCGTTCGGCATGTCTTATCAAAAAAATGGCGCTGGATCATTAGCCCATCGGAGTGATTTTCTCGGTTTTACAGGTGACTTACTATTTGAAAAAGTATTACCTCGAAATATGGGCGTAACTACTCTAAACGCTGAATATAAGCAGTTCTACGCGAATTACTCAACGGCTGCGTTTAACGATAGAGATTGCTTTTGTATGTTTGACGGCAAATCATGGACCGTGACAGGTCTTTATATGTTTCCGACCAAAATTGGTATCGGACATTTCCAGCCTTACGGAAGATTTACCAGCGTCCAACCTAACCGCAGCAGTAATAGAGAAGAAATTGAAGCGGGTGTAAATTACATTATCGACGGCTTTAATGCGCGTATCTCAGCCTATTATCAACATGGCGATCTTTTGTTGAAAGGACTGAATTATGCACCTGGAGTTGGAATAGGAGGTCCAGCACTCGATGTATTCAAAATTTCTTTCCAGTTGCAGATTTAATACCCCAGAGATCATTACTCCAGATAAGCTATTATGAAAATGTCTTTATCTGCACCAAAAAATGAATTAACCGTTCAGCAACGGAATTCCACTATCCTGACCTATCCTAAACAATCCAGCCAACAAGTGCCTGAAATATCGATTGATCCAGCGTACAAACCACTGCAAGCAAAGCTATCACTTAAATTTGCTGCAATCGATGCAACCACCCGGCTTGTCGAGCGAGATCATTTTGGTCCTCTGTTAGTACAAAAGCCGCTTTACCCAGAGGGACAAAAAGTTTGTCATGTGGTCATTATCCATCCACCAGGTGGAGTCGTTGGTGGCGATCAGTTAGAAATTTCAACCCAAGTCGGCGCTTCCGCAAACGCGCAAATTACGACACCAGGAGCCACCAAATGGTACAAAGCCAATGGACATACTTCACATCAAAAGATCAGAATCGATGTCAATAAAGGCGGTGCACTCGAATGGGTACCGCAGGAAACCATTTTTTATAACCATGCCAATGTAGAGATTGATCATCAGGTTACGCTGGAGGATGATGCAATCTATGTCGGCTGTGAAATATTATGTTTTGGCCGTACTTCATCAGGTGAAATATTCAACAGTGGTCAAATCAAGCAACGTACTAGCATCCAGAGAAATAACAAGATGCTCTGGTTGGAGCAAATTGGACTGCAAGGGGAAAGTTCCACTATGAATGGTCCATTAGCGCTATCCGGTAAAACAGTGTGCGCTACACTTATTCTGACAGGAAAAACAATACCTCAGCCATTGATCGATCTGGCCCGCGAAGAAGCAAAGAAAATCACTAAGGAAGGAGGTCAGGTCGGCATATCACAGCTTAAGTCGATTGTCGTGGCTCGCTATTTAGGTGATTCAAGCGAAGTGGCACGGCATATCATGCTGCGTGTCTGGGGTTTGTTTCGCCCAGAGATTCTCGGGCGCGCTGCAATCGTTCCACGTATGTGGAATACTTGACTAACACTATCGTTGACTTAAGGTAATTTCTAAAATATCAGATGCTGCAATAGCTTCATAAAAATTGAAATTATTATTTTACCCAGGAGAAAAACTATGGACTTAACGCCAAGAGAGAAAGACAAGCTACTGATATTTACTGCCGGATTACTTGCTGAAAGGCGTAAGGCCCGTGGCCTGCGGCTCAATTATCCAGAAGCTGTTGCGCTGATCAGTTGTGCGGTTCTGGAAGGAGCCAGAGATGGCCGCACAGTAGCAGAACTGATGACCGCTGGTCAAAAAATACTGACTCGCGCTGATGTTATGGAGGGTGTTCCCGAAATGATTCCGGACATTCAAGTTGAAGCAACTTTTCCAGACGGAACCAAGCTGGTTACTGTGCATCATCCGATTATCTAATTGATCAAAATTACAGGAGATTTATATGAGATTACCATTAGTGCCAGGCGAAGTATTTACTGAACCGGGTGAAATCGAGCTGAATGTTGGCAGAAAAACCAAAACCTTGACCGTTTCTAATGCAGGGGATCGCCCGATACAGATTGGCTCTCATTTTCACTTTTACGAAGTTAATTCTGCCATGAAATTTGATCGCGAAGCTGCCTATGGCATGCGCTTGAATATTATGGCCGGCATGGCTATTCGCTTTGAACCGGGCCAAGAAAGAACCGTTGAACTCGTTGAGCTTGCGGGAGACCGGATCGTTTATGGATTCAATCAAAAAGTGATGGGTAAACTGAAATAGTTAGTATCACATTGATTTCACAGGAGTAAAAAAATGAGCTTAAAAATTTCCCGGCACATCTATGCTGAAATAATGGGTCCAACGACTGGCGATCGCGTCCGTCTAGCCGATACAGAACTTTTTATAGAAATTGAAAAGGACTTCACCACGTATGGGGAAGAAGTGAAATTTGGCGGTGGGAAAGTGATTCGCGATGGCATGGGCCAGTCCCAGCGTAATCATGCAGACGTTATGGATACCGTCATCACCAATGCAATCATTATTGATCACTGGGGGATTGTTAAAGCGGATATCGGCATCAAGAATGGCAAAATCGCAGGGATCGGCATAGCCGGGAACCCGGACATTCAGCCTGACATTACCATGAATATTGGTGCTGCTACTGAGATTATCGCGGGTGAAAATTTGATTGTCACAGCCGGGGGCGTCGATTCGCATATTCACTTCATTTCACCACAACAGGCTGAAGATGCGATGATGAACGGCATCACTACCATGCTCGGCGGTGGTACGGGCCCTGCAGCGGGCACATCAGCAACCACCTGCACGCCAGGACCTTGGCACATTCATTCGATGCTAAGAGCATCGGATGGATTAATAATGAATACAGGCTTTTTCGGTAAGGGTAATACCAGCCTGCCAACACCCCTGGAGGAACAGATCCTGGCTGGAGCATGTGGCATGAAATTGCACGAAGACTGGGGAACAACTTATGCAGCCATTGATAATTGCTTGAATATTGCAGATAAATACGATGTACAGGTTGCCATTCATACGGACACCATCAATGAAGGCGGTTATCTGGAAAACACCATCGCTGCAATGAAAGACCGGACTATTCATACCTTCCATACAGAAGGCGCAGGAGGGGGTCATGCTCCGGATATTATTGCGGTTGTGGGCCAAGACAATGTTTTACCCTCATCAACCAACCCAACCCGCCCTTATACCGTCAACACATTGGATGAACATCTGGATATGCTAATGGTATGTCATCATTTGGATGCTGATATTGCAGAAGATCTCGCTTTTGCCGAATCACGCATTCGCAAAGAAACGATTGCCGCTGAGGATATTCTGCATGATATGGGCGCTATTTCTATGATGTCCTCCGACTCCCAAGCAATGGGTCGCATCGGTGAAGTTGTTCTACGTACGTGGCAAACTGCGCACAAGATGAAGATACAACGCGGTACATTACAGGAAGATAATTCCAGAAATGATAATTTCCGGGTCAAGCGCTATATTGCCAAGTACACCATCAATCCCGCCATTACGCATGGCATTTCACATGCAGTCGGCTCCATCGAGGTCGGCAAGTATGCTGATCTGGTATTATGGAGACCCGCCTTTTTTGGCATAAAACCATCTATGATCTTGAAAGGTGGAATGATCACTGCAGCGCTGATGGGTGATCCCAATGCCTCGATACCAACGCCACAACCCGTGCATTACCGTTATATGTTTGGCGGCTATGGCGGAGGGATCAAAACATCGTGTTTCACTTTCGCTTCACAAGCAGCGCTCGGTGCCGGTTTAGTCGATCAACTGAAACTGGATAAAGATATTGTTCCGGTCAAAAATACACGGAATCTGCGCAAGAAAGATATGATTCACAATAGCGCAACGCCTAAGATGGAAGTCGATCCGGAAACCTACGAAGTGCGTGCTGATGGACAATTGCTGACATGCGGTGCAGAAGATGTGCTGCCCATGGCGCAGCGCTATTTCCTGTTCTAGGA
This sequence comes from uncultured Nitrosomonas sp., assembly GCA_965652935.1. Lineage (GTDB taxonomy): Bacteria > Pseudomonadota > Gammaproteobacteria > Burkholderiales > Nitrosomonadaceae > Nitrosomonas. The sequence goes on from CBFGXU010000086.1 coordinate 5,095, forward strand.
ATATTCTGTCACGAAAGATTTTTGCTTCTCTGGCGTGCCATTAAATTAAAAAACTTTCCTTGTAATAGTTACTATCACAGCCTGACATGCTGTGATAGTGTCAATACTTAATTAGTTGAAAAAACATGCTTACGCTGAATACCAAAATAGATCATGCAGAATCCGTCTTTGCACAACTCGCTCTACCTTACGAAATGCGTGAGAATAGCCGGCTAAGGACGGCGCTTGCCTCGGGTGAGGAAGTTGCAATTTTTACCGCACGAGGCACTGTATTGCGTAATAACGATCTGCTCAAAAGCGATGATGGGCGTGTGGTACAAATCATCGCTGCCCATGAACCTGTTTATCGCATTACCTGCCCCACACCCCATGATTTATTGCGCTGTGCTTTTCATTTAGGCAATCGCCATACGCAAACACAAGTTGGCGAAGGTTTTTTGCGCATTCACCAGGATGCAGTATTAAAGCAAATGCTGGAAGGTTTAGGTGCCACTGTCATAGAAGAAAGTGCGCAATTCGAGCCCGAATCAGGCGCTTATGGTGGCGGAGGACATCATCATGGCGATGGTCATTATCATGCACATGGTCCCCTTGCGCCCATACCCGCTCGACAAAAGATTCATCGGCCTTCCGATGCACAATCCAAGGAATAATCTTGCAATCAGTCTTATTACTTCGTTTGTTGCAACTGTCCAGTCCATCACTACCCGTGGGTGCTTATACTTATTCACAGGGTCTGGAATCAGCTATTGAAAAGGGCACAGTCGATGATGAGCGCTCGGCACGGGCGTGGATTACTGAGTTTTTAAATATTGTTGCAGACTTTGAAGCGCCCATCGTGTGGCGCTTGCTGAAAGCTTTTGCTGCACGTGATGCGGCAACGGTCCATTATTGGACTGAATGCTTTATTGCCGCACGAGATACCGCTGAATTTCGTGCAGAAACCATTCAGATGGGATACTCCTTAGGTAAGCTCATCGTGGATTTAAAGATAGCGGATGAGTCATTACAGGCAATATTGGCAAATCAGTCAGAAATCCCTTTACCCACTGCCTTTGCTTGTGCCGCAGAAGCACTTGCTGTGCCGCATGAGGCTGCATTGCTAGGTATGCTATTTTCTCTGGTTGAAAACCAAGCGCTAGTTTGTGTGAAATCCGTGCCTCTTGGCCAGGTTACTGGACAGCGTCTTTTGCTTTCCCTGCATACCATGATTGAAACCGCAGCGCAACGCGCACAACAGCTCAAGGATAATGAATTATCCAACTGGGCACCCGGGCTATCGTTGCTGTCCATGCAACACGAAACGCAGTACAGTAGAATTTATCGATCGTAATTTTTTGGAATGGAAAACGTGAACAAACAATCAAATCCACTTCGCGTTGGCATCGGCGGTCCGGTTGGATCGGGGAAAACCGCTTTATGTGAAGCATTGAGTAAGAAAATGCGTGATCGCTATGAAATGGCCGTCATCACCAATGATATCTATACTAAAGAAGATATGGAGATCCTGTTGCGCGCCAATGCTCTGCCACCGGAACGCTTGATGGGGGTAGAAACAGGCGGATGTCCGCATACAGCGATCAGGGAAGACGCATCCATCAATCTCGAAGCCATCGCGCGCATGACTGCGGATTTTCCCAATCTTGATCTCATCCTGGTCGAATCGGGAGGTGATAATCTCGCCTCTACCTTTAGCCCCGAGCTGTCCGATCTGACCATTTATGTGATCGATGTTGCCGCCGGTGAAAAAATACCCCGCAAAGGCGGTCCCGGCATTACCCGCTCGGCACTTCTTGTTATCAATAAAACCGATCTTGCCCCTTACGTCGGCGCAAGTCTGGAAGTAATGGCCCGCGATGCAAAAAGAATGCGCGGAGATCGACCCTTTGTATTTACAAACCTACATACCGGTGAGGGTGTTGATCAAATCGTAGATTTCATTGTGAAACAGGGATTACTGGAAGAAGTAAAACAGCAAGCGGACTGATGCTTTCCTGCTGCAGGCTGATGAATATTTCTGACTTGAATGATTAAGCAGTGTCTCGCTCAATCATTACAGCTATGTTTTTCCAAAACTTTAGGAGCGGATTACGATGGATTGGTCTTTATCAATTGACAAAGCGTTACCCAAACCACTGCGCGTCATTTTACGGGGCGTCGGTCAAGTATTTTTCTGTTGCAATGCAGTAACAGGTTTTATTTTTTTGATTGCTTTATATGTTGGCGGAATTACTGCAGGGCTTGCTGCCACTGTGGGGGTCATCAGCAGTACCGCTGCAGCTTATTTGCTGGGATTGTCTGAGGATGATATCGATGCCGGACTATATGGATTCAATGGCACACTGGTCGGTCCGTGCTTGTTTCTGTTCCTCGAAAACACGCCACAGCTCTGGCTATACGTGGTACTTGCTTCGATATTATCAACCATCGTATTAGCCGCTTTGATGAGGATCCTGCAACCCTATAACATACCTGCTTCCACTTCTCCCTTTGTTTTAACGTGCTGGATGTTTATGGCCGCGGTTTATGCCTTCGATGAGTTTTCCCGCAGTGTCGTGTTACCGATGCCAGGCATCCCCTCTGAGATAGTCACATCTGCTGCCGCTGCAACGGAGGTATGGTTTACCACCTTTACGCAAGATACAGTTACTACCTGGTACACGGCAATCACCAAAGGTATCGGCGAAGTAATGTTTGCAGATAGCGTCATTGTCGGCATTCTATTTCTGATCGGTATTGCAATCACCTCTTTGCGCGGTGCTTTCATGGCACTATCCGGTGCAATGATCGGTGTTGTCATACCGATCCTGCTCGGTGCAGATCAGAAGCTGATTGAAATGGGATTATATGCATTCAATCCGGTCCTGACCATGATGGCAGTCGGCTGGGTTTTTCTCAAACCCACCACCGGCAGTGCGATACTCGCCCTGTTAGCCGGAATTCTGACTATCATTTGCCAGGCTGGCTTAGCTAACTTCCTGACACCCATAGGCTTACCCACACTGACCTTTCCGTTTGTTCTGGTCATGTGGATGTTTTTGTTCGCTGCCAGCAAATCCAAATACTGGGGGCCAACCGATAAAATCGGTAGTTAAGTGAGCGGGCTGCTATGTGTATGTGGAGCAGCAGAATGCGAATGCAGTTCTTGTGAAAGCTCGATCGGCACGATATGCAGCTTGCCGTGTCGCACCCCATTCGTAGCAATCACCTGATTGGCAAAGCGCCTGACGTCCTGAACGATTCCTCGCAGAATGACGACTTCAAGACAATTATCATGATCCATGTGGACATGCATGCTCGACAGCGTCAAATCATGATGTTGATGTTGCACTGATGTCACATGGCTCGCCAGGTCCCTTTCATGGTGGTTATAAATATAACTGAGTGTAGCAATGCAATAACCTTTATTATCCTTCTGCAACCGGGCAGTCTCAAGATAGTCGCGGATAAGATCACGGATTGCCTCTGAGCGGTTAACATAACCACGTGCATGCGCTATCTTGTCGAATTGCTCAAAAAGCTGATCATCCATCGAAACAGTAAAACGTTCCATTAATTATTTCCCCCGAGTTTGCTTACAAAATTTACCACTAATAAACCCGATTTTATCCATCAATGAACAGAAATTGTTAATTCATTGACTGACTTAATAATTAGCCACTAAATTGACGCGAAATGAGCGGCTTTCAATCGGATGAAAATGCAAATCAGCTACCCCAGCAGCAGGCTCACCAGGAAGCCTGGAAGTATAGTAGTAATCAATCGCGTGAGCATGTGTGTTGAGTAGATTAAATCCTTGCAGTATCACACGCACATTGTTGCCGATCTTATAACCGATCTGGCCATTCAGCGTAATCGTATGATTTGACTGCACGCTATTATCTTCAATGAGTGAACGCTTGCCAAAATAGCGAAGCTGCATACTACCAAACAACGGACCAATGTTGTCGACAGATACCGCTAACTTCCCTACGCCTTGAATCGCTCCAGGTATATGGTTACCACTTGGGTCGACGTCGCTAAAACGTGCACGTGCCAATGCATAATCAACATCGATTGTTAACCAATCTGTTGGCATATAAAACAGCGCAGCTTCAAACCCCTCCCGTTTACTTGGACGGCTGGCTTCAGTCGTGCCGGCATCGCCAACGAATAACAATTCTGAATCCAAATCCAGACGAAATGCGGCAAAAGAAGCTTGCAAACCTGGAATGATGGCGGTGCGAAGCCCAACTTCATAGCCCGTTGAACGCACCAGCGGATTGACTCTGTTAATGGGTTCTCCTGATTTTGGATCCACGGTAGAAGTGGTGCCGCGCGCATCATTGCTATGAAACCCGCTGCCGTAGTTAACATAGAATTCAGTTTGCGCCCAAGGTCCAAAAATCAAGCTCAACTTGGGATTGGTCATACTGTCGTAGCGATTACCCGAGTTAACACTCTGGTCACTGCGGACATCAAACCAGTAATAATCCGAACGTACGCCCACCACACTGCGGAATTTTTCCAGCCACTGTATGCTATTTTGATAAAAGGTACCGACACTATTCTGATTAATATGATCTTTGCGCGTAGTCGATAAAGTTTGACGCTCTTTTGTACTCAACAGTCCATTGTCTATGACATCATTTTGGAACTGAACACCCACCGTATTTTCTACTTCTAATCCGCCAATCTTGTTAACCCACATGTGGCTTAAATTCATCGCGGACTGAAAGCGCTTGTCGATCTGGGAAAACTGATCGCCATTCACGGGATCATCAAGGAAATAGGTAAAATTCGAAAATAATGCCAGATTGCTATGCAGGGTATACAAATTAAAATGCGTAACGCCATAACGGCTCGCATGCTGTAACGCGCTTGAAAGGCTAAAGCGGTGCGCCTCGGCACCATCGCTGGGATCAATGGCACCCAATCTGGGAATTAAGCCACTTGCTACCGCCCTTTGCGGAATCTGATCGGTTGAGTTCCAGCTTCCACCGTAGCCCATTGCCGTGATATTAAATTTTGTCGGCCCGGTGTCCTGGCTATAACGCAATACCGCATTAAATTTTTTGAAATTTTCATGCTTGACCCATGGACCATCTTTTGTCAGCAGTTCAAGGGCATATAAAAAATTCCCACCCCCCACTTCGTGCGATTTGGCTACCAATCCGCGCATGAATCCCTGCTGTCCTATACCCCAGGTGGCGATGCCTTTTGGCAATTTGTCTAAATAATTCATACTGACCGCGCCGGCTGAGGAAAAATCGCCTTGACTGGCATAATAAGGCCCTTTCAGATACTGCAGATTGCTCATTAACTCCGGAATGAGGAAATTGGTATCGGCCCAGCCCTGTCCATGGCCATGTGAGCGCTGATTGACCAGCATGCCATCGACGGTAATGCGCAAATCGGTGCCATGATCGAGATTAAAGCCGCGCAGAAAATACTGGTTTGCTTTCCCTTCACCGCTATGCTGGGTAACAATTAGGCCCGGTACGCTTTCCAGCAATTCTCCTGGTCGATAGACCGTGCGCAGATCGATTTGCTGCTTCAGAACAGTGCCTTCATTAGCAGAATTTGCACTGCCTATTAACTCTTTCGCATTGGCTCGTACCGTTACTTCTCTAAGCGCTGGTATTCCCGCTGCACTGGCTAACAAAGGTACCCACATAGCAGAAAGAACACTGCAGAAAATTCTCGCTCGAAATAGTGCTGTAGCAAATTTTATTGCTCCGTTCACGCATATTCTCCCATCAATTACAGATTTTTATTTTTATAAAACCGCAAAAAATCTTTATATTAACTCAGAATGTATGATAAATTTAATTTTTTTCATACATTCTAAAAAACCCATAGATGGGAATTACGCAATCAGTCTATGACTTGCGCCATACCTGTTGGAGTAGAAAAATTAGGAAATATGATGAGCATGCCCATTAACCATATCGCAATTTTTTTATTATTTTTCATAAACTTTTCTTTTCAGACGGTAGTTTTTGCTTCAGGCAAGCTTAAGAAGCTAGAAATTGTGACCACCGTTTCACCCATCACCAATATGGTGCAAAATATTGGCGGAACTTATATCAATGTAACCGG
>CBFGXU010000087.1:0-11144 GCA_965652935.1 uncultured Nitrosomonas sp.
GTACTGGATTTATTTTTAGAATCAGCGGTTCTCGTTTTATTAATTTCTTTTAATCGTTTTATTAATTTCTTTTAATCTTTAATCAGAATTAATTTTACGCGATAAGTATGCTCTTCCCTGATGAATATCTATATCTCATTCATAAATTAATTTTGTATCTGGAGTAAATATGGCGGAAATTACCGCAAACATGGTAAAGGAATTGCGCGAGATGACTGGGCTTGGCATGATGGAATGCAAGAAAGCCTTAGCAGAGACTGACGGCGACCTGAAGGCAGCTGAGGACCTGCTGAGAATTAAAAGCGGCGCCAAAGCAAGTAAGGCAGCTGGTCGGATTGCAGCAGAAGGGGTGGTGGGTGCTTATATTTCAGCAGATGGTCGAAGCGGTGCATTAGTTGAAGTCAATTGCGAAACAGATTTTGTTGCTAAAAACGAGGATTTTATTAATTTTGCCAAGAGTCTGGCTGAACTCATAGCTATAAAGAACCTGACTGACATTACAGCACTGAGCGATGCGTCACTAGCGTCTGGTGAAACGGTAGAGGCAACACGTAAAACATTGATCATGAAATTAGGTGAAAACATCAGTATTCGCCGTTGTAGACGCCATGCAACACAAGGCCAACTGGCTTCCTATCTGCATGGAACAAAAATTGGTGTAATGGTGGATTATGTGGGCGGAGACGAAGCGCTAGGCAAGGACCTCGCAATGCATATCGCCGCAAGCAAGCCGATATGCGTCTCCAAAGAGCAGGTAGCAGCAGATGTATTGGAACACGAGCGTCAGATTTTCACAGCTCAGGCTGCGGAAAGCGGTAAGCCAGCAAATATTATTGAGAAAATGGTCGATGGACGTATTGCAAAATATCTTGCAGAAATAACCTTATTAGGTCAGCCTTTTGTCAAGGACCCGGAACAAACCGTCGAACAATTATTGGCAAAAAAATCTGCAAAAGTTAATGGCTTTACCATGTTCGTGGTGGGTGAAGGAATAGAAAAGAAAGCAGAGAATTTTGCTGAAGAAGTAAAAGCACAGATGGAACAAGCAAAATAATCAATCTCGTACTTCAAAATGATCACCAATGACCTCAGCTCCTGCCTATAAACGTATTTTACTAAAACTATCAGGTGAAGCCCTGATGGGTGAAGACAAATATGGTATTAACCATACCGTAATGGGGAGAATTGTCGCTGAAATTGAGGAAATAAGTAAATTGGGGGTCGAAATCGCCATTGTGGTAGGCGGCGGTAATATTTTTCGCGGTATGAAATCAGTTAATGACGGGCTCGAGCGAGTTACCGCAGATTATATGGGCATGCTGGCTACCGTGATGAATGCTTTGGCATTGCAAGATGCGATGAAACTGGTCGGATTGGTGCCACGCATACAATCCGCTTTGCGGATCGAACAAGTGGTTGAGCCCTATATTCGCGGACGAGCCATGCGCTATCTGAAAGACGGTAGAGTTGTCATTTTTGCAGCAGGCACTGGCAATCCTTTTTTCACTACTGATACGGCAGCGGCTTTACGCGGCATGGAGATGAACGTCGATATTATGCTTAAAGCTACCAAAGTGGATGGTATCTATACCAGTGATCCCAAAATTAACCCGGAAGCAACTCGCTTTCATAAGCTGTCTTTTGATGAAGCAATTGCCCAAAATCTGCAGGTAATGGATGCCACAGCATTGACACTGTGTCGTGACCAGAAACTGCCACTGAATGTATTTAGTATTTTCAAGGCTGGGGCTCTTAAACGTATAATAAATGGAGAAGATGAGGGGACTTTAGTAACAATCTGATTCGTATGGTGAGAATCTCTTGCAATAAGATACAACAGGGATAAATATGATGATTGGTGATGTAAAAAAATCTGCTGAACAAAAAATGCAGAAAAGCCTTGAAGCATTGAAATTAGATTTAAGTAAAATCAGAAGTGGACGAGCACATACTGGTTTTTTGGATCATATAACTGTGGATTATTATGGTACACCAACGCCCATTAACCAAGTAGCTAACATCAACCTGATCGATGCACGAACTATTGGTGTTATTCCCTGGGAGAAAAAAATGGCTAGCGCGATCGAAAAAGCAATTCGTGAATCTGATCTAGGTTTAAATCCAATGCCAGTCGGTGAAACCATTCGCGTGCCTATGCCAGCACTCACTGAAGAACGGCGCCGTGATCTCATTAAGATCGTAAGACATGAAGCGGAGGCTGTACGTGTCGCAATGCGCAATATTCGCCGTGATGCCAATGCCCATCTGAAAGAATTATTAAAATCCAAAGAAATATCTGAAGACGACGAGCGTCGGGGTCAAGATGAGATTCAGAAACTGACTGATCGTTATATCATTGAGATCGATAAGGTCTTACAAGTTAAAGAAGCAGAACTGATGGCTGTTTGATATGCCTCAAGGCCCAAGTTCAACACGAGAAATACCTGAAACAGGTTCAATACCCAAACATATCGCCATTATCATGGATGGGAATGGCCGATGGGCTCGAAATCGCTTCATGCCCCGCATGGCTGGTCATCAACAAGGTGTTGAAACAGTCCGTGGGGTTATAAAAGCCTGTATCGAGCGCGAAGTTGCCTATCTCACCTTATTTGCTTTCAGTAGTGAAAATTGGCGTCGGCCCGCAGAAGAAATTTCTTTTTTAATGCAGCTTTTTACAGGGGCATTGGAACAAGAAATCACCAAGCTGCACGAAAATGGTATCCGCTTCAAAGTGATTGGTGATTTGTCCAGATTTGAATCCAAAATAAGAGAATTTATTCAGAATGGCGAGCAATTAACTGCGCAAAATACTCGACTGACGTTTACCATTGCAGCCAATTACGGAGGCCGCTGGGATATTATGCAGGCCATGCGTAAGATGATGGCCCACTCCACCGAACTACCGCTTAACTTCGAAGAAGAAAATCTAGCCCAATATCTTTCCCTAAGCTATGCGCCTGAACCGGATTTGTTTATCCGGACAGGCGGAGAATGCCGCATCAGCAATTTTCTGCTATGGCAACTCGCTTATACGGAATTGTATTTTACAAATACGCTATGGCCTGATTTTGATGAGCATGAACTTGAGTTAGCCATTCAATCTTATCAGCAGCGGGAACGGCGATTTGGCCGTACCAGCGAACAGCTTCAGATGGCGATATCCGCTGAAGGATAAGAAGACAGTTGACATGCTTAAAGCCCGCATTCTCACTGCAATCGTTATCCTGCCTTTATTTCTAGCCGCCCTGTTTTACATGCAAGACATCTTCTGGGCAGCTTTTCTACTCGTGCTGACAGTTGTCGGAGCATACGAGTGGAGTAAATTGGCGCGACTTTCGATTAGAAATACCATTGTTTTTCTACTGCTCACAGTATTAGTGGGTGGTGAATTATTGTTTCTTTTACGTGAATCTGTACAAGACAATGTTTATTCAGCAAATCTGATAGGACTTTATGTCTTATCCGTCGTTTTCTGGATAGTCGGGGCACCACTCTATCTAAAGCAGTCTTATACCATTCAAAAACCCTTTATTTGGATGTTGACTGGCTGGATCGTATTATTACCCACCTGTCTGGCGCTCTATCAGTTACGCGCGATTAGCCCGTTGCTCTTGCTGGGCTTTATGGCAACCATCTGGATTTCAGACACTGCAGCGTATTTTAGCGGACGATCGCTAGGCAAGCATAAACTTGCGCCCACGATTAGTCCGAATAAAACCTGGGAAGGAGCCGCTGGTGCTTTAATTGCTGTATTTCTATATGGCCTAGCCTGGGATCGGTGGTTTACTGAAGAGTCTTTAGCAACGAAATTGATACCCTTGCTGATCGTTATGACCATCCTGGGTATTATCGGAGATTTGTACGAATCACTGCTTAAGCGTCATGCGGGTGTTAAGGATAGCGGCAATATTTTACCAGGCCATGGTGGAATACTCGATCGAATTGATGCGCTGACTTCTGCACTGCCACTTGCCATCCTGGCGTTACTCATTTTTTATTCACCTTCGTTATGAAAACTATTCGCCAAATAACTATACTCGGTTCCACCGGCAGTATCGGGGAGAACACGCTGGATGTCATCGCACGCCATCCTGACCGCTTTCGAGCCTTTGCACTGACTGCTAACAATAATACTGAAAAGATGCTGTCGCAATGTCAACGCTTTCAACCACGCTATGCAGTCATGCTGGATACGGATAGTGCTGAGCAATTGGCTAAAGCAATACAAGCAACTGGAATAGATACGCAAGTATTATCGGGGATTGAATCGTTGGAAAAAGTGGCTTCGCTTCCTGAAGTGGACGCTGTTATGGCAGCCATTGTAGGTGCTGCGGGTATTCGTCCAACATTTGCAGCAGCCCGAACCGGGAAACTTGTTTTGCTCGCCAATAAAGAAACCTTGGTTATGGCCGGACGAATTTTCATGGATCTGATAAAGCAGCACCATGCCACCCTGCTGCCGATTGATAGCGAACACAATGCAATTTATCAATCATTACCGCATCACTTCAATGGCAACTTGGCTGCAGCTGGCATCAGTCGCATACTGCTTACCGCATCTGGCGGTCCATTCCGATGCTTACCGTTTGATACGCTAAAAAAAGTAACACCTGAACAGGCCTGTGCACATCCGAATTGGGACATGGGACAAAAAATTTCCGTCGATTCCGCTACCATGATGAATAAAGGATTGGAAGTCATTGAGGCACATTGGTTGTTTGATGCAGCCCCGGACAAAATTCAGGTGGTGATTCATCCGCAAAGCGTGATTCACTCCATGGTAGCTTATGTCGATGGCTCGGTCATCGCACAACTGGGTAACCCAGATATGCGCACCCCTATCGCACATGCAATGGGCTATCCTGATAGGATTGACAGTGGAGTATCCGCTTTAGATATGTTCAAAGTCGCTCATCTTGATTTTGAACCACCGGATGTCAAAAGATTTCCATGCCTGGGATTAGCCTATCAAGCGCTCACTGCTGGCGGAAATATGCCAGCAGTGTTGAACGCGGCCAATGAAATAGCGGTGGAATCCTTTCTTAAAAGGCGCATGGCATTTACAGCCATTCCCGCCCTGATTGAACATGTAATGCAAACAGTACCGCACGAAGAAATGACTACGCTGGACGACGTACTGAGAACCGATACGCTGGCCCGTGATATAGCACGGGAATGGCTTGCCGCTCGCGGCAAGCTGAACAAAAAAGCGTGCTGAGATGACTTGATTCAATTTTTCTTAATTAATGATAGTATCCTGCATTTACGCAATGAAGTAATGAAACGAGAAGTATCATGCAGTTAAATCCTTCCTCCTCCCTCTCAGGGCATTCCTGTACCCGGATCTGATATGTCAATAACTTATACCATCATTTCTTTCATTATCGCCTTAGGCATCCTGATCACCTTTCATGAATTCGGCCATTATCTGGTAGCACGCTGGAATGGTGTAAAAGTGTTACGCTTCTGTATCGGTTTTGGCCAACCCGTTTTCCGCAAACGTTGGGGTAAAGACCAAACAGAATGGATGATCGCAGCTATTCCACTTGGCGGTTACGTCAAGATGCTGGATGAAAATGAAGGTAAAGTAGCCCCTGAAGATTTACCTCGCGCGTTTAACCGTCAGCCGGTAGCACGCCGCTTCGCCATCGTTGCCGCCGGTCCGATGGCCAATTTCCTGCTAGCCATTGTTCTGTATTGGCTGCTTTTTGTCCTGGGTGTGAATGGCATGAAGCCCATACTGGGCTCCGTAGAACCAGCCACGCCTGCTGCTTACGCACAATTTGAAGCAGGCGAAACCATTGTCAGTATCGAAAATGAACCGGTAGTCAGCTGGCAGGATGTGCGTTGGACTTTATTAAGATATGGTATTGATCAATCAACCAATGTAAAAGTACAAACCATCAATAAAAATGGCGAGATCAATTGGCGGCAATTGGATTTAAGTCATATTGACCCAGACAAGCTGAACGAAAATTTTCTCGCCGTGATCGGACTCAACAGTTACCAGCCCACTATAAAGCCTGTGATTGCTCAAGTGCTGGCTGATGGTGCCGGGCACCAGGCAGGCTTATTAGCAGGGGATGAAATTTTAGCTATCAATAATATTGAGGTTCGAACCTGGCTGGATGTGGTTAGAGAAATTCGCACTAATCCGGGACGCCCGTTAGAACTGGAAATTCTACGCGATCATCAAGTGATTACACGTACCGTCACGCCAGAGACCACGACAGAAAACGGCAAGCAAGTTGGTAAGATAGGGATATCCCCTGTTATCAATCAGGCCGAGTTTGAAGAATTAATGGTCACAGTAACCTACCCACCCGGCAAAGCGCTTCAGAAAGCCATCGGGAAAACTTGGGAAACGACGGTATTGACGTTACAAATGCTCTCTAAAATGATTACCGGCGATGTGTCATGGAAGAATATCAGTGGACCGCTATCCATTGCCGATTATGCCGGGCAATCGGCACAGATGGGGTTGGTCTCCTATCTAGCATTTCTTGCCCTGATCAGCGTCAGTATTGGGGTGCTGAATTTACTGCCCATTCCGATTCTTGATGGCGGACATTTAATGTATTACTGCATTGAAATAATTAAGGGAGCTCCGCTTTCTGACAAAACTATGATGATTGGCCAAAAGATAGGCTTGGCGATGTTACTTACACTCATGATTTTTGCCATTTATAACGATATCAATCGGCTCATCAGTGGTTAAGCAATGAAATTCAAGTATGTTGTCGCACTTGCAAGCTTCTTCTATGCTATTTCATCCTGGGCTGCTGAACCTTTCATAGTGAAAGATATTCGCGTTGAAGGAATACAACGCACTGAAGCAGGTACGATATTCAGTTATCTGCCGATCAAAGTCGGCGATACGATGGATGAAGAAAAAGCCACCGAAGCTATCAAGGCACTATATGCTACCGGTTTCTTTAAAGATGTCAGATTAAAATCAGAAAACGGCATCTTAGTCGTAGAGATCGATGAGCGACCGGCTATTGCTGAAATTAGTATCAATGGTGCCAAAGAGTTTGAAAAAAGCAAGCTTATTGAGGGCTTAAAACAGGCGGGTATATCGGAGTCCCGGATTTTTAGCCGTTCATTACTGGAAAGAGCCGAGCAGGAATTAAAGCGCCAATATATCACCCGAGGAAAATATGCCGTCAAAATCACAACCACCACAACGCCCTTGGAACGTAATCGCGTTGCCATCAATTTTGATATTAATGAAGGTCGGACAGCCCGCATCAAAAAAATAAATTTTGTCGGTAATGAAAAATTTAAAGATAGCGAGTTACGTAGCGAGCTTGTTCTCAGAAAACCGGATTTATTGAGCTGGTTCACTAAAAATGATCAATATTCCAAACAGAAACTGGCAGCCGATCTTGAAACACTACGCTCTTTTTACCTTGACCGGGGCTATCTGGAATTCAATATTGAATCTACGCAAGTATCCATAACGCCCGATATGCGTGATATTTACATCACGATCAATATCACCGAAGGCGATCAATATACCGTTTCCGATATCAAGGTAGCCGGCGATACGATCGTACCGGAAGAAGAAATACGCAAACTCATATTGCTTAAGACCGACCAAGTATTTGCACGGCAAAAACTAACCGAATCCATTAAATTAATTACCGATCGCTTAGGCGATGATGGCTATGCTTTTGCCAATATCAACGCATCACCTGAAATAGATCATGAAAACCGGAAAGCAGCTTTCACATTTTTTATTGACCCTGGCCGTCGCGTATACATACGGCGCATCAATATAACGGGTAATGATCGTACGCGCGATGAGGTGATTCGCCGTGAGTTTCGGCAAATGGAAGGTGCCTGGCACTCCACCAAGCATATTAATAATTCAAAGCAGCGGGTGGATCGATTAGGATATTTTAATAGCGTGAATGTGGAAACACCCGCAGTGCAGAATAAAACGGATCAGGTTGATATCAATGTCAAGGTCGAAGAAAGACCGACCGGCGCGATTATGTTCGGTGCCGGCTACTCTGATCGTCAGGGTCTGATTCTGAATGGCTCGGTTTCTCAAAACAATATTTTCGGTACCGGTAACTTTTTTAGCCTAGATGTCAATACCGGTGCAATCAACAAGACTTACGCCGCATCGTTTACCAATCCTTATTTTACAATCAATGGGATTAGCCTGGGATTTGATGCCTACAAACGCGACCTTGATACGCGACCCTTATCACGGGTGGGCACATTTAAAACCGAAACCGTGGGTGCAGGTTTTCGGGTGGGGATACCCATTGCAGAAAATGACATAGTATCAATCGGTTTAGCTGCCGAAAACACTGTACTCAGTGTTTTTGAGAACAGTCCGAAACGCAACATCGATTTTGTTAATGAATTTGGTAGATCGACCAATAATTTTCCATTGACATTGAGCTGGGCGCGTGACCGCCGTGATAGCGCCATCTGGCCGACCTCAGGAACGACGCACCGGCTGTTTGGTGAAGTCAGCGTACCCGGCGGGGATTTAGATTACTACAAGATCAGCTATCATCAGAAATGGTATTACCCGATCACTGATTTTTTTACCCTGCTGCTGAATGGGGAAGTTGGTTATGGTGACAGCTATGCAGGACGCTCGTTGCCTTTCTTCAAGAACTTCTTTGCAGGAGGTAATAATTCAGTCAGGGGCTATGACCTGAATTCCTTGGGGCCTCGTGATGCAATTAATAACAATACTTCCAGGCTGTTTGCAGTCGGTGCCAGCAAGCGCGTTGTCGGCAACATCGAACTGATGTTTCCGGTTCCCTTCCTGAAAGATGATAGGTCGCTGCGTTTAAGTACATTTTTGGATGGCGGTACCACATTCAACAATTTTGGTGATCTGAACAATTTCATGCGTTACTCGGCTGGGATCGCGCTTACCTGGGTATCACCGATGGGACCGTTGAAAGTCAGTGTTGCAGAACCGTTAAATGATATACCCAGCGATAACTTGCAAAGGTTCCAATTTATGTTTGGTCAGCAATTCTGAATTTAACCGAGATTCTATCCAGTGAATATATTGAAACAAATCTATCATTGTTGGCGCAAGGTGGTAATAGTTCTGATCGTCACTGTAGCTAACAGTGGGGGAATTGCTTTTGCCGGTGATATCAAAATCGGTGTGGTGAATACCGAAAAGATTCTGCGAGAATCGCTGCCCGCGCTACAGGCACAAAAGAAAATAGAGCAGGAATTTGTACCACGCGACGAAGATATCAAGAAAATCGCTGTACAAGCTAAAACGCTGCAAGACAAGCTTGAGAAAAATGGCGCAACCATGGAAGAAGCTGAGCGACGTAACTTGGAAAGAAATTTAGCTAATCTCAGCCGGGAGTATCAACGTGCGCAAAAGCAACTGCGAGAAGATTTAAGTGTGCGTCAAAACGAAGAATACAGTGCGATTCTGGAGCGCACCAATCGGGCGATCAGTAAAATCGCCGAAATAGAAAAATATGACCTGATATTGCAACTCCAGGATTCTGTATATAGAAGTCAGCGCATCGATATTACAGACAAGGTTATTAAAGCACTCGATAGTGAGTAAAAATTAAGCAAAACTCATCCAAGAGCTGTCCGCAAAGGCAAATCCTGCTGAGTTAAAGGAAAATAAAATGAATACGATGAATATCCACGAAATCCTGAAATACCTGCCGCACCGTTATCCACTTTTGCTGGTGGATAAAGTCATTTCTTTCGAAGCGGGTAAGGATATCGTTGCATTAAAAAATGTTTCCATCAATGAACCTTTCTTTCCCGGGCATTTTCCGCATTACCCTGTTATGCCCGGCGTTCTGATCGTGGAGGCTTTAGCCCAGGCCGCTGCACTTTTAACGCTGAGAACAGAAGACACAATCAACAAGGATGACACGGTTTATTACTTTGTCGGCATTGATGGTGTTCGCTTTAAAAAACCTGTGATGGCGGGCGATCAGTTAATCCTCAAAGTTGCCATCGAGCGACAAATCAAAGGATTATGGAAATATTCAGCCCGCGCCGAAGTCGATGAGCAGCTTGTCACTGAAGCCAAGCTCATGTGTACCGCAAGAACTGTGTGATATTCATTCATTACTCATGCTTTGATAAGACCGTAACGAGTGAGAACTAAAAATTGAAACTTTTTATACCGATGAATTGATTTGCGGTGTCGACGAAGCCGGTAGAGGGCCATTGGCTGGCCCTGTATATGCGGCGTGCGTTGTGCTGAGCGCTGACTATAAAATAGACGGTTTAGCTGACTCCAAAGTTTTGAGTGAAAAAAGGCGCCGTGAGCTCGCGATGACTATCAAGGAATATGCGAAAGTATGGGCGATTGCCTCTGCCTCAGTGCAGGAAATCGATCAGCTAAACATCTTGCAAGCCAGTTTACTGGCCATGAAACGCGCGGTAGAAAGCTTGCCTCTGATACCGGATATCGCACTGATTGATGGAAACCAAAGTCCACGCCTGAATTGCTTGGTACGTACCATTATCCGGGGCGACAGCCTGATACCAGAAATTTCGGCTGCCTCTATCTTGGCAAAGACAGCACGCGATGCGGAGATGCAAAGGTGGCATCAGTGTTTTCCACAGTATGGGTTTGATCAGCACAAAGGTTATGCGACTCCGCAGCACTTAGCGGCGTTACAGTTGCATGGCGCATGCGAAATACATCGGCAAAGCTTTGCACCAATCCGAATAATGACTTCGTCGTAAGGTATGCGGAACAAGTCACAGCGGTATTAAAATACCGGTAACCCGGATCTGTTTAGCTAGTCAGGTCTGAAATAATCCATAGCATTCTGATTCTGCGTGATGAATTGATGAACTTGAGCAATTAAATTCACCAGCTCCTGGTGAAATTGCTGTAATTTCCTGCAAAATTAGCGGGGCTACATAAGACCAAAGCCGCGTACGCCAGAGAATAATGACCTGTTCCGCCAACGGCTGGATGAACTAATCAACCCGAGACATCCCTGGGTGCAACTAGCGCAGCACATCGACTGGTCAGTGTTCGAGCACGAATCGACCGTCTTTTTCCCATCGCATCGTGGTCGTCCGGCGACTGCACCCCGTCTGGTGGCCGGATTACTGTACCTGCAACCTACCTTTGCCCCGTCTGACGAAGAAGTGGTGTG
>CBFGXU010000088.1:0-10977 GCA_965652935.1 uncultured Nitrosomonas sp.
AAGATGAACGATAGACCTTTTACACCGACTGAAACTTTAATTCAGGCCCGTAAAATTGCGCTGGACGCCGGATTACATGTATACACCGGTAATGTACATTATCTCGAAGGTGATAAAACCTATTGTCCGGCATGTGGAAGTACCTTGATCGAACGAAACTGGTATGAAATCAAACAATACTGCTTAACGCAGGATGGTCACTGCGAGAATTGTAACGCTGCGATTGCAGGTCGTTTTGGGCAATTCTCCGGCCAATTTGGTAGACAGCGCATTCCAGTCATAATTGGAGCAACATTATGAATACTACTGTAAAAATACCAGCTGACTCGGTTGAACTTGGCGGTGAACTGATATTGCCGCCTTCTGCATCAGGTATCGTGTTATTTGCCCATGGCAGTGGCAGCAGTCGTTTCAGTCCCCGCAATACCTTTGTGGCCAGCGTACTGCAGCAGCAAGGCATCGGTACATTGTTATTCGATTTGCTGACCCGCGCCGAAGACCAGGATTATGCGGTGCGTTTTGATATCGATCTGCTGACGCGTCGCCTCTTAGCTGCTACCGCCTGGCTACAAACGATGCCTGAAACGAAGACTTTGCGCATGGGTTATTTTGGTGCCAGCACCGGTGCAGCTGCTGCATTGCAGGCTGCGGCAGAAAGAGGAAAGGCTATTACTGCTGTTGTATCACGCGGCGGTCGCCCTGATCTGGCTGGAGAAGCTGCTTTAAACCAGGTGACTGCCCCGACATTACTCATTGTTGGTAGTGCCGATTACGGTGTGATCGAACTCAACGAGCAGGCTTATGCCTTATTGAAATGTGAGAAAGATTTAACGCTTGTACCTGGCGCAACACATTTATTTGAAGAACCAGGTACCTTGGAACAGGTTGCGCAACTCGCAACCAGCTGGTTTCTAAAATATTTTCAATAAATAAGATCGATATCTTATTGAATAAGCTCATTCAATTTTGTTTGAGGGAAACTGAAAATCTCTTTCATCAACATCAAATGCTTCTAATTCACTGTCTATTTCCATTTCAGCCTCAAGCCAATCTTGCATGGCATCAGCCTCATTGCCTTGAAAGCCGCGCTTTTCAGCCCGGTAATAAGCAGCATTAGCGATCATTTCCCGGCGATTAATCGCTTTTTCTTGGTTAACAGCCTGGTTTGCCAGTATATTTCTCTGATTTTTAGACAATCTAGTACCGGATTTTCTAGTACCCACTTCATTTGCTTTGCTTGACATTTGATATATTCCTTTATGTTATGGAGTTAAGTATGCATAAATTTTTATTTCAACCTCAATATCTGGTTGGTAATAAATATCTAACAGGGCTATTTTTTAACTACAAGATAAATGTATGGATTCAAGACATTTATCGGTCTTCAGTACTAGTTACGGAATATAAGATTTGCTTTCAGTAGCTGATGCAGGGGGAGGATTGATATTTACTTTATCATCTACTGCATCAATGAGGCGTGCCACATGCATTTTTGTACGTCTTAATTGACCAATTTCATAAAACGGATAATTACCTTTCTGTTTACTTAAGGAATTGATGATATTAGGACTAATTGGTATTTCATGTTGTTCCATTTGAGCTTTCTCCTCTAGATGGTTATACCCCTATCCCCATCACAACAACATCGATTATATTGAAATTATTAGTTTAATAAGTCAATAAGGAAATATTTATTTTTTACTTAAAATTTACAGATAAAAATAAGAATGCTTCACTATTATCCGTAACTGATGCCTCCTGATGATTCATAGAATCAGACGAGCTTAAATTCCGTATTTAGGGAATACTTGCCGGTCTTGCTTATTGCGGCTTGAATCGCATCATCCGCGGTTTCTAACAGAATAAACTGCATGGCCATGCGCGTTGCTTCCGGCACCTCGCGCAGATCCTTCTGGTTGCGTGCGGGCAGCAATACCGTTTTCAGACCGGCGCGTTGTGCTGCCAGTATTTTTTCCTTGATGCCACCCACAGGTAATACCAGTCCACGTAAACTGATTTCGCCAGTCATTGCAACATCATGGCGTACCGGTCGATTGGTAAATAGTGAGATGAGGGCAATAAACATCGCAACACCTGCACTCGGTCCGTCTTTTGGAATAGCGCCTGCCGGAACATGCAGATGCACGTCAATGCCATCAAACAAGGATGCCGGGATATTGAGATCACTAGCTCGCGCCTTGGCTAAGGTAAGTGCCGCTTGTGCACTCTCTTTCATCACATCACCGAGTTGTCCGGTCAGAATCAGGCGCCCGCTGCCCTTTACTCGTGTCGCTTCGATAAACAGAATGTCGCCGCCCACGGGTGTCCAGGCCAGACCCGTGGCTACCCCAGGCAAATCTGTGCGAAGCGCCAGTTCATGCTCAAATTTTTTCGGACCTAAAATCGCATCCAAATCGACTGCATCGATACATACTTGCTGGAGCTCGCCTTCTGCAATACGTAAAGCGGCGTGACGCATTACCCGACCAATTTCTCGTTCGAACTGACGTACGCCAGCTTCACGGGTGTAATTTGCGACAATGCTCTCCAGTGCTTGGGGCGACAATTTGCACTGCTCCGCGTGCAGACCGTTTGCTTCGCTTTGGCGCTGCACTAAATAGCGCAGGGCAATTTGGAGCTTTTCTTCCTGGGTATAACCAGGTAAATCAATAATTTCCATGCGGTCGCGTACCGGTGGGGAGACATTATCGATGACATTGGCCGTTGCGATGAAAATCACCCGGCTTAAATCAAACGGTACACCCAAATAATTATCCCGAAAGGTTGAATTTTGTTCCGGATCCAGTATTTCAAGCAGGGCGGCGGATGGATCGCCTTGTATACTGGCCGACATTTTGTCGATTTCATCGAGCATCATGACACAGTTACGCGAGCCCGCCTTGCGTATGCTTTGTATAATATTGCCGGGCATGGCACCGATATAGGTGCGGCGGTGACCGCGCATTTCAGCTTCATCATGAATACCGCCTAACGATACACGCACAAAGGATCGTTGCAATGCCCGTGCAATGCTTTGGCCCAGCGATGTTTTACCTACTCCTGGCGGTCCGACGAAACAAAGAATGGGTGCACGACCCTGAGGTTTCAGCTTTTGTACGGCCAGAAACTCAATAATGCGTTGCTTGATGCGCTCTAACCCAAAATGATCGGCTTCCAGGATCTGACGTGCGGCATTCAAGTCGATCGGTGCTTCCTCGGGTAATTGCCATGGTAATTCTGTCATCCATTCTAGATAAGTATGCAGCATCGAATACTCGCTGGATGCGCTCGGCATCCGTTGCAAACGTTGTAATTCTTTGCGCGTCTGGGCTTCGATATCGCTGGGCATGCCGGCTTTCGTGATTGCTTCATTCAATTGTGCAATTTCTTGATCGTTATCACCTTCCTCACCCAATTCTTTCTGAATTGCTCTCAATTGTTCGCGTAATAAATACTTACGCTCACGATCTTCCATCTGTTCTTTGGTGCGTTCACCGATTTCCTGGGACAGTCTTAAAACCTCGATACGACGGGACAGAATCTGCAGCACTTTCTGCAGCCGTTTTTCGATGTCGACAGTTTCTAGCAGCATTTGCTTTTCACTGATTTCGGTATCCAGCAGGCTGGCTGTGATATCGGCCAGATCTGATGGCGCCCGTGTGGCCTGCAATGCATGAGCGAGTTCTGCTGGTACGCCAGGTAATAAAGATAGAATTTCGACAGCACGTTCCCGCAATTGCAATGCGAGTGCTTCTGTTTGCGTCGTGATGGGCGCCAGTTCTTGGAGACGTTTTACCCGGGCTGCGATGAATGGATAGCCTTCGACAATTTCTTCAATCTGGAAACGCTCCACTCCTTGGCATACGGCGTGATGGGTGCCGTCATCGGATGCGATATGACGCACCACGTTGGCAATAGTACCAATGCGGCACAGTGCTTCAAGCCCCGGATCATCGACAGCGGCATCTTTCTGCAGCACGATGCCAATGGGTGTTTTGGATTGCAGTGCATGTTCCACTGTGGCAATTGACTTGGCTCGACCGACAGTAATCGGCATTAACACATGGGGAAATAACACCACGTTACGCATCGGAACCAATGCAATGACATCGGCGGGCAACTCAAATTTAGTTGTAGCAGATTGTTCCATAGCAACTCATCCTCCAGAGATTGAATGACCGGTTTTAATATTCAATAGAATATTTGAGTGCTTAATGAGGAATTCAATTAAATTTTTTTAAAATTATTTTTAGTTATTCTCAGCAATTAGCAATGTATGCAACTTTTCCATTGCCTGGAATCAATATCTGTTACGGGCGATGCCGTATTTCTTTCTTGTGCTCGTACCTTACCAGTTTGGCGAGATCAAGTAATTCTTCTGATAGCAGTTGCAGCGCATCGTCTAGCGTAAATATCCCAACCAATTCTCCGGCTTCATCTACAACCGGTATACGTCTGACCGTTTTACGGCGCATAAATTCTATCGCTTCATAAGTTGGAGTACTTTCTATAACCGCGAATATGTCTGGCATCATAATATCGCCAACGGTAATTACCGCTTCATCCAGTTCTGTCGCTAGAATTTCCACCACCAGATCACGGTCAGTGACTATTCCCACCGGAACCCTGCGTCCATTCGGTTTATCAATGACGATGAGAGCGCCTACGTGGTATTGGCGCATCAGCTTGGCTGCCTCAAGAATTGTTTCATCCCGTTGAATCACGATAACTTCACGATTGCAAATCTCACCGATGGTCATAATATTCTCCTTTAACTTTTGCTGAAAACTTAAGTAATTACTTTGCCAAGGCTAAATTGCTGCGAGTAAATCGAAAAGTGCTTTTATTTCATTCAAATTACTATACCGCCTAACGTGACCAATTCACCCGCACCAGGTTTTGTTCCGGGTTGTAGTGTATTTCCAGATCACCTTGATAGGCATCGTGAATAGCTTCGCCGATACCACCGGCGAGGCGGAGATCGGTTGTTGTTATCAATACCGCGTTGTCCTTTTCCTCAACTGCCATGATTCGCTTTAGTGGATGCTCGGCTTTTTCTCTTTGTTCTATATTGTGTATCAGATTGATGATTTCATCGCGATGCGCAAAGAAAAAATCACCTTCTAAGGTCACAAATCCGGCTGGGTAATCATCAAGAGCACGCTGGCAAGCCGGACAGGTGTATTCGTGCGCCTTATGAGGTTTCTCAAGCCATTGCCATCGTCCTTGCTGAAATACTGCGTTGCAGTGTGGACAGATGGTCGGTTCCGGAAGCTTGCCCTTGATTTTATAAGTATCGTGGATTAATTCCTGCAAAATACCACTGCGACGTGTAATTTGATGAAAACCGGGGTGTGTTGTACTTTTTGTACCCATGATAAATCTCCTTTATACAGCTTACTCTTATTGTGGATTATTATTCATTCGGATGACAACAATTAAATCTTGCTCGCTTTGATAATTTTGTCAAGCATTTTTACCTGGCTTGGTGCAAGGTTTCTGGGTCTGCGGATGAGCGGCCGCAAATTTCAGGAGGAAGATGGTTGGCTGGTCAGCAACATAGCTGCACCAGTGGTTGACTCAAACAGATCAAAGAAATTGGCGGTTGATTTGTTTATCTCGAAGCTGAGGTATGGGTCATATCTAACTGATCGGCCATCGCTCTTAATGCCCCGGAAATCGTTACTGGATAGCTGGGAGCTGGCTCGAGAGAAACCAAGGCAGCAGGCAGATGCTGGTAATTGGTTATTGTTTGACAGCGTAATGTATGCAGGGATGGGCTGGAGCAAAGGCGCTTACCCGATCGCATAAAAGGCTGAAGGAGCGGCTCACCTGGTTGGAAATCGCTATCTTCCAGCGCGATGATATCTCCTGCCATACATCCATTGCTGCTGTAGTTCCGGTAAACCTGTTTTCTTCCTGGCCATGTGGCTTTGCCCTCCGAGCGTTTACGGCGCGGGGTACCTGCATATTCCTGCAGCTTATACGCGCAATCCAGGGCAGGTGCATCAATAGAAATATCCAAGGCGGTGCCGATGCCAAAACCATCAATGGGTGCATGGGTGGATAACAACGTTTGCAATTTGTATTCATCCACATTACCACTGGCAAAGATAGTAATCGCTTCCAGTCCTGCTGCATTGAGTATGTCGCGTACATTGCGGGCATGTGCGGCCAAGTCGCCGCTATCCAGGCGAACACCCTGAATGTTGATTTTGTCGGCTTTTAGTTTTCTGGCCAGCGCGACTACTTTGCCCGCCGCAGTCTCGGTATCGTAAGTATCGATGAGCAAAGTCGTATTATCCGGGTGAGAACGCGTAAAATGTTCAAAAGCTTCGCTCTCATCACGATGCGCCTGAATGAATGAGTGTGCCATCGTCCCGAACAACGGAATATCGAACAATGCGCCAGCCAGCACAGTTGCCGTACCGGAAAATCCGGCCAGATAACTCGCTCGCGCAGCCAGTAATCCTGCTTCTGCACCATGCGCCCGACGCATGCCGAAATCAACCAGCAGTTTATCCGGGGCTACCAGCACCGAGCGGGCCGCTTTGGAAGCGATCAATGTTTCAAAATGTATCAGGTTAATGATGCGTGATTCTACGAGTTGGGCTTGTGGCAGCTTCGCCGTAATCCTCAAGATGGGTTCATTCGGGAAAAATAGCGTGCCTTCCGGCATCGCATGAACATCTCCATCAAAACGAAATTTCTCGAGATAAGCAATGACATGCGACGGAAAGCGCGTAGCGAGCCACTCCAGCTCTTCCGGCGAGAATCGCAGGTTTTCCAGGAAGTCCACCACTTGCTCCAGCCCGGCTGCTACCAGAAAATTCCGACCGGGTGGCAGTTTACGCACAAACAGCTCGAATACCGCGACCTCTTCCATTTCCTTCTCAATATAGCTTTGCAGCATGGTGAATTGATAAAGGTCGGCCAATAAAGGACTGGATAGCGGATTCATGGCGTAAGTTGCTCATAATGGATGGGAAGCGCACCCAGACGAACCATTTCTTCAAGCGCTCGTTGACCGTCTTCTGGCTGCTGATTGATCGCGCGCACAGCATCCTCAAGTATAAAAGTGATGTAGTGCAATCGAAGGGCATCCTTCACCGTATTGAACACACAATATTCAGTAGCAACTCCGCCGATAAAAACCCGGTGAATGCCGAGTGAGTGCAATAATTCGTTGAGTTGAGTATCGGTAAAACCGGAATAAGCATCTTTTTCCCGTGTAACCGCTTTGGAAATGATGTAAGTATGAGTGGGAAATTGAAGATTCGGATGGAATGCTGCACCTTTTGATCCGGCAATACAGTGGGGTGGCCATAATCCGCCTTGTGCCTGAAAAGAGCAGTGATCTGGCGGATGCCAGCAACGGGTGGCAAAGACGGGTAGTTGATGCGCAGCAAAATAAGCCAAGTAGTGGTTGAGCAGCGGGATGATTTCATTTCCACCTGCCACAGCGAGGCTGCCGCCCGGCAGAAAATCATTTTGCATGTCAACCACAATCAAGGCGTCCCCTGAAGCAGGTGTAATTTCCATGACTAAGCTAGACCTGAGTACCCATCATTTTCCAGTCACCGGTCATTCGCCGCCCGGAATATGGTGCTTGCCTGTGCTTATGCGCTTGGCTTGATAGCCTTCGCTTCCGATATCTTCAAGAAATTGTACTTCATCACCTTCTGCCAATTGATCAAAATCATGGCCTGCGAGATTGTCGCGGTGAAAATACAATTCCTGACCATCCGCGGTTTCGATGAAACCATAATCTTCCGTTTTAAACAGGTGTGTTACCTTGCCATGTAAGACGGGTGCATGCACTTTGGTATCACCGCGCTGACGGCGGGCATAGTCTTCCAACTGCCGCTTGGCGGCGTCGAAAGCATCCCGCACGGCGACATACACGTCTTCATTGGCAACCCGATTAACTACTAATTCACCACCTGGAACTGTCATATCAATGCGTACATCAAACAGCCGTCCCTGATGTTTATGTTTATGCGGAAGTTCGACGGTGATCCTGCAGCTCATGATATGAGGATAAAACTTTCCCAGTTTCTCCGCTTTTTCCCGGATATGGCTTTCAAGCGCTTCAGAGTGGGGGACATCTCGCGTGGTGATTTGCAATATGGGTGCCATGACAATTTCCTCCTGATGATTGAGTTGTAACGTTTTTTATTAAAAATTATCCTTTAATGCACACTTTCGGGCGCAGGAAAACCACTCTGCGCGCCAGTCCGGCCTGTTCCGTAACTTCGGCCACCTGATCGACGTCCTTGTAAGCGCCCGGCGCCTCCTCCGCCGCACCGCGCATCGAACGGGTGCGAATCAGTATGCCTTGCTGGCGCAATTCGTCAATCAGTTCCCGACCATGCCAGCGCTTCAGCGCCTGACTGCGGCTCATCGCACGTCCTGCGCCATGACTTGATGATGCAAAAGCCTGATTACCGCTGCTGCCAGCAAGAATATATGAACCAGTGCCCATACTGCCACCGATGATGACCGGTTGACCCACAGTACGATACTGTGCTGGCAGCTTGGGATGACCTGGCGCAAAGGCACGCGTTGCACCTTTGCGATGCACATGCAGCAGCCTGGGCTTGCCATCCACTTCATGCATTTCTTCCTTGCAAGTATTATGCGAGACGTCAAACAGCGTTTCCAGTGTGGCATGCGGATAAACTTCTGCAAATGTTGAGCGCGTAAGATGGGTCAGGATTTGCCGGTTGGCGAGCGCGCAATTAATCGCGGCTTTCATGGCGCCGGTGTATTGCCGGCCTTCCGGGGATTTGATCGGTGCGCAGGCCAGTTCCCGATCAGGCAAGTGAATACCAAGCCGACTGGCTGCCCTGGCTAGCGTTACCAGATAATCGGTACCAATCTGGTGGCCGAGTCCGCGCGAACCGCAGTGAATGGAAATGACGAGCTGGCCTTTCTGTAAGCCAAAAGCCTGCGCAGCCGTACTGTCGTAAATATGATCAACTACCTGCACTTCAAGGTAATGATTGCCCGAACCCAGCGTACCCATCTCACCATGCTGACGTTTTTTTGCCAGTTCAGATACATTCTTCGGTATAGCGCCGGATACACATCCATTCTCTTCCACGTATTCCAGATCAGCGGCATCGCCATAACCTTGTTTTACCGCCCATTGTGCACCGCCTTCGAGCACCTGATCGAGCTGCTGCATATTCAGGTTGATATTGCCTTCTTCGCCCACGCCAGCAGGAATGGTTTTGAACAGCCTGTCGGCAAGTTGATTCAAATGCGGCGCAGCGTCATCCAGATTCAGATTGCTGCGCAGGCAGCGAATACCGCAGGAAATGTCAAAACCGACGCCACCTGCTGAAATCACGCCACCCTGTTCAGCATCAAAGGCCGCTACGCCTCCAATCGGAAAACCATACCCCCAGTGGGCATCCGGCATGGTCATGGCTGCGCCAACCAAACCGGGCAGGGCAGCTACATTAGCAATTTGCTGCAATACCATATCATCCATGCTCTCGAGCAGAGGCATGCTGCCATAAAGTAAAACTTCCGCACGTTTCTCATCGGCTGCGCGCGGCAGTGTCCAGAGATATGTGTGCAACTGATGTAATTGTTGTATATTCATACGTCCACCACGCAACGAGATTCCCATATCGTCGGGCCAATTTGTCTTACCGCCAGCATGGTCAGAGTTGCGCCTTTGACTTCAACGCCACGCTCCATGCCATCACGCCACTTTTCACCGAATGCTGTTGCATGCCATTGATCACCATGCCGTTGAATGTGAAAGCGACTGAATACCATGCCGAGCTCTCGTGACTTCCCCAGCATAAGATTAAGCCAGACAACAAGCGCCAATTCAGGATCAGATTCTTCAAATTCGATCGTTACCGCAATATTTGGTTCTACCGTCTCAAGATTGGTAATAATTGCAAATACCGCCTGTGCGGCAGCTTCGAACGACTGTTCGATAGTGACACCTTCACCGATTATCCCTATGTCGGCATCATGTTCAAAATATGATGAGCTCATGTCTTAGCCTTCGAGAAAATGCATTTTCATTGTAGTGGTTTTATGACATAAAATGCATTAATCTGTTTGAAAAAGTATTTCCCTATCTCTGTCGATGTAGCAATGCACGAAGTTCAAGCGGGAGAATCTGCATGCCGAAACACAATGCTGATATTGCCATTATCTTCGAAGAAATTGCGGATTTACTTGAAATCCAGGGGGCGAATCCGTTCCGTATCCGTGCTTATCGCAATGCTGCCCGCGTGGTGGGTGAACTTTCTCAGGAAGTATCTCAATTACTGGAAAAAGGCGATGATCTCACCCGCTTGCCCGGGATCGGGAATGATCTTGCCAATAAAATCAAAGAAATTGCTGTCAGCGGCTACTGTGGTCTGCTGGAGCGATTGCATGCCGAACTGCCGCCTGCCATTACCGAGCTTCTGAAAATTCCCGGCCTTGGCCCGAAGCGGGTAAAAACGCTTTATCATGATCTTGGTGTGCAAACGATCGAACAATTGTACCGGGCTGCGCGTGATGGAAGAATCCGGGCTGTGCCTGGCTTTGGTGAGAAAACTGAAAATAACATTCTGCAAGCCATAGAAGCCCATACCCATCAGTCACAACGCTTCAAACTGGCAGTGGCGGCACAGTATGCGGAAGCATTGCAGAAATTTCTTGCGGCAATCCCGGGCGTGACCCAAGTAACGCTGGCCGGCAGCTATCGGCGTATGCGCGAAACGGTTGGAGATCTTGATATTCTGATCGCAGCCTCCGCGTCAAGTCCGGTGGTGCAACATTTTACTGCTTACGATGAAGTGGCTGAAATATTATCCGCTGGCGCCACACGGGCCAGTGTGACGCTGAAATGCGGCCTGCAAGTGGATTTACGCGTTGTCAAAGAGGAATCCTATGGCGCAGCCCTGCATTATTTCACAGGATCTAAAGCGCATAACATTGCGATCCGGCGCATGGCCCAGA
>CBFGXU010000089.1:0-10972 GCA_965652935.1 uncultured Nitrosomonas sp.
TACATCTGGAAAATTAAATGATTCCTGGGTACACTTTGTCACTGGCAATTCCTTTTCTTTATTCAGCGTATGTAACTGAATTATAAAGAATTACTAAGGGATTTCCACCTCCCTTCGCGCAATATTGGAGTTAACGCAAGTATTGAAGGGATAATCACAAACCTCGAAGAGATGAACCATGAACTAAATGAGAGGGTATAGGACAAAAGTAATACCCATGCTGGAAAATAATTTCTCAATAATAAGAACTATAAAAATAGTAAGTGATGAGATAGTCACCCACCTTCTGAGGAAGCAATACACTTTACCAACAGGAGTTTATCATGCTCAAAATTATAAATTCTGTATCAACAACTCTTACTTTTGCACTTTTACTGCTAAGCGTAGGGGCTTTGGCGCAACCAACTCCACCTCTCAATGATGGGAAGGATATAGGGCAGAAATCACAGTCCAGTTCTTCTTCAACCAATGGTGAGCAAAAAAATCCCACCTTAGTAGATCCTAAAAATTCTTCGGACGTGAGAACACCCCATTCTACTGTTCACCCTTCCAGCCCTGTCGGAATAAACCCAAGCAATCCTGCAGGGGTAGATCAAAGTAGCCCTACCGGTGGAACAGGCGGATCCTCAGGATATCAATAAGGATTCTCACGATGCCAAACTCTCCCCGGTTATGACTAAAAAGTCATATTGCAACAAAAGACACATTAACTTCAGCCAGGGTTAGTTTGATTAACGATTCGCAGCAACCCAGAGTATCTTATTTCTTTTCGGTACATTGAGTTCCTCTTTCCCTTCAATCGATGAAATTGATCGTGAAGTTAACAGACTTATTCTGGTAATAATGTTAAAACCTGAACAGTTT
Organism: uncultured Nitrosomonas sp.; assembly: GCA_965652935.1. GTDB lineage: Bacteria > Pseudomonadota > Gammaproteobacteria > Burkholderiales > Nitrosomonadaceae > Nitrosomonas. The sequence continues at coordinate 865 of CBFGXU010000089.1, forward strand.
TCCCTACCCTATTCAAACCCTTCCATTCCATTTTAATCAAATCAAACATACGTTACTTAAGGCTGAAGTATCTGCTCATTACGCACAATCCAAGCGTGACTTTGTTCGCCCAAGAATATATATTATCGGTAAAATATTCGCTTATTCGCATTACTGCTCAGGGACATCACAATGATTCACAATCTATTCAATAGCCTGCAGGAACTATCCCTTGCACAAGAAAAAAGTGCGAAATACTATTCGATCCCGGCCTTGGAAAAAAGTGGAATTGGCAAAGTTTCCCGCCTTCCAGTATCCATTCGCATCATTCTGGAATCGGTATTGCGCAATTATGACAACAAAAAAATAAATGAAACCCATATCCGGCAATTGGCCAACTGGAAACCCCATGCTGTAAGAGTTGATGAAATACCATTTGTCGTTTCACGCATTGTTTTGCAAGACTTTACTGGCGTACCGCTTTTAGTGGACCTGGCTGCCATGCGTAGCGCAGCGATAAAATTAGGAAAAAATCCAAAACTGATAGAGCCATTGGTACCTGTAGATCTGGTAGTAGATCATTCCATTCAGGTGGACTATTACGGAACTAAAGATGCACTTAATCGCAACATGGAGATTGAATTTTCCCGGAATAATGAACGCTACCAGTTTATTAAATGGGGAATGCAGGCCTTTGACACTTTTAAAGTGATACCGCCTGGAATTGGCATTGTGCATCAGGTTAATCTTGAATATCTTGCCCGTGGCGTACATCAAAAAGACGGGTTAATCTTTCCTGATACTTTAGTAGGAACCGACTCACATACGACAATGATTAACAGTATTGGCGTTGTAGGCTGGGGTGTTGGCGGAATTGAAGCAGAAGCCGGCATGCTGGGACAACCAGTCTATTTTCTTACGCCTGATATAGTGGGTGTTAATTTGACAGGCAAATTACGTGAAGGCGTTACTGCAACTGATCTGGTTTTAACAATCACCGAAGTATTACGTAAAGCAAATGTAGTCGGTAAGTTTGTAGAGTTCATTGGCGAAGGCACTGCCTCATTGACATTACCTGATCGCGCCACGATAGCCAATATGGCTCCTGAATATGGCGCAACAATGGGTTTCTTTCCGGTAGATGATGTTACCATTGAGTATTTCAAGGATACAGGACGCACTCAAGAAGAAATTACAGCATTCCAGGCTTATTTCCAAGCGCAGGAAATGTACGGCATCCCCAGACAAGGAGACATTGATTATACGCAAGAGTTAGCGCTTGATCTAAGTTCAGTCTCGCCTTCACTGGCAGGCCCCAAACGTCCACAAGATCGCATCGATCTCGCTGCCGTCAAATCTAAATTTACCGAACTCTTTCATAAACCTGTTCAAGAAAGCGGTTATGGTAAACATGATGATATTCATCAGCGCTATTTCACCCGTACTCCTGCTCAAGAGCCTGATGTTTGTACTCATATTGGTCCTGACAATATGGATGAAAACCGCCAATCACCCCCTGGTTCACATCCTGTTCGTGAAACCGACGATCGTCGTTCAACCCAGGAAGTGGTAATGACAGAGCGGCGGATGGTCTCCCGCCACATTACTGAAATGACCAGTAACCGCCCGACTTCTAGCATGATCAGTATTTGCGCTGATGAATTGAATGGTTCATCAGTTGAGCTAGGTCACGGTGATGTATTGATTGCCGCTATCACCTCCTGCACCAACACATCCAATCCCAGTGTACTGATCGCGGCAGGATTATTGGCCAAAAAGGCAGTCGAGAAAGGGTTATCGGTTAAACACCATATCAAAACATCTCTGGCGCCAGGTTCACGTGTAGTTACAGATTATTTGACCGTCACGGGGTTAATGCCTTATCTTGAGCAACTTGGTTTTAATCTGGCCGGTTATGGTTGTACTACTTGTATCGGCAATACCGGGCCATTGGCTGATCCAATTGAAGAAACCATTGTGGCAAGTGATTTAGTTTGTGCTGCTGTATTATCAGGAAATCGCAATTTTGAAGCCCGAATTCACCCAAATATCCGTGCCAATTTTTTAGCTTCACCTCCATTGGTGGTCGCTTACGCCATTGCCGGTACTGTCTTGAAAGATATCACTAATGAACCACTGGGTATCGGCAGAGACAATCAGCCCGTTTGGCTTAAGGATATTTGGCCAAGTAGTACAGAAATTCATGCATTGATGAGATTTGCCGCTAACGCAGATACTTTCAGGCAACTGTATAGCAATCCCACCAAAGACCATTTCTTGTGGAATAATGTCATTTCAGCAACCGGCCAAACTTATAACTGGCCGCAATCCACTTATATCGCCGAACCCCCATTCTTCCAGCATTTCTCTCTACAACCACCAATTTCCAATGGTTCTAACGACATTAAGAATGCCTATGCATTAGGTATTTTTGGTGATTCTGTTACAACAGACCACATCAGTCCGGCTGGCTCGATCAAAGACACTTCACCGGCTGGTAAGTACTTGTTGCAAAATCATGTCGTCAAAGCCGATTTTAATAGTTATGGCGCTCGACGTGGCAACCATGAAGTGATGATGCGTGGCACCTTCGCCAATGTGCGCATCAAGAATCTCATGATACCTGGGAGTGAAGGAGGCGTTACCCTATATCATGCCGATGGCGCTGAACCCGTACAAATGTGTATTTATGATGCCGCAATGAAATATCAGTCACAAGGCATTCCCACGCTGGTTTTTGGCGGCAGGGAATATGGCACAGGCTCCAGTCGCGATTGGGCTGCCAAGGGAACTCAATTGTTGGGGGTCAAAGCAGTCATTGCAGTTAGCTTTGAGCGCATCCACCGCAGCAATTTAATAGGCATGGGAGTTCTCCCATTACAGTTTAAAGGCAATGACAATGTGAGTTCACTTGGTATTCAAGGTAATGAGCAGTTTGATATTCTGGGTTTGGATAATATCTGGCCACAAAAAGATGTGACCTTGGTCATCCGTAGTAAAGATGGAACCAGCAAATCAGTTCCGCTGCTCTGCCGTATCGATACGGCCATAGAGGTGGATTATTACCAGCACGGTGGCATTCTGCCTTATGTACTCAGAGAGTTGATGACTCATTAATAAACTTTGATTAAGCCGTGTAATAATTATCCTCAATAATAAAAATAAATACCATCCGGTAGAAGATGTATATTATCTTTTAAAAGCAAGAGTCTGAGAATATTGACAAAAATTACGCAAGCATTTTTTCGGTAATATTTAGACTATCTTTTACCAAATCGTGCAAATAAGCTTCGAATTCCTCCTTAAGGTCCGGATGCTGTAGTGCAAATTCTACAGTTGCCTTTAGATAGCCAGATTTACTTCCACAGTCAAACCGTTTGCCCTCAAATTCATAGCCTAGTACCGTTTCTTCTTTTAACAACTTTGCAATTGCATCAGTCAACTGAATTTCATTCCCAGCCCCACGTTCAGTCTTCTCCAGGAGCTTGAATATGCGCGGTGTCAGGATATAACGGCCAACTACAGCTAAATTGGAAGGTGCCTTATCAACGGAAGGTTTCTCAACAATTGCATTGACTTTTGACAAGCGCTCAGCCATTAATGAACTATCAATAATGCCATAACGATTTGCCGTTTCGCGAGAAACTTGTTCAATTCCTAGTATTGAGCAATGATGTCGGTTATAGATATCGACCATCTGGTTTAAACAAGTTCTCTCGCCAGCATCGATCAAATCATCCGCTAGCAATACCGCGAAGGGCTCATCACCCACTACGGATTGTGCACATAAAACTGCATGCCCCAATCCCAGCGCTTCAGCTTGCCGGATGTAAATACAGTCAACATGGGAAGGCAATATATTACGTACAATGTCAAGCATTTCCTGATTACCGCTTGCTTCCAGCTTTGCCTCCAATTCAAAGGCTTTATCAAAGTGATCGGGAATCGAGCTCTTGTTGCGTCCGATAATAAAAATTAACACATCAATTCCTGCAGCGACTGCTTCCTCTGCAGCAAACTGAATCAGAGGTTTATCAACAATCGGTAGCATTTCCTTGGGATTTGCCTTGGTCGCTGGCAAAAAACGCGTTCCTAATCCGGCTACGGGAAAAACAGCTTTTCTTATTGCTTTCAATGTAGGTATCTCCTTAATATGAATACCTGTAATCAGGTTTATGCATTTACTGATAATCAGGAAAAATAATACGTCTCAGCTTTGATAACCTTTGGGGTTGATGCTCTGCCAGTGCCAGCTACTTGCACACATCGCTTCCAGTCCCAGCTTTGCCTGCCAGCTCAGCAACTCGAAGGCGCGTTTCGGATCAGCGTAGCAGGAGGCAATATCGCCAGGCCGTCGTGGCGCAATCCGGTAGGGAACAGACCGTCCGCTCACCTGCTCATAAGCTCGCACCACATCCAGAACGCTGTAACCTCGGCCAGTGCCGAGATTTACTGTCAGGCAGCCGGTAAATGTGTTGACTTGCGGGTTACGCAGAGCCTCCAGTGCTTTGAGATGCCCGAGTGCCAGATCGACCACATGAATGTAATCGCGCACTCCGGTACCATCCGGAGTAGGGTAGTCGTTACCCCATACATTAAGAACTTCTCTTCGTCTTACTGCAACTTGCGCTACAAAAGGCATCAAATTATTCGGTACTCCTTGGGGATCCTCACCAATCAATCCACTAGCGTGTGCACCCACCGGATTGAAGTAGCGCAGGATGCTGATGCGAAATGCATTATCGCTATGATAAAGATCGCGCAACATGTCTTCGACCATCAATTTGCTACGTCCATAAGGATTGGTAGGTGCAAGCGGATGACTCTCTGTCAGCGGCAACTGAATAGGATCACCATAAACTGTAGCAGAAGAGCTGAATACCAGAGTTTTGACACCACATTCCTGCATAGCTTCCAGCAGGCGTAACGTCCCAACTACATTATTATCGTAATAAGACAGGGGCTGCTTAACTGATTCTCCGACTGCTTTAAGGCCAGCAAAGTGAATAACAGCATCGGCTTGACTTAGCTTGAGAGCAGCCACCACAGCAGCACGATCACGGCAATCGCCCTGTATGAACCCCAGCTTTCTGCCGGTAATTTGTTCTACCCGCATCAGTGCTTCGGGATTGCTGTTATAGAAATTATCAAAAACTGTCACATCAAAACCTGCATTCAGCAATTCAACGCAAGTATGCGACCCAATATAACCAGCGCCGCCGGTAACAAGAATCATAATGATAAGCCTCGATAAGAGATGATAAATTTACTCAATCACACCGAAACCTGCTTAAACTAAACTTTCAAGCTATCTGCTCAATTCATTGTGAAAGTGCTGCTTAAAATTGGTCACAAAATAATCAAGCGAATCTATTGGCAAATGATTAATACCCGCCGCAGCTTTGCGCCCTCCTCCTGTTTCAAATTTCAAGCACAATATATCAGCGCCTTGCGGGTTTGCAAGTGAAGCTCGCACACTTACCGTATAGTTTCCAGTTTGATTGCGCGTAATCACGGCATGAGCACGTCTTGGATTCTCATTAGCCAGTTTATTGGCAAAAATACCGCTTACACGTCTTGCCCACGGTGCGTCCGGCAGTAAATAAGCTGCCCCATGATCGTCACTCGTCAATGGTTCTAAAGACTCCGCCCGACTCATATCGTCTTTAAATCCAGCAGCAAGTTGGGCAAAAGCAGCTGATTGAGCAATAAAATCAAAAGGGCTGATATAAGGTTTTATTTCCTCGTAGAGAACTGCCGGATGAAAGTGAAGATCAGACAGGCTGTCGCCATAGCCGTTGTAATTCAAGTATTCACCCAAATGCGCAAGTTGTTCAATTTCCGTTTTCGAGAGCCCTGCTGAAGCCGCAAGCTGTTGGGCTTTTTGAATGAGATTATCGCCAAAAGCAGCGGTAATGGCCCATAGATGAAAGTTTCCTTTCAGGTGCTGATCAACCAGAAGACTGGTGCATATGTCGGCGGATAAATCAATGTGTGGTGTCAGATTGTGATGTTGCGGTATTTCTCCGGCATGATGATGATCGAAATACTCAACGGTTACATCTGACTCCAATAAGCGCATGAGTCCCTTACGGTTACTGTCCAGAGAAATATCAAGCACTGTTACCCGATCTCCCGCATTGGCTTCTACTCGGTCCAGCAGCTTGATATCACGCTTAACGCCGGTAATCAGATTCGCGGTTGTTGGATCAGCCAGCCTTAACTGATGTAGGGCGCACAATCCATCCGCATCGCCATTAAATACATAGTAATGATTCATATTGATAAAATGAATAATTTTTATACGAGGGTTGATCAACAATGACTCGTCGCAATGAATAAATAATAATCAAGGCTGACTCAATGCACCTGCATCGGTCAGATAATTAATAATCTGCTCAACTGCCTGTTCTGGCGTTTGAATTGTTGTATCAACGCGAATCTCTGCATTTTCTGGCGTCTCATAAGGTGAATCAATGCCAGTAAAGTTTTTTAATTCTCCACGCCGCATTTTTTTGTACAAACCTTTTGGATCTCTCTGTTCAGCCACATGAATGGGTGTATCGATGAATACCTCAAAGAACTCACCTTGCTCTACCAATTCCCGTGCCATCCGCCGCTCAGAACGAAATGGAGAGATAAAAGATACCAAAACGATTTGTCCTGCATCGACCATCAACTTGGCGACTTCGGCGATACGGCGGATATTCTCAACCCGATCCGCATCAGTAAAACCAAGATCCTTATTAAGGCCATGGCGTACATTATCCCCGTCCAGCAGATAGGTATGTTTGCCCAGCGAATAGAGCCTTTTTTCAATCAAATTGGCAATGGTCGATTTACCGCTGCCGGATAATCCAGTAAACCAGAGTATGAAAGGTTTTTGCCCTTTAATGGCGGCATGCGCTTGCTTATTGATATTAATGGCCTGCCAGTGAATGTTCTGCGACCGGCGCAAAGCAAAATGCAGCATACCTGCACCAACCGTATTATTGGTCAAGCGATCAATCAGGATAAAGCCCCCCGTATCGCGATCTTCTTTATAGGGGTCAAAAGCTATCAACTGATCGGTTCCTAGATTACAAACACCGATTTCATTAAGCGCCAATTTGGTAACAGCGACATGCTCGAGCGTATTGACGTTAACCTTATATTTCAGTGCCGAAACATTGACAGTTACTGTCCTCGCTCCAATCTTCATCAAATAAGGCCTGCCGGGCAGCATCGGCTCATCCGACATCCATACGATGGTGGCTTCGAATTGATCGGCCACACCCGGCGGTGAATCGGTCGCTGCAAGAATATCACCCCGACTGATATCTATTTCATCGGCTAGTGTCAATGTGATGGATTGCCCTGAAATGGCTTGTTCAAGATCACCGTCACTGGTCACAATACGTGCCACACGACTTTCCCTGCCTGATGGCAGTACACGAACAGAATCGCCAGGCCTGATGCTGCCACGGACAACAATACCTGAGTAGCCGCGAAAATCCAGATTCGGACGATTTACCCATTGTACAGGCATGCGGAAAACACCGAATTCCTCAGCGGCGCTTTCTACCTGGACATTCTCCAGATATTCAATTAATGTTTCCCCCTCATACCAGGGTGTATTCGTACTGTGTATGGTAATGTTATCGCCTTTCAATGCAGACATCGGAATGGTCACAATATTCTGCAACCCTACTTCTTTTGCAAAAGCGCGATAATCCTGATCGATCTGATTATAGATTTCTTCCGAATAACCCACCATATCCAGCTTATTGATCGCCAACACTACATGACGAATTCCGATTAACGATACCAAAAAGCTATGCCTCCGGGTTTGCGTTAATACTCCTTTTCGCGCATCAATAAGAATAATGGCAACATCAGCCGTCGAAGCACCGGTGATCATATTGCGGGTATACTGCTCATGCCCGGGAGTATCCGCTACGATAAATTTTCTTTTATCCGTCGAGAAAAAGCGATATGCCACATCAATAGTAATGCCTTGCTCACGCTCTGCCGAAAGCCCATCCACCAACAGCGCAAAATCCAGATCACCTGCTTGTGTACCAACTTTTTTTGAGTCCACTTCCAACTGAGCCAACTGGTCTTCAAACAACATTTTTGACTCATACAGCATTCGGCCGATCAGTGTACTTTTTCCATCATCAACACTGCCGCAGGTGATAAAACGAAGCAAGCTCTTGTTTTCGTGTGCTTTCAAATAGAGCTCGATATCTTCAGCAATCAAATCAGACACATGCGCCATTAGAAGTAACCCTCCTGTTTCTTTTTCTCCATTGAACCTGCAGAATCATGGTCGATCAGTCGGCCTTGCCGTTCAGATGTCTTTGTAAGCAGCATTTCCTGAATAATTGCCGTCAAAGAACTCGCCTCACTCTCAATTGCTCCAGTTAACGGATAACAACCGAGGGTACGAAAACGTACTTTCTTGATCATGGGAACCTCTCCCGTTTTCATTGGCAAACGATCATCATCCACCATAATCAGTGTGCCATCACGTTCAACAACAGGACGTTCTTTAGCAAAATACAATGGCACAATTGGAATATGATTCAAGTAGATATACTGCCAAATATCGAGCTCGGTCCAATTGGACAAAGGAAACACTCGAATACTCTCACCCTTATTTTTACGTGTGTTATATAACCGCCAGAGCTCAGGGCGCTGCAGCTTCGGATCCCAACGATGTTGAGCCGACCGGATTGAAAAGATGCGCTCCTTTGCACGCGATTTTTCCTCATCGCGGCGCGCTCCGCCGAATGCCACATCAAAGCCATATTTATCCAGCGCTTGCTTCAGACCTTCTGTTTTCCAGATATCGGTATGAACTGCAGAACCATGCGTAAATGGATTAATCCCTTTTTCAATTCCGTATGGATTGATATGTACGATCAAATCCAAACCGAGTTTTTTTGCCATCACATCACGAAACTGAATCATTTCTTTGAATTTCCATGTTGTATCCACATGCAGTAATGGAAAAGGTAGCTTCGATGGATAAAAGGCTTTTACTGCAAGATGTAGCATTACCGCACTATCTTTGCCGATAGAGTAAAGCATCACCGGATGCTCGCACTCTGCAACAACCTCCCGCATGATTTGAATACTTTCCGCTTCAAGGCGCTGTAAGTGTGTCAACATGGTCAATAATTCCTTCATCCTTCATTATTAGAACGAGTAATATTAATACAGTTTTGGATTTCCCTTACTGCAAAATAAACTATTTTATCTCTGCAATCTTTAATTTTTTGTTACAACATGGAGGAAAAACTTGTAAGCCATTAAGGGTATGCAACCTTAACCTTAGCAGCTTAAACACCTGATTGGCTTAGGCTTGATTTATTTGTAGCTAATCGAGAATTTCAAACATTATACAAAAAGATAGAAAATCACCTGCAATTCTTATCAATTGCCTTGCTCATTCTAATCAATATTGTAACCTATAATAATATCATTATCAGTGATAGTATTACATGCCTCTATAAGTATTACTGCCTCTAAATCATTTTCAGCTTAATCTGAGAACGTGGCAAACACTCATTGAGTAATGCGAGATGGCAGCTCGACTTCCCATGCTCTTCTGTTAAAAAAATTCGTTCAGATACTCTTGCAAATACTTTGACGATACCCCGTAATAGGTTCCCAGTAAAAACGTTTTAAGGTTACTAATAGCAGTGTGTATCCACGACAACCTCCACCGGCCTTATTAGGTGGCGTCACTTGAGGAACATAATTCTGAGTTCTGCTGATCTCTACCAGTGAAGCCCCCATACCCTATGCGTGACAGCAAGAGCCGAACTTGATTTGACAAGAAAATTTTCCTCGAGGAAGCATAAAACGCACAGCTATATAAATAATTGCGTAATAATACAGTCACTTTAATACTTTGAATCTCTTTTCCAGGAAAATATTTGCTCAATAATTGATTGCTAATAATGAATAATAAGAACTTTTTTATAATTCTACAAATTTACTTCCGGGCAAATAAAAGCCATTTATATCACTGATCAAATCAGGTATAATTTTATTTTTGGGTCGTTAGCTCAGCCGGTAGAGCAGCGGACTTTTAATCCGTTGGTCGGCAGTTCGAATCTGCCACGACCTACCAATTAAA
>CBFGXU010000090.1:0-10867 GCA_965652935.1 uncultured Nitrosomonas sp.
CCGATTCAAAATCGCTGCACTTGCGCAAAATAACGAATAAAATTCAGCGCTCATACGCCAGCACGGGTGCCAGCCAGCGCTCTGCTTCTTCCAGTGTCCAGCTCTTACGTCGGGCGTAATCTTCGACTTGGTCTTTGCCGATTTTTCCAACCGCAAAGAAAGTGGATTCAGGGTGTGCAAAATAAAAGCCGGATACCGCTGCAGTGGGTACCATGGCGAAGGACTCGGTGATGACAATACCGGCGTTCTCTGTGGCATTCAGTACAGCGAACAGCGGTCCTTTTTCGGTGTGGTCGGGGCAGGCGGGATAGCCCGGTGCGGGGCGGATGCCGCGATATTCTTCATTGATCAGTTGTACATTAGTGAGATTTTCATCTTTGGCATAACCCCAGAATTCTCGACGCACCCGCATGTGCATGTGCTCGGCAAACGCCTCTGCCAAACGGTCCGCCAATGCTTTGAGCACAATCGCACTGTAATCATCATGCACTTCTTCAAACGCTTTAATGCGCTCATCAATGCCAAATCCGGCACCGACCGCAAACAGGCCGATCGTGTCCTGGATGCCGGTTTCCTTGGGTGCGATAAAGTCGGCCAGGCAGCGGTTCGGTTTACCGGTCGGTTTCTGGTCTTGCTGGCGAAGGCAGTGATAAGTCATGGCTATTTTGCTGCGTGACTGATCGGTATAGATCTCGATGTCATCACCTACCGAATTGGCCGGGAACAAACCGATCACAGCATTGGCGCTCAACCATTTCTGCTCGACGATTTTCTTCAGCATGGCCTGCGCATCGCGATATAAGTGGCTTGCCGTTTCTCCGACCACCTCATCCTGCAGGATATCCGGAAAACGCCCGGCGAGTTCCCAGGCTTGAAAGAAAGGTGTCCAGTCGATAAACGGCACGATCTTTTCCAGCGGGTAATTATTCAGCGTGCGGATACCGATCAGCTCCGGCTGATGCACCTGGTAATTCGCCCAGTCAGTTTTGAAAGCATTGGTGCGCGCCTCGGCAAGCGTCAGCAGTTTGGCCGCGCCTTTCTTGTTTTTGTGCTGTGTGCGCACTTTCTCGTACTCGTCCTTAATCTCCCGCATATAGCTTGCCTGCAGATCCTGTGACAGCAGATTGCTGCACACGCCCACCGCGCGGCTTGCATCCGGCACCCACACAGTCGGACCTTCATAATGCGGCGCGATTTTGACCGCCGTGTGCACCCGGGAAGTGGTTGCGCCACCGATCAGCAGCGGAATGGTGAACCCCTCGCGCTGCATTTCTTTGGCCACATGCGCCATTTCTTCCAGCGAAGGCGTGATCAATCCCGACAGACCGATGATATCGGCTTTCTCACGCCGGGCCATGTCGAGAATCTGTGCGCTCGGCACCATCACGCCCATATTGATCACTTCGTAGTTATTGCATTGCAAAACCACTGTGACGATATTCTTGCCGATATCGTGCACATCACCCTTGACCGTGGCAATGACAATTTTTCCTTTAGGCTTGTTGTCCCCGGATAGTTTCTTCTCGGCTTCAATAAACGGCAGCAAATGCGCCACCGCCTGCTTCATTACGCGCGCCGATTTGACCACTTGCGGCAAAAACATTTTACCGGCGCCAAACAGGTCGCCCACGACACCCATACCTTCCATCAGTGGACCTTCAATTACCTGAATCGGACGCCCGCCTTGCTTCTCAATCTCTACGCGCGCCGCTTCGGTATCTTCCACAATATATGTGGAAATGCCCTTGACCAGCGCGTGCGTCAGCCGCTGTTGCAGTGGTTCATCGCGCCACGCCAGATCTTCAATTTGTTCCTTCTTCTGGCCTTTGAAGTTTTCCGCAAACTCGACCAAACGCTCGGTTGCATCCGCGCGCCGGTTCAAGATGACGTCTTCCACTTTTTCCAGCAATTCGGCAGGAATATCCGAATAAACCCCCAATTGCCCGGCATTGACAATGCCCATCGTCATACCGGCCTTGATCGCGTGGTACAGAAAGGCAGTGTGAATCGCTTCACGGATCGGCTCGTTGCCGCGGAAGGAGAACGACACATTGGATACCCCGCCGCTCACCTTGGCATACGGCAGAGTCTGTTTGATGATGCGGGTCGCATCGATAAAATCGACGCCATAGTTATTATGTTCTTCAATTCCCGTCGCAATGGCGAAAATATTCGGGTCAAAGATAATGTCTTCCGGCGGGAAACCCACCTTGTCCACCAGCAGACGATAGCTGCGCGTGCAGATCTCCACTTTGCGCTGCAAGGTGTCCGCCTGACCCTGCTCATCGAAAGCCATCACGATCACCGCCGCGCCATAACGGCGGGCCAGTTTGGCGTGATGGATAAACTCGGCTTCGCCTTCTTTCATGCTGATGGAATTGATGATCGATTTACCTTGCACGCATTTCAAGCCCGCTTCAATCACTGTCCATTTGCTGGAATCCAGCATGATCGGCACTTTGCAGATATCCGGCTCGGCTGCCACCAGATTCAGGAAGGTAACCATGGCTTTCTGCGAATCCAGCATGGCCTCATCCATGTTGATGTCAATTACCTGCGCACCGTTTTCTACCTGGCTGCGCGCCACGTTCAAGGCTTCCGCGTAATCATCATTGAGTATCAAGCGCGCAAACGCTCGGGAACCGGTAACATTGGTGCGTTCGCCGACATTGACGAACAATGAATCATCGCCGATATTCAGCGGTTCCAGGCCGGACAAGCGTAATTTCTTCGGGATTTCGGGTATCTTGCGCGGCGCAATATTACTAACCGCTTCTGCAATAGCTTTGATATGCGCCGGTGTGGTGCCGCAACAGCCACCCACGATATTGACAAAACCCGATTGCGCAAACCCTTTGATCTGACTCGCGGTATATTCCGGCGATTCATCATAGCCGGTTTCAGATAGAGGATTCGGCAAACCGGCATTAGGATGCACACTGGTATACACATCCGCCACACCGGCCAACTCTTCCACATAAGGACGCATCAACTCGGCGCCCAGGGCACAATTGATACCGACGGATAATGGCCGGGTGTGACTGACTGAATTCCAGAAGGCTTCGGGCGTTTGTCCCGATAATGTGCGGCCGGAGGCATCGGTAATGGTGACAGAAATCATGATCGGCAGCCGGATGCCATGATCTTCAAAATACTGGTCAATGGCAAACAGCGCCGCTTTGGCATTGAGCGAATCGAAAATGGTCTCGACCAGCAGAATATCCACCCCGCCATCAACCAACCCCCAAATTGATTCCGTATAATCAGCGACTAACTGATCAAAAGTAATTCCGCGAAAGCCCGGATCATTGACATCGGGAGAAATGGACGCGGTTTTGGTAGTGGGGCCGATCACACCGGCCACAAAACGTGGTTTATCTGGTATTTTCTCTTCAAAAGCCTGCGCTGCCTCGCGCGCCAGTTTTGCCGCCGCGAAATTCAATTCATACACCAGATCCTGCATGTGATAATCGGCCATCGAAACCGCATTGGAATTAAAGGTGTTGGTTTCGATAATGTCTGCACCCGCTTCCAGATAACCGGTATGGATCGAACGAATAATTTCCGGTTGGGTGATGGTCAGTAAGTCATTGTTTCCTCTTAAGTCATGCGGAAAATCAGCAAAGCGTCGGCCGCGGAAATCCACTTCGGTGAGCTTGAATGTCTGAATCATCGTCCCCATGGCGCCATCCAGAATCAGAATTCGTTGCGCAAATAGACTTTCCAGCAAGGTGGTACGGGGATTTTTATTCATGGATGAGAACATGCTTAAAGAGAGACAAACGCACCATTATACCTTACCTCGCGCGCGCCACTACAAGAGCCGATTAAAGGTAAAGCAGCAGCAAGCGATACCCTGTCGCATCGAGATCGCGGCTGGCGAAATCCAGCTGGATCTCAATCTCATGCTGGGATGCAATAAATTGCAACGTCTTGTCTTCTTCCTGCAAATAATCCTGTGCGGTAAAAATACGGCTGACAATTAATTGATCCTCCGCATTCAGCAAGGAGAGCTGCAATGCCGGCAAGGCTTGCGGAAATGGCGCATGATTGCGGATAACAGCCGACAAGGTGGCAACTTCAGGTTGGCATGCAGGATTTTTTTGCAGATCGGATGCTTCGATACCCAACTGCTCGATAACCTGGGGATATGGCACCGTGCAGGCAAGGAGCGCGCAATAACGCTCCAGATAAGGCCTGATTTGTGGCGTAACAATAGTCAATTCAGTGCGATAGGTGTACGCGATCTGCCCGATCAGCAACAGCAATAAAAGAACATTTGCCACTTCCCATATGCCTTTTGATTGCTTGACCGATGTTTCGTCACTAAATAACTGATCAGAAGTTTCAGTTTGTTCCTGATTCCGCTCAGAAACAGGCGGCTGATGCATTGCGTTACCCACGTTTTCAGCGGATGCGCGACGCTGCGTCGGAATTTCAGATTCACTGACTGGCTGTGGCTGGGCTTGGGACGGGTAATCAATGGCTGATTCATTGACCGTGATCAATGTGGCCAATCCATTGAAGATCCGTTGACACTGCCCGCAGCGCACAACACCAGTATGCGCTTTTAATTGCGCAGACCTGACGCGAAAGGTAGTGCTGCAACCAGGACAAATCGTTACCAGCACCATAGACACTATCCCCTGTTTTTGACTCCTGTCAGCAACACCCAGCCTTCCTGTTCGTTGGCAATGCACATATCGAACCATTGCTGATAAACATTCCTGACATCTTCGGCCTGCTCCTTGAGAATCCCGGATAATACAATATGGCCTTGTGGCTGAACTGCCAGCGCCAGTAAAGGTGCCAGCATGATCAAGGGATTCGCTAAAATATTGGCAACCACAACATTCTTTTGTTCACCCGGCTGCAAATTCCGCCCTGCGGCTTGATACGATGTCGAGAAAAGAAATTTCGATGGATCGCAATGGTTTCGCAGTGCATTTTCCTGACTGGCTTTAACGGCCTGCAGATCGATATCTATCCCGGTGACATGGCCTGCGCCCATCTGCAATGCTGCAATGGCCAATATACCCGAGCCACAGCCATAATCCATTACCCTGTCCCCGGGTTGCAGATGCTGGTCCAGCCAGCCAAGGCACAGTTGCGTTGTCGGATGACTACCCGTGCCAAAAGCCAGGCCAGGATCGAGTATTAGATTGATTGCAAATGGATCAGGCGCATGATGCCAGGTTGGAACTATCCATAGCCGCGGTGATATTTGAATTGGATTAAACTGTGATTGAGTCAGGCGCACCCAATCCTGCTCTTCAACATACTCCAGCCGATAATCGAGTTGGCTATCGAATGGGACGACAAGCGCAACCTTGCGCAGGACATCGTCAATATCTGCATCTGGATTAAATAATGCCGAAACTTCCGCATTCTGCCAAATCTCTCCCCCAGGCTCCCCAGGTTCTCCGAACAGCAATTGCTCATCTTGCGTATCGGCGGCTGCATCATGAATATCCACCGACAATGCACCCTGTGCCATCAGGACGTCACTCAGTAACTCAGCATGTGCAGCACCAGTCTTGATAATCAGCGTAATCCAAGACATTCTTGTCGAAATAGCTAACAATTAAAACGGATGCAGATAATTGGTTGTCTGTCAGTCCGCCTTGTTATGTAAAGCAAGTTTTTGCTCCAGATAATGAATCGAAATACCACCGCGCAGAAAGGATGCATCGGTCAACAAATCCAGATGCAGCGGAATATTTGTTTTGATGCCAGTCACCACCATTTCAGATAACGCAATCCGCATGCGTGCAATTGCCTGTTCGCGAGTATCTCCAAACGTAATGATTTTACCGATCATGGAATCATAATAAGGTGGCACCAGGTAATTATGATAAACATGTGAGTCAACCCGAACGCCGGGGCCGCCCGGTGCATGATATTGCGTAATACGTCCGGCAGAAGGCGTCAGTTTGTAAGCATCTTCAGCATTGATACGACACTCGATTGCGTGCCCTTTGAATGCAATATCTTTCTGAGTGATCGGCAATGTATGACCTGCGGCAACGTTAATTTGCGCCTGCACCAGATCAATACCCGTGATCGCTTCCGTTACTGGATGTTCCACCTGCAAGCGGGTATTCATTTCAATGAAGTAGAACTCATTGTTCTCGAACAGAAACTCAAATGTACCCACACCGCGATATTTAATACGACGGCAAGCATCGGCACAGCGCTCGCCAATTTTATTGCGCAATTGTTGCGATATGCCCGGCGCTGGCGCTTCTTCAAGTATTTTCTGATGCCGGCGCTGCATTGAGCAGTCTCTTTCGCCCAGATGCACAGCATTGCCATGCTCGTCAACCAGCAACTGAAACTCGATATGGCGCGGATTCTCCAGGTACTTTTCCGCATATACCACCGGATTACCAAATGCTGCAAACGCTTCATTACGCGTCATGATGACAGCATTGGACAGCGCGGCTTCGGTGTGAACCACCCGCATTCCCCGTCCGCCCCCACCACCTGCGGCTTTAATGATGACGGGATAACCGATTTCCCGCACAATCTTTTTAACTTCATCAATGTTATCCGGTAATGAACCATCCGATCCCGGCACACAGGGCACACCCGCTCGTTTCATGGCATTCTTCGCGCTGACTTTATCACCCATCAGGCGAATCGTCTCCGGCCGCGGACCAATAAACACAAATCCGCTCTTTTCCACCCGTTCTGCAAAATCTGCATTTTCTGACAGAAACCCATAACCCGGGTGAATGGCTTCCGCATCGGTCACTTCTGCTGCACTAATAATCGCTGGCACGTTAAGATAACTCTGCGCCACCGGCGCCGGGCCAATACAGACTGACTCATCGGCTAATTTAACGTATTTTGCTTCCGCATCCGCTTCCGAATGCACTGCAACGGTTTTAATACCCATTGCACGGCAGGCGCGTTGAATCCGCAAGGCGATCTCGCCACGATTGGCTATAAGAATTTTCTCAAACATATTATCTGATCTCTATTTCGTAATCACTGGATCACGAATAAGGGTTCGCCGTACTCAACAGGCTGACCATTCTCTTGCAAAATCGCTTTGATAACCCCGCTTTTATCGGCCTCAATTTCATTCAGCAATTTCATTGCTTCAATAATACACAGCGTATCGCCCTCTTTAACGCTCTGCCCAACCTCTACAAATGGATTCGCGCCTGGTGATGCCGCCCGGTAGAATGTCCCCACCATCGGAGATTTAACAATATGGCCCTCAGGTATCCCATTTGCATGGGAAATAGGAAATTCACTGGATTTAGATTCACCGGTTTCTGTTCCTGATGCAGGCGCCTGTACTTGCGGCTGAACAGGAGCCATTATTGGCTGCATGGCAGGCTGCACAAAGGCAAAATTTTGTGCGCCGGAGCCCGACTTACTGATGCGGACTTTTTCCTCACCTTCCGTAATCTCCAATTCAGCAATGCTTGACTCCTCAACCAGTTCAATGAGTTTCTTAAGCTTTCTTAAATCCATATCCAATCTCCCGAGACAATGCCTCGTTAAGTAATTTTATAACTAGAAAATCAGTACATACTTAATGTAAAAATGAATAAAATTATAGTTACATCATGCAAGGAATTGAGATTTAAATAGAAATTATCTAAGGGCGAACCCAACATCTGGTTAATAAGATGTCATTGCATATTCCAGTGCTAATTCATATCCCTTAGCACCCAAACCGCTGATAACACCAATCGCCAGATCTGAAAAATAGGAATGCTGGCGAAAAGGTTCACGAGAATAAATATTCGATAAGTGCACTTCAATAAAAGGCAATCTTACGGCAGCGAGCGTGTCGCGTAAAGCAACACTGGTATGTGTATATGCAGCGGGATTGATAATAATAAAATCTGTGCCATCACTCATCGTTTGCTGAACTCTATCAATTAAAGCCGCTTCTGAATTACTTTGAAAAAAGTCCAGTTTAATAGGCTTATTTTCGGTTAATCTATTTAAATTTCTGTTAATATCTTCTAATTTCGTATCCCCATAGATTTCCGGTTCTCGAAGCCCAAGCAGATTCAAATTGGGGCCATGTACAATCAGAATATTTTTAATGTATTTTTTTTTCGAATCCATTTTGTCAATTATGGACTCTTATCCCATAAATGTACAGATTTTTGGCGAAATTCGCCGAAATTAAGCGAATATTGCAATAATAAATAATTATTCTAAACGTTAACTTTAGCTCACTCCAAAAGTGAATTCCTCAAACCTTAACTCATTGAACCAACGCTTTATGATTTGCCCCCAACTATCCAAGCATCTATAATAGCGCGTTCTTTTTGAGCAAATGCTGTTGTAGCTCAGTTGGTAGAGCAACTGATTCGTAATCAGTAGGTCGGAGGTTCGACTCCTCTCAACAGCACCAATAAAATTAATAAATTGCAATAACTTATATAAAAATACTGATTCATTAGACAGTAAATTAGAAGTGAAAGAAAAATTCACTTTAGAAAATCCGACTCCGGAGTTGTAAGGTGCTCCTATTTTGCACAAAATATCAAAAATAGGACGAAATATAAATTTTTCATCATTACCTCTAATTCATCATTTTGTAATAAATATCCTCCAGAATAGGAATACCAGCCAATACTAGAACCCTTCCTTTAGAATGGTTGGTACAACCCAGTGCACTTCACTTCATACCCTAACCTTTGGTGCGCTGGGCCTTTTTAGGATTTTAATGATCTATGGGCGGAGCTGTAGTAACAGTTGCAATAATCCCGGCAATGCACTAACACGGTTCTGTCCACCCTCACAAAATATCAAATACTACGTCCGAATCACACAATCTTGCCAACAACATGCAATTTCTTTGCCAGCGCATCCACTTCTTCAAGTTCATATTTAGGATTATCAGATTTAACTAGTTGAGAGTCATTGCTTTTGCGTTGAATGCGTTTAACCCCAAGTCATTCTCTCAAGCTGCAGCACATATATAGAATCATCCTCGGTACGGCCCTGCATCAACTCAGTCAAGATAAGGTCATCACTTCTTAAGGTAGGTTTCATGCTATCGCCCTTCACTTTCATTAGTACCAGGCTGTTATTATGAATATTGAACGACATCTCTAACCAATCCTTCTTAAACGTCAAATAATCTACTATCTGATGAATGTTATGGATAGCGATGCTTCTATTCAAATGCTCACTGAAAAAGCATTGAACCTGTTATTCCAATGCAAGAGATTGTGATTGGTTCGTTTATAAAGAGCGTCATTTGATTGAATGTTCTTCAACAAAATTAAGCATTACAGAAGAATATCCTCACGCTATGAAAAAATGGCTGGAAATTACATGGGGTTTATACGGTTTGTCTCAGCATTAATTGGCTTCGCTAAAATGTCAACAGAACCCAGGTTGTTTATACTTATTCTTCATATAGGAAAGGAACTGATCATAATTTTAAAAGCCAGGAACCAGCTTTGCTGATTCCTGTATTGCAATCTATACCAATCCTTCAGCATCCATTGCTCTAGAATGAACGATTATTTCCTTGATAATTTGTGAGAAATCCTGCAGCAATAATAATAATACCCATTGCAATATAAAAGTTCCTGGCTAAAATCTCGTCGGAAAAACCAAGCACGAAAGGTGCGATAATTAATACTGGTCCAACAATGCGCTCAATCCAGCCTTGCACAGTAAATGGTATAAGCTTAATAGTAGCGACGGGAAACCCGGAAATCAGAGTCACAACGAGATGAGCCGCTGCTAATCCGTAGGACAGCATAGCTGGTACCTTACTTAGATCCAGCAGTGTTGGGGCTAGTGCGAATATAGCAACTGTAAGAAAATCTAAGTACCCGTGGCTACGAGGTGAAATTATTTTCATTGGAGCATTCCTTTTTATTAGAAATAAAGATATCTGGTACTCTAATAGAATGCTTAACTTAAGTCTGTTATTTAGAAAACACCTTCCATAGAAGGAAGTCATGAATCAGATGAAAGCTCAACTGATATTAAGGCAGAATCATTAATACAAATTTGTTCTCTCGTATAATTCAATATACCCTGGTCTCTAAAATTATTCATGATAGTACTTACAACAGAGCGACTTGCACCTACTAGATCTGCTAGCTCTTGTTGGGTAAGAAAAATTTCCAGCGCAAAGCCATGTAGACATCGTGTTCCAAATAATTGAGCAAGTTCAAACAGCATTTTGATAATTCTTTGTCTGACTGGTTGAGTATAAGTAGCAATCAATTTTCGTTCGATCTGCTGCTTGCGAGCATAGATGGATGTTAAAACTGACCATGATAAATCGGTTCGCAAAGTTATTAATTTCTTGAAGTCATTACATTCAATGCGATAAAAATCAACCTTTCCAAGCGCTTGTGCGTTTTCTTCCATAACATGGTTAACATTCACTATATCCAAACAACCAGTAATATCTCCCTTTTTTAGAAGCGCAAAAGTAAGCTCATTTCCCTGTGCAGTTAAATGAGAAAGTTTAACGATGCCGTCTCTTATCAAGAAAAGACTTGAACATTTATCACCCTGGCGATAAAGGAATGATCTGTCTTTAAGGTTGGTTAATCGAATAGTAGGAAACTCTTCCTCAAATTTTTCTAAATTCCATTCAGACCCAGAATCTGATGATGCATTATTTGTATGTTTTGTTTTAATAACCATTGATTACTCTGCTCCTCACGTGACGCTTACGACCTTATTGCATCGATACTAAGAAAAAATCCTAACTCGTCCCTGCGGAGGTTTATTTTTTAATATGATGAGTTCCATTCATTTAACACGGTTACAAAATGGTTACATTTTCTTGAAAAGAAAAAAGCACCTAGAAAAATTAATTCTAAGTGCTTGATTAACTGGTGGGTCTGGCTGGACTCGA
>CBFGXU010000091.1:0-10735 GCA_965652935.1 uncultured Nitrosomonas sp.
GCGTGATTTTTTCTGTAACTGTTGAAGCAGAATTCGACTTTGTTAGCAGTCACGATAAATCTTCTCATACCGTTCGAACATTCGGTGAAGCTATGGATAGCGCAGATAAAGCAACCAACAAAGCCATGTCAGCAGCTTATAAATATGCAGCATTCCAAACGTTTTGTATCCCGACTGAAGGCGACAATGATGCTGATGGTACTACTCATAATGTTACGCCAAAGCAGCCAAACATTGAACCAAAGAATACCAAGGAATTGCCTGCTTACACAGATGAGCAATTTAAAGCCAACAAGGATAAATGGAAAGAGGGAATTCAGAAAGGCACAACAACCGCTGAAGGAATGATCAACACAATCAGCACAAAGTACGTGCTTACCGAGCAACAAAAGAAAGACATCATGGCAATGGGAGTCAATGAAAATGCAACGGCATAACCTTATCCAAGGAAGCAAGGAATGGAACGAATTCAGAAGCACTCACTTTGGTGCATCTGAAGCAGCAGCCATGCTTGGATTATCTCCATACCTTACCCGGAATGAATTGTTGCGCTTCAAAGCTACCGGACAATCGAAAGAATATTCTGATTGGGTACAGAAGAACATCCTTGATAACGGCCATGAAGTCGAAGCAATGGCGCGTGAAATATTGGAAGCGAATCTTATGGAAGATTTGTATCCAGTTACCTGTTCAGAAGGATATCTAAGCGCTTCATGCGACGGCCTTACTCTGGATGGAACAATTGCATTTGAGCATAAACAGTTTAATAAATCTTTATTTGAATTGGTTGAGGCTGATATTGTTCCAGATCATTATTATGCGCAGTGCCAACAAATATTATTAGTGACTGGCGCTCAAAAGGTTATTTTTGTATGCAGCGACGGCAGCAGAGATAACGGAACATCATGTGTTGTCGAACCTGATCATTCATGGTTCGAACGCATCCGCGCAGGATGGCAACAATTTGAGCGCGACCTTGCAAACTACGAACATAAACACTTTGCACCAAAGCCAGAGGCCGATGCAATCATGCAACTCCCTACCCTATCAATTCAGATTAAAGGGGAAGTAACACTCAGCAATCTGCCTGAGTTCAAAGCCGCAGCCGAGACTTTCATCGCAAACATTAATACTGAACTATCAACCGATGAAGACTTTGTGAATGCGGAAGCGACCGTGAAATTCTGCGATGAGACTGAGAAAAAACTTGAAGCAGCCAAGCAAGCTGCGATTGGACAAACTGCAAGCATTGATGAACTGATGAGCGCGATTGATCATATCAAGGATCAGGTCCGCGCTAAGCGGCTTACTCTTGATAAGTTGGTTAAGACTCAGAAGGAAAAGATCAAACATGAAATCATCCACAATGGATATTCAATCTGCGAGGAATATGCTTTAGCACTCGATGAGTTCAAACAAATCAACTTCACAAAGTTAAGTACAGAGATTTTATGCAAAGCAGATATTGAATCAGCCTGCAAACACAAACGCACTCTTGCCAGCCTGCACAATGCAGTAGACACCGAAGTCGCTGCGACCAAGATCAAGCTGGATGAACTGGCTCGTGTGGTCCGCAAAAACCTGACTTACTTGCCGGAAGATTTATCACTGTTCCGCGATCTTCAATCAATCATTACCAAGCCGGAAGATGATTTTAAATTGATCGTTGAAACTCGGCTGGCTGAACAAAAGCGCAAAGATGAGAGGGCTAGGTTTATTGCTGAAGCGAAAGTAACTGAAGTGGTAACGGTTACCACTCTGCCGATGGATTACAAAAAACAACCTGAAGCGATCATGGCAGAGACGGTTGGTAATAATGTTGTGTCGTTGGCCAATCCATTTGCAGCCAAATATGACGCATCAATCACGGAAGCAATCGATAGCCTGCACATGGTATGCCGTGAGTTTGGAGTAACAAAAGAAATGGCCACCGAAGTAATTGACGCAATTATTCGTGGCGAAGTTAAGAACGTTAAATTTAACTAAGGACATGACATGTGGATAGCGCAGGATGAAAATGGTGATATTTATCAACACGCTGACAAGCCATACAAAGACAGTGGACAGTGGGGATCTTGGGGAGACATAGACCTGTTGTATGAAGGAAATAAAAACCAAAACTGGAAAAAATCACGCATCAATTTAGACAAACACGACTACGAAATTATTGACGGTATTTTGACTAAGAAGGAAAAGACGATGAGACATAAGCATGCTGATTTGATGATTGCTTTAGCGAACGATGCAAGTTTGACGATTGAAGTTAGGTCATCAAATAATGGATGGAGTGAGATTGAAAACCCTGCTTTTTTTGAGAGTAATGAATACCGCATCAAGCCGAAAACACGGAAACAGTACGTTCGTATAGCCGTGTTTAAAAACCATGAAGGTGTCGAGTACACATTCAAGGCCCAATGGGGCGATAAAGACAGCGTAAAGATAATAGAAAAAGAACCCGGATTTGTAAGATGGGCAAGCGACTGGATTGAGGTCGAATTAAATGGCTAATGCATCAAGTTGGTTGGCGTTGCTTGGCCATGAACAAGTGGTAACGGTTACCACGACTCATCAAAATATAAAGCGCAAGCACAGTCATTTAACTGATGAGGATAAGGTAATGGATTGGCAGCACAAGAATCCTTATGCTCACGGAGAAGAATTTGCCAATAACATCAAAGAATTAATGAAAGACCTGACATTAAAATCTGATGATATGTACGACATTCTTTTAAAGAAAAATGAAATACCTGTAACAAAATTTAAATCATTGATGTCAAGAAGGCAATTTTATAACTATGTTCGCGCTTTAAGAAAGGAGATTGGCCAAGGTAAACGTCCTTATTCTGATAAAGCAAAAATAAAAAGAATGATGGATTCAGGCGAAACCAATTATTGGGTAATTTCAAATAAATTAAATATCCCTGTGAAATACGTCCAATTTGTTATGAGGGAATATTCAATTGAAATTGAAACTCCTTATATCAACAGAAGAAAACAGTCATTCAATGAAAAAGTTTCAACAATGATAAAGATGTATGTTGAAGATAAAAAAACCATTGTTGAAATTGGAAAGATCGTAGGGCTGGCCTCATCAACGGTGTTCCGTTATTTAAGAAGTAACGGAGTAAAGATGGGAGAGCGCTCTAGGAACGGGGTTATGAGTGGAACATACATACCTAAAAATAAGAGAAATTCTTTAGGACAATTTATTAGTACTGTTGGAGAAGATAATGGCTAGTTTGAACCAATCGAGAGGGTTGCGTAATGTCATCAGTTAATAAAGTAATTCTGCTCGGAAGAGTTGGAAAAGATCCTGAAACAAGGTATTTGAATAACGGCGATGCTGTAACCAATCTTAATCTTGCTACTTCAGAAGAATGGAAAGATAAAAACGGCGAGAAGCAAAGCAAAACAGAATGGCATCGAATTGTTTTCTACAAAAAACTTGCTGAGATTGCTGGAGAGTACATCAAAAAAGGATCTTTGGTTTACATAGAAGGAAGAATAGAAACCAATTCTTGGAAAGATAAAAATGGTGTTGAGCGTGAGACAAAAAACATTATTGCAGAAAAAATGAAAATGGTTGGTGGAAATAGATCAAATTCTAACCAATCGTCAAGGGAAGATTTTAATGAAGAAAGTTCTGAAAACATCCCGTTCTGACCATGACTAAATTACTCGAAATACTCATGACGTTTGCTATCGCAATCCCGCTGATAATGGTTATAGAGCTTATAAAATGGGCTATATAAATTATGGAACATATGGATCAACAGAGTTTACAAGAGGTAAACCTGATCCAGACAAGATTTGCCCAGGCTGCGGTATTCGGGAGAAGCGAGTCAATCCATCAGGTCGGATGAGATACAGATGCGCACCGTGTGAAAAAGCAGATCGTCAACGATACAAGGCAGCGCAGAAAGATAAGAGCAAGAGAGCAATCGCATAATGCCAATGGATAAAACACTATGACTGAAATTAAATTGCTTGATCACGGTTATATCAAGCTGATTGAAAACTGGGGCTCCGATGAAACAATTGTATCTTCGGCAAGAATGTCCACCGGCAAAGGTTTTAAAGGCTGGGATCTGGATGAGAAGTTCTTGGCGTTCCTTTACAACAATAAGCACATGACTCCATTTGAAATGGCCGGAGTAACTATTGAAGTTAAAGCGCCGATCTTTGTATTCAGGGAATGGCATCGGCACCGGACGCAAAGCTACAACGAGATGAGCGCTAGATATATTCCACTGCCTGATGAGAACTATGTTCCAAGTATTGAAAGAATAATGAGTGCTGTAGAGACTGCTAAAAAATCAACAAATAAACAGCAGCAATCTGATAAGCACATTGAGTTATTTACAGATCGGGATGTGTGGATGTTTCAAAACTCATTGCTGTATCAATATGAAGAGCAACAGAAATTCTATGAAGCGGCTCTTGCTCATGGTATCCCCAAAGAATTAGCGAGAATTGCATTACCAGTAGGCCGCTACTCAGTAATGAGAGCATCCGCGAATCTTCGTAATTGGCTGGCATTCTTGACTCTCAGAAATGACAATGCAGCCCAATACGAAATTAGAGTATATGCGGAAGCGTTGCAAGAAATATTGCAAGCAATTTATCCACGAACAATGAAACTGTTTAACGATGAGCGCCAAAAGTCAGCAGCAACAGCGTGATCTTGCGAAGTATTACGACTACCTTAGAAATCGATACTTTGCTAATGAAGATATGACTGAAGAAGAAATTCTTGATTTTTACACACTGTGCAAGTTGGCCAAAAAATTAATTGAGAAAGCATCACCAAGCGCAATAAGGAATTCAGGATTAGATGTTGAGATTAAGTCTTTATTTGAGAGGATGAGATGAGCTTTTTTGAATGGCCGTGTGATTTGTTTTTTAGTAGCTGTACAACGATGGTTGTTATAGGTGTATCCGCCACGATTGTAGTAGTTGTTGGCAGTACGTGTTTTGTTAAAAGCATGATCATGGATATGAAAAAATGAAAACCCAACGCGAACTGAACCAGAAGTATTGGAACGAAATTCACGACATGGTTATTGCGTATAACAAAAAGCATGGTTGCGAAGTTAAGCCGTGGGAGTGTGTGAAATATAATGGGTCTTTTTTTTCTGGCAATCTGGAATTTATAGACCGTGGTGATAAATACCAATTCGCCGTAGCAATCCTGTTTGACGAGCAATCCCAGGTACATCGGCCTATTTTTCCTGAAGACAAGTTATACAACAAAGTATGCATGGGTATTGAATACATCGCCAAGGAAAACGGATTGCAAGTTATTGGCAGTAATTCATTATTAAATGTGTGGGGAAACGGTATGTATCAAAATCTAACTTGGAACAAACCGCAACCCAAGCGCACGTTTGAGATTAACGGTGTGGAGTTGCCTTGTCCTGATGAAGATGGGAAATACTTTTTCAATATAGGTGGAGATTTTTTTAGATACAAAGATCCCAAGGATTACGCTCATGTTTGTGAGTTTCTTGAAACTCTGTTTACCGAAGCGCGAGATAAATAACCATGCACCACGACCTGAAACTATTCACCAAGTATTTCCAGCCTGTAGTAGATGGCAAGAAACGCAGCGAGGTGCGGCTCAATGATCGTCACTTTGAAGTTGGTCATACAGTGACGTTACACGAAGGCCAGCAAGAACTTAATGGGTTCCAATATACAGGCCGCAAGGTATCTGCTCGTATCAGCTATATCTGTGATTTTGGATGCCAACACGGCTACGTGAATTTGTCGCTAGATAAAGTTGGAATGTTGATTGTTGAGGATAAGGAGGCGGTATGAGCAAACCAGATAAATGTCCATGGTGTAGCGAGCCAATTAATCATACTGAGCAATTTATTGTAGAGCGTGACGGAGAGTTTATGCATTTGTCATGCGCTGCCGAGGAAGATGATGATGCGATGTTTGATCGAGACATGGAGTTTGGATCATGACCGAACCGAGCCAACCAGTATATCCAGAAAGACGCAAAGGCGACCGGAGAAGACCGGCTAAGGAGTGAGTGTGGAATTAATAGATTTTTTGTCTTGTATCGCTCTGCTTACACCAGGAATTCTGCTGGGATATGTGGTTTTTTGTTCATGAACCTACTCAATAAATTCCTGTGTTTTATGTGGGGCCACAGTCCAGCGAATTACACAACAGTGTTACGTGTCGGGCATGAATATAAATTCACTGATGTGACCGTATGCAAACACTGTGTGGATATATCAACTCTGCGAGGTAAACGGTGAAACTGATCAATAAAATCCTGTGCCTAATTTCCGGACATAAGCGGGCATTGATAACTACAAAAGATTATAAATGTTACATCGGATGCAATAGATGCTGGAGTTATAAGCATGATCAATAAATTCCTGTGCTGGCTAGGCTGGCATAAATACGAGTTTGATTCTCTAATGCCTACGGGAAAGATTGATAGTTTTGGTGACCCGACTTATTGCTACCAGATATCAATACATAAATGCAAGTGGTGTCATAAGAAAAAAACAGTTATTCATACTAACGATGATCCTTTTGGGATATTTAAACCATGAAATTGATTAATAAATTCCTGTGTTTTATGTGGAAGTGCCAGACAAATCAGAGATTCACTTTCTATAGTCGATTTTACGATATGTGGTTTGACGGCATTCAACACTTTGATAAATGCAAACACTGCGGGAGAGTGAAGCTGTGATCGACAAGGTAATAAATTTTGGTTGGATGATATTTCCGCGCACTATGCAAATTTTTCTGTGGATCGGTAGTGCAATTTTATCTTGGGAGATAGCACCTTATTTTTATCCTTTGGAGCCTATAGCGGTGATGTTGATAGGGTTTCCAGCAATATTTCTACATCACATTTTTAGCGTCTGGCATGACGTTTTGCACGATAAGGATTGGGTTAAACATGCAAGGGAATTTAGAGATTTTGACTGACGCACAAATATACCGGCCAAAGGGAAGTATGTGCATGAATTGCGAATTCTGGAAAAGTAATTGCGGGAATCTACCATTCCAATTAATGCCGGTTATTGATACTGAAAAAGACGGCACAAAGGTAGTTAGCTGCACGAGATATATTAAAAGAGGGAGTATTAACCATGGCTGAACAATTACACCAAATATCTATCCCCGGCTTGCCTGATGGGTGGAGGGCTGTGGCTTATCGTCCACCAAGAAAAGATGAGCAATACTTATCAAAAGATGGGGTACTAACAGCACCATATGATTTAGAAAACTTTTGGCTAATCGTCGAAAAAATCCAGCCGCGCAGGAAAGTGCTTGAATATACCGGGGAAGTGAGGCAGCCAAGTCCTGGTGAATTCTTTATGCTCGACGGTAAATTGCGGCAAAAAACTAATCAAGTCCCACTCGTGTGCGAAGTAGAAATCTGGCGAGAGGTTGAGTGATGGCTATTGAGTTTAGAGAAGTGGAAGATTTTTATAAGTACGTTGAAGATTCAGAACCCAATGTTGCTGTTACTAGAATCGCTAAAGATGGTTTTGAAGTGATCATGTATGGATTTTACGGGCTGGAAGTACTAGAAGAAGTCGTTGCAAAAATGAAAGAGCTTCAGGAGGCAAAATGAAACAAACAATCGAAATTGATGTGCCGGATGGGTATGAGCCAGTAATTACGCCATTCAGTGACACTTATGGTAATCCAGCTACGGTATTAATTAATTTCAAAAAGAAAGAGCCTGAGTTTATTGATGTGCGGGAGTATATAGCGAAGGCACAATGTGGTGAATTTTATATGGATGTATTAAATAAGATCCAGAAACTTACACCAGAAGAAATTGAAAGTTGCGAGTCTTTTGTTCGCTGGATTGATCAAACATGGCGCAAGGTGGAAATATGAGAGGAATTACCGAAGAAAAACTTAAGGCGATAAGAGACTCAGGCGGAATGCACGGGACAACAATGTGGCGTCTTACTGAGTGCTTTGTCGAAGAGCTTAACCAGTGGCAGCCTATCGAATCCGCGCCGAAGGATCAAAATATCTGGCTATACGAAAATGATAACTCTGTAGGTGAAGGGTATTACAGTTCAATTTGGGATAAATTTGTTTTTATTACTGATAAATATGACCCCATTAATCCAACATTATGGATGCCTTTGCCCGAACTACCGGAGCCGCCGAAGTGAAAAAATATGACTGGCGAGATTTGTGGCAGATGTTTTTTACTGGATGCTTTTTTACTATATTTTTGGATACAGTTTTTGGAGTTTGTTATAGATGAGCACGTCAATAAATAAAATACTGAACCAGAACAATGACCGATTGGACGCAAAGCAAGCGGCTGAACTTATCGGAGTGACAAGCTCGACCCTTGCAGTTTGGAGGTGTACCGGGAAAGAGAAAATCCCGTACTATAAAATTGGCAAGAAGGTATTTTATAAAACCGAGCACATCCTTGCTTGGATTGAGACTAAAAAAGTTGGCCCCGCTACTGAAGAGGAAACGGGTTGATTAGGTCAAGCATAAAGTTCAGTTTTCGAAATTGTGCAAGTTGAAAATTTTGTATGCAAAATATTCCGAGAATTATTCCAAATTGAATTGAATGCTTGAGGGTTACTTTTTGATCTTGATCACATCAGCGGTATCCTTCAGACCAGCGGCAGTCAACATGGCGTTAGTCGCTGTGTTGATGCTGGCCCTAACCGGATCAAGATCCAACCGGGCATAAATGGCCGTTGTATTCTGATTCTGATGATTGAGAGATTTACCGATAATGGCCAATGATGCGCCAGTTTTAGCCTGCCAGCTTCCGAGCGTTCGCCGCAAATCGTGCATTCTTAGATTCTTTATATCTGACATTTTCAATAAAGTTTTCCACCCTCTTTGAGGGGATTTGAAATGTCCAGATCCACCATCCCCAGGGAGCACGTATATACCAGATTTAGCACGATTGTTTAAAACTTCAATTGCTTCCGGTGAAAGCGCAACAGTTTGAGGCGTTCCGTTCTTAGTGTCCTCAATTCGCCACTCTGCCCTATCAAAATTTATATCCTCCCAACGCATAGATAAAACATTTGCTTGCCTCGCGCCAGTTAATAAACTGATGAGCACATAATCTCTGAATATTGTATTAGGGGATTCTGCTAGCGCTTTAAAGAATCTTGGCAATTCATCTCCAAGCAAAAAACGATCACGGCTTTTTTCTTTATTTCTGCGGATGCCAATCACTGGATTAGAAGAGTTGTATATGCCTGAAGCTATCGCCCAGCTATACACACTCGATATTAACGCCAAAACT
Source organism: uncultured Nitrosomonas sp. (assembly GCA_965652935.1). Taxonomy (GTDB): domain Bacteria; phylum Pseudomonadota; class Gammaproteobacteria; order Burkholderiales; family Nitrosomonadaceae; genus Nitrosomonas. The sequence goes on from CBFGXU010000091.1 coordinate 9,284, forward strand.
CGATTAGCGTTTATCACACTGCCTTTTTTTGTGATTGCGCTATGCAGATAAGCTAAATCTGATCTGGTTATACTTGAGATTTTTTTTCTCGCAAGTACGCTAGATATATGGTAATTATATAAGCTGATATCGTTCTTCCAAGTTTTCTTGCTTATTTTTGAGTATCTATCCATATACTCATTAAACAGATCATCAAATAACATTTCTGCATTAGACAATCGTTTTGCTTCGGCGGGGTTACTGCCTTCAGATATCGCCAAGCATATTTCCATAGTTTTGCGACGCGCCTGATCAATTGTCATTTCAGGGTAACGACCTAATGTAATTCGCTCAGGGTTACCCCGCTTTGCTCTCTTAAATACGCTGAATGTTTTTATTCCGGTATGGGTTACTCGCAACTGTAAACCTTTGGTTTTAGTATCGTGGTAAGTATCGCGCTTGCCGGTTTCTGGAATTGGAAGGGCATCGATTTCTGATTTTGTAAAGTTGAATTTATTTGACATACGGGGTTACTTACGGGTTACAATGCACATGCATATTTACATATTATCGTAAAAATGCCGCAATGCAAAACAAAGTAAATAATTCTTTAAAAGCAATAAGTAACAAAGAATATATAATTTTGTAAATGCATAAATATTGAATCAAATGATGTACATTGCCGATCAATGTTCAGAAAAGCAAAAAAGACTTTGTAAATATTTATTAATTATATTCAACAGTTTATAAGGTTGTTCATTAATAAAAATTTGCTCAGGGTTACACAGGGGTTACTTTAGAAGAAAATGTTCAGCTTGTATTCAGCATCGTGGGGTTAAAGTTTATAAACTTAATTGGAGGCAATCATGAAAATAATTCTCTTAGCAGCACTAGTACTAGCAACTAACGCTATGGCAGGTGGTAACGGTTACCACTACGGCGGAAATTACCGTTCATCCGAATATAGCTATCGGCATGTTAATCCAAGTATCAATGGATACGCAAACGCCGATGTAAACCAACCAAGCTACACCAAGCGTCAACTGGCTCGTGATATGGATGCTCTAGAAACACGTTCGCAATTACGTATGTACGATATTCAACGTGGTGGTAACGGCGATGTGGGATATGGTAGCTACTATCGGTACTAAGATAGGTGCTAAGCCATGTACCAAACATTGGATGAATTGGCTGAACAAATAATGAGGGAAAATTCTCTTCTGGAAAAAAACAGAGAAGAATTAAAATTATTTGTTCAGTTTACGAGCGAGTTTGAAAATAGCACAATACGGGATTGGAGGGCATTCAAGAATGCGCATGCGGCAGGAATTACAATTGATCAATTCAAAATTCTAAAAGATTGTGAGAGAATCAAATTCTTGGGAACACCACCAGAAATTTTAGAATTCGATTCTCTACCTATTTTTAAGAAGATAGTATAAACGCAGTATAAAAGCGCATAGAGCGTATAGA
>CBFGXU010000092.1:0-10396 GCA_965652935.1 uncultured Nitrosomonas sp.
ACCAACAATAAGAAATTTTTGAACCGGAATCAGCGCTTAATACTTGGCAAATCCTTATGGTTCATGATCTTAAAGTGATTAGTCTGTGATTCTGATGAATAAGTATCCGTGAACGGTGAGCCAACTCGATCGGCTTACGCCTATTTCAATTGATACGTGACAAGCGCTCGCACATTGAGAAGACCATCATTCTGACTGGAAGTGGCTGGAGGGCGTGTCACCCACAGCGGGCTGTAGAACATTCCCACGCTCAGCATGAGCCTGTTGCTCAAGGGATAAGCGATGCCGGCGCTGGTTGAGAACGTCCAGGTTTCAGCCTCCAGCCGGTTGCGATCGAGAATGCCGAACGTCAGGGCATTGACTTGAACTCGTGTGTCAAGGAAATTTCCCGCTACGGCAATATAAGGCGTTAATCCTCTTAATCGTTCAATGCGATATGATCCGCTGAGCTCGAGTCCTGCGGAGTGCTGGCTCAACCTATCGGCAGATTTCTTCTCACAACCAAAAAAGTTCTCTGCGGAACCCGGCGGGAATTTGACGACGTCACTGGGACAAGTAATCGCGCCTTCTACATCGCCAATCTGTCCGTACATTCGCATGCCGATCGTCCAGGGGTCACGTTCAACCAAGGGGCGTTCCAGCGCGAATGCGAAGAGATTGGGTTTGACCCCGAAAACTCGGATAGGCGGCACATAGGACAGGGTCAAGGCAAATCGCCACGGAAGTCCGAAAGTGATACGTGGCCGGGCAAAAATAGGTGCTTTGGTCACATCAACTTCATGCGTTCCGTTAAAAGCAATGCGCTGTTGCGAGGCGCTGAGCTGGGGAATCCAATCCATTTCGGCGCCAACCTCAATCGAGCCAGGCGCCCTGCTGCGCGGTACGCTGAGTCCAGAGAGGAGTGTGATAGAAGTGACATAATTCATCGCCCATGCTTCGGGGCGATTAGAATGAAGAAATTCAGTATTCTGTATAACAACCTGTGCCAGTGCTTGACTACTCGGCAGGACGATCAAAAGGCTGGCGACATACATAAGACAACAATAATTTTTTAGCACCGAAGAGGAGTGTATGAGTGGGGGGTGCATGGACCAAGTCTCCTTCGTATGACGGATTAGCCGGAAAAACCAGATCATCGTGACGGTATAAATAAAATGCTTTTTATTTACTTTATCGAGATGAAATATATGTAAAGCCGGATATTCAGTCAATTCGGTAACGGTACGATCTGATCAGAGTTGGTTAATGTACCTGAATTTTATACATTTAAACAGCATGATAAATAATTTTATGGGTTTCTCTCAGACCCGGGGTTATGGGCACTACCGCAGACGTCGATGCCGGGCAAGATAAAGAGGCGTCCAGCCATGGGGAATTCTGTTGACGAAATGGTAGCGTGCGACATGATAGCTGGGGTCGAAGCCGTAGAAATTGAGTTGCATGTGGCGAAGTTCATCGTCGCGGTAGCTTTGCAGGGTTTTTTGCTGCTCGTCCGATTGGCGCTGCTGCTTTTTTTGCTGCAGCAGGGCGGGAAAATCCGGGTGAATTGCAAGGGTTTCGGCGATGTGCGCAATCTTTGTGGTGAAATCTGCGGGGTTCATGGCAAAGCAATCGTCGATCAGGCCAATACCACGCGCTTCCTGGGCACCGATAGGCAAACGGTTCTGCGTCAGTGATTTTACATGGGATTCGCCAATGCGCCTGGGCAGCAGGTAAGTCCAGTATTCCGAGCCATACAAGTTGCCCATGTTTTTATAATGCGGATTCAGAATGACGCTGGCGCGGGCGAAAACATAATCGGCAGCCAGCGACAAAAACACACCACCGGCGCCGGCATTGCCTTGCAGTGCGGCAATCGTCAATTGCCCCTCCGTGGTGATGAGAGCTTGCGCCAGATCATTCATGGCGTTGATATTGCGCCAGGATTCATCAGCGGGACTGGCGGCATGTTCGATGTGATGGAGATGAATGCCGTTGCACCAGAAATCGGCTCCACCCATCAGCACGATGACCCGGACCGGGCTGCGCGCGGCCTGTAGATAAGCTTCCCGCAGACGCTCGCATTGGCCGGTATCCATGGCGCCGTTATAGAAGGCAAAGTGCAGGTACCCCACATCATTTTTTTGCTCAAACCAGATGTCGCGATAAGTAGTGACGGGTTTTGCAGAGAAGGGGTCAGAAGGTATTTCCGGCACATCGGCAAGGTGATCTTTCAGTGCCAGTGTAGCAGCCAGCTTGAAAGTTGGTTCGGTATTGCTTTTTGGTTTCAGGTGGCCAATCCAGATTGCCCCATCCATTGTGGCCCGGCAGATGGCATTATGACGCTTTGCCAGGATGGTTCCCGGCTTGCCGCTCAAGTTCTCCTCCATGCAAGCATCAAACAGATAATAAGGTTCGTCAAACAGGATATCCTGGACACCGGGAAATCCATCGGCAGCGTGAATTTTTCGCAGAATGGCAAGCGTCCTGTCTTGCTGCCAATCAATGCTGCGGTCGGTTTGCCGGATGGGTGCATGCAACCGGCCTTGCACGTCAGGGCGCGAATAATCCAGTGGGATCGGCTTGAAGGTGCCGGATTGGAAGCGCATAACAGCCGCCAGCACGGCATGAGTTGCCGCTTCAACAACCTCATGGCGGTAGAGGCTGCTTTTTCTGGTGAACCGCGTTGGGAACATTTCAGATGCCCAGATATCGCCCGCATCCATTTCCGCATTGGCTTGCAATACTGTAACCCCCCATTCGTGCCGGTCATGCATGATCGCCCAGTCGAGCGCCGAAGGGCCGCGATCGCCGATGATGCCGGGGTGAACAATCAGGCAGACCCGCTTGCGCCAGATCGCCTCCGGAATGGCGCGCTTCAGAAACGGGGCAATCACCAGGTCGGGTTGAAACAGGTCGACCGCTTGCCGGGTTACGGCGTCGTTGATATCGAATTCAATGGAAAGATCGTGCCCGAGCCGGGTCAACTCGATAAACAAGCGTTGTGCCAGGCTGTTGAAACTGTGGGTAAGAAACAGAATCTTCAATAGCTTTAACAGATACGCGGAAGTTGTTCGCCACTGAGCCAGTCGACGACTCGCTTGCCGCCAAAACGGGTTTGCATCTGCACAAAGCAATGCGTGTCTTCGATGACCTCGCCAACAATGGCGGCATCCTTCCCCAAGGGGTGCGTTTGCATCGCATGCAGTAATTTCCCGGCATCCTCCGCCGCGCAGATCGCGATCAGTTTGCCTTCATTGGCGATATACAAGGGATCCAAACCTAAGAATTCGCAGGCTGCATTAACCGGTTGACGAATGGGCAGCGTGTGCTCATACAGCATGATGCCAACCGATGATTGTACGGCGATTTCGTTGAGTGCCGTGGCGATGCCGCCGCGTGTCGGGTCGCGCAGTACATGGATGTTTGGGATCGCGGCAATCATGCAGGCTACCAGCTCATGCAATGCGGCGGTATCGGACTCGATGCTGGTATGAAAAGACAGATTCTCACGCAATGCCAGGATGGCAATGCCGTGATCCCCCAAGGTGCCGGACACCAATATTTTGTCGCCCGGCCGTGCATTGTTGCTGGCGATGTGGATTCCTTCCGGCACCATGCCGAGGCCGGTGGTGGTAATAAATACGCCGTCACCACTGCCTTTTTCTACCACTTTCGTATCACCGGTCACAATCGGTACCTGGGCTGCTTGCGCGGCTTGCGCCATGGAATCAACAATACGCTTCAGATCGGAAAGTGGAAAACCTTCCTCCAGAATGAAGCTGGCCGCCAGGTAGCACGGTTTTGCGCCGGACATGGCGACATCATTGATAGTGCCATGAACCGATAGACTGCCAATATCTCCACCCGGGAAAAATAATGGCGTGATGACGTGACTGTCGGTTGACATGGCCATGCGTCCGTTAAAACTCTGGAAACAGGCCTGATCATTCATTTGGCGCAAGAATTCGTTATCGAATGCGGCAACAAACAGTTGCTCGATCAACTGCGCCATTGCACGTCCGCCACTGCCGTGCGCCATTTCAACGCAGCCTTTTTTCAGGTCGAGAGAGCGGCTGTATCCCGGTTTGACTTTTCCTGCGTGAAGCATCAGTTTTCCCGCGTCATGGTGTGAGTGCTTTCCCGGAAACGGCCATAGCTGTAATAAGCGGCGCAGGCACCTTCCGATGACACCATGCAGGAACCGATGGGATTCTCCGGTGTGCAGACGGTGCCAAAAATCTTGCAGTCCTGTGGCTGTTTAACGCCCCGCAAAATGGCGCCGCATTCGCAAGCCTTATTATCCGCAATCGATATGGCAGGAATCCGGAAACGTTGTTCGGCATCAAAATCGGCATAGCATGATTTGATTTTTAGCGCGCTATAAGGTACCCATCCAAGGCCGCGCCATTCAAATGCACGGCGCAACTCAAAGACTTCCGCCACTAGCCGTTGCGCCTTGATATTGCCTGCGGGTAATACCGCGCGGGTGAATTCATTTTCAACTTCGGCGCGGCCTTCATTGGTCTGCCGTATCAGCATCAATATGGCCTGCATGACATCCAGCGGCTCAAAACCTGCTATGACCACTGGTTTCTGGAATTCTTCGGCAAAATATTCATAGGGCTGACTGCCGATCACGGTTGAAACATGCGCCGGACCGATAAAGCCATCCAGGGAAACCAGGCCAAGCTGACGAACTTCCGGTGATTGCAGAATATGGGAAATGGCCGAAGGGGTTAACACATGATTGCAGAATACGGCGAAATTGTCCAAACCAAGCAACTGAGCCTGTTTGATGGCTACAGCAGTGGGCGGTGTGGTGGTTTCGAAGCCAATGGCAAGAAACACTACCTGATGTTGCGGGTTTTTTTGTGCAATGGCTACTGCATCCGCAGCCGAATAGACCATGCGGATATCCGCGCCCTGCGCCTTTGCTTTTAACAGACTCATGCCGTTTGCGGCGGGTATGCGTAGCATATCGCCATAACTGCACAGTATCAGGCCGGGTGTTTGCGCCAATTGGATAGCATTTTCAACACGGCCGGCCGGCAAAACACATACTGGACAGCCGGGGCCATGGATCATATGCACATTGCCGGGAAGCAGGTCAACGATGCCATAGCGTGAAATGGCGTGCGTGTGTCCGCCACAAAATTCCATAAAATGATAATGGCGCCGGGGATCAGCTTCAGCTGCGATATTGGCGGCGATTCTTTGTGCCAGGGCACCATCACGAAACTCGTCGATATATTTCATGCCAGCCTTAGTGTGAATCGTCATTGGAGGAGGTGGATATTTCAGCAAACATTGCCAGTGTCTGTTCCGCTTCAAGCGGATCCAGCTTTTGTAGCGCAAAACCAACATGCACGATGACATAATCCCCCGGGGCAATATCCTCAACCAATGCCAGCGAAATCTCCTTGCGGATACCGCCAAGGTTTACAATCGCATGATTTTCGGCCGTAAGTTGTTCAACACAGGCAGGAATGGCGAGGCACATGGGTATTTTATGTGAATTTCCAGATGCCAAGATTATGACATAACTATTCATTTTCTTAACTATGAATGGTCTGGAGGGAATTACGCCTTTAAGCTGTGCAGTGCCACCCATGCCTGACCCAGGGCAATGGCACTGTCATCCGGTAGTATTCGCCGGGCGCTGATGATTTGTAAGGATCTTTCAGTCAGCCGCTGGGTTAAGTCCTGCCGCAATAGGGGGTTATGAAAACACCCGCCACCCAGTGCCAGATGATGAATGTTGTGCTGGCGGGCGGCTTTTTCTACCCAGGCGGCCAGTCCCGCGCTTAAAGTCGCGTGGAACAGGGCAGCTGCATAGGAAGTGTCACCATTTCCGTCATGGCAGTCGATCATTGCGCAGAGTAAAGGTGAGAAATCCAGCTCATTGGTGTCAGTGATTCGATAGCCTTCAGCCAGCGCGGTTACCGGGCCATATTGTTCGGCCAGTTGTTGTAATTGCACGGCTGCCTGTGCTTCATGCGCTTGAATTAAATGGGTTCCCAAGAGGCCAGCCGCTGCATCGAATAATCTTCCCATGCTGGAAGTTTGCGGACAATTCAGATTTTGCTGCAACATGGCCGCAACGGCTTTGGCAGCTGGTTGACGGGCAAAGCGTTGTGTGATTTCATCGCCGCGATCGAGTTTTGCCAAAGCTGCCGCTGCCATGCGCCAGGGCTCCTGCGCAGCGCGGTCGCCACCCGGCAGGGCCAGGGTGGTCAGATGACCCAGCCGCTCGAAGCGGGCGCCATCGACCAGTAGCAATTCACCGCCCCAGGGTGTGTTGTCCGTTCCCAATCCAACGCCATCCAACGCCAATCCTAATACAGGTTGAGTCAGGCCGTGTTCGGCACAGACAGCGGCAATGTGGGCGTGATGATGCTGCACGGCCAGCGCTGGAATTTGCTGCTGTTCAGCATAGGCCTGGGCAAATTGTGTGCTGTAAAAATCCGGGTGCAAGTCATGCGCGATCATTTCAGGCGGCAGCGGGTGATCCTGGCACATTCGCTGTATGGTTTCGTCCAGTCGATGCCGCGCCTCCGCAGTGGCAAGATCTCCGATGAGCGGTGAAATATACGCCTGGTTTCCCTGGGTCAGGCAGATTGTATTTTTTAACCAGGCGCCACAAGCCAGAACAGCAGGCCCGCTGATCGCCAGTGGGATGAGGATGGAATCCGATTTAGTCAAGCGACGGGACTGTTGCTTGCAAATAAGGTTTTGCAGCCGTGGCACGGCGGCATCCGGCTGCAATCCAGTCTACCCAGGCTGGCATGCCGCTGCCTTGCGTGGCCGAAACCTGGATTACGGGCAATTCGGAATGGATACGGTGCGCATATTCAAGCGCCAGATCGACATCAAAGCTCAGGTATGGCAGCAGGTCGCATTTATTCAACAGCATGAGACTCGCGGCACGGAACATATCGGGATACTTGAGCGGCTTGTCTTCCCCTTCGGTGACGGACAGGATAACCACTTTATGCGCTTCACCCAGGTCAAAGTTGGAGGGACACACCAGATTGCCGACGTTTTCGATGAGCAGCAAGCTGTTATGCTGCAGCGGCAATTGCTGCATGGCACGACCCACCATGTGCGCATCCAGATGGCAGCCCTTACCGGTATTGATTTGTATCACCGGAACGCCGGTTGCACGGATACGGGCCGCATCATGATCGGTTTGCTGGTCACCTTCAATCACCGCGATCGGCAACATCTCGCGCAGCATCTGGATGGTTTTGACCAGTAGCGTTGTCTTGCCGGAGCCTGGGCTGGAAACCAGATTGAGCGCGAAGATGCCATGTTCCGATAAGTACCGGCGATTTTGAGCGGCATGTTGATTATTTTTCGTGAGAATGTCGCGTTCAATTTTAACTATTCTTGCTTGGCTTATCCCCGCTGCATGTGTACCTGCGATGCCTGCTCCAAAATGAATTGTTTCTGGTGGGTGATCAGCATCAGCAGAGACCGGAGTAAGTCCGTGCGCATGAGAATGTGTCAGCGGACGATAACGAAAAGGCTTATCCGAATGACGATGCGATTGCATTGATTTGTCATTACTGTAGGTTTGGCTAGTACCACATCCACAGATTGTACACATAGTATCTCCTTATTCCACTTCCAGTTCCCTGATTCGCATTCCGTCGCCCTGGCTGACTTGAAGGGTGTAACTGCCACAGTGCGGGCAAGCGTCATGATAAGTAGCGATTAGAATATCCTGATTGCATTGTTTGCACAAAGCTCGCCCTGCTACTTCAATGATTTCCAGTCTGGCTTGCCGGGCGATGCTGTGTTGTGCTACTACATCGAAATAGAAGCGCAACGATTCCTGTTCTACCCAGGCCAGTTGCCCGATTTCCAGCCATACGGTTTTGACCTGCGAGAACTGTTGCTCAAGTGCGGCATCTTCGATGAGTTGCACTATATTTTCGGCTAATGACAGTTCGTGCATCGGTTTTTCACTGTTTATCACTGATGCTGTAAACACCATTGTTGTATCTGTTTGATTGCAGCTTGCAGATTCCTATTGGCCCGCCGGCTCAAGGCATCACCCAGTTCAAAACGGTAGCCGCGTATCCGCAATAAAAAAACCGGTGGTGCAGCGTGCCGGTATATTTGCTGATAGATAAACAGCAATGTGGCCGGTGTGAGCGCATGACTGGTATAACTATCGTCTTTTTCAGCATTGACTGATGAAAATTCAAACGGCTCGGCGCATGACATATCGGCATCCACAAACAGGATCTGATCATATCCCGTGAGATCAGTAGCATGCTCAATCAGTAGTTGCATGTCTATGAGACAGGTCACATGCGCCAGTTTCAGTGCATCCACCTGCTCGATCAACAGGGAACCCAGCGCATCATCCCCGCGTCCGGGATTGCCGTAGCCGAAAAATAGTAACTTAGGCATAAGTTGAATGCTGGTTCACGGGTTAGCGGTAAATTTCACAATTCATCCCTCTCTGGTCAATTGGCTGATTACTTTGCCATTTGCATCCTGTAATGTGACCTGCAAGGGCATCTTGCCCAACGCATGTGTCGCGCACGAAAGGCAGGGATCGTAAGCGCGTACTGCGACTTCCAGATGATTCAATAAGGCTTCGGTAATTTCCTGACCATCCAGATATTGATTGGCAACCGAGCGGACAGATTCATTCATCGCCTGGTTATTGCTGGTGGTTGAGACAATCAAGTTTGCCTTGGTGATCAACCCTTCTTCATTGATCCGATAATGATGGAACAAGGTGCCGCGCGGTGCTTCGATCACGCCGATCCCTTCCGGCTGCAATTCGCCTTTTTCAGCCACTAATTCCGTGCTGGTGATTTCCGTATCCTGCAACAGCTCATGAATCGATTCCGCACAGTGTAATGCTTCAATCATTCGAGCCCAGTGATAAGCAAGCGTATCATGCACCAATCCGCCCTGGCCGAATGCTTTGAAGCGCTGGCGTGCCGCTTCTGCCAGCGGTGTTGAAATCGCATCGCAATTATTGATGCGTGCCAGTGGCCCGACGCGGTACCAGCCTTGTTCAGTCCCCAATGCCGACAGGTAAGGAAACTTCATGTAGCTCCAGGAGCGCACTTCTTCCCGCAGAATCTGCTGATAATCTCGGTAATCAAACTGGTCAAAAATATGAGTACCATCGGCTTGGCGCGCGCGCAATCCGCCGTGATAGAACTCCAGTTCGCCGTTTGCTCCCGTCATGCTGAGATAATTGCTGGGCAAAGTGGCAAAGTTACGATGTTCCGGATGCGCGGAGTGGATGTGCTCGTTCAGCGTGAGCGCTTCCTGGCTCCATTGCAGGACATCGTTGATATCTGCCAGCAACGTATCGCGTTCAAGAACTGTCAGCGGCTTGTTCATGCCGCCTGGTACGGCGCCGGTGCCGTGAATGCGTTTGCCGGTAATCGCGGCAATGATCTGCTGGCCATATTTGCGCAGTTTGACGCCTTTCAATGCAATCTCAGGGTATTGTTTTAGAACTCCCGCGATATTACGCTGTGCCGGATCGCTGCCGAAGCCGAACAGGAAATCCGGCGAAGATAAGTGGAAAAAATGCAATGCATGCGATTGCAGAATCTGGCCAAAATGCAGTAAACGCCGCAGTTTGGTTGCAGCCGGCGGGAGTTGCTGCACACCGGCCAGTTGATCCACTGCCTTGCCTGCCGCCAATTGATGGCTGACCGGACAAATGCCGCATAGCCGTTGCACAATAAATGGCACGTCCCAGTAAGGGCGGCCCTGAATAAACTTTTCAAAACCACGAAACTCGACAATATGCAGCCGCGCCTCCTGGATGTGATTGTCTGCATCCAGCAGCAAGGTGATCTTGCCGTGCCCTTCGATGCGGCTAACCGGATCAATGGCGATGCGCCGGGTAGTGGAAGGTAATGGATGATTGTCAGGTTCCATAGTTGGTTTAATCATAATGCAACCGAGATCTTGATAACACTGGTTTTTGTCCGGCCAGTAACGGCTCCAGTATCTGCAGGAATTCATCCGCGGAAGGCGGACAGCCGGGCAGGAAATAATCGATGTGCACCACCTCGCTTACCGGATACACCTTATCGAGCAGCAATGGCAGCTCACTATCATTGGGAATTTGCGGATTCGTGACGCCAATTCCGGTGAGATACACTTCCTGCAAACAGTCCTGTAAATCGAAATAATTGCGCAGTGCAGGGACGTTGCCATTGATCGCGCAGGCTCCCACTGCGATCAGGATGATGCAGTTGGTACGGAATTCGCGCAGTACCTGCACGTTCTCCGCATTGCACACGCCCCCTTCAATCAGACCGATATCGCACGGACCACAGTGTTTGATGTCGGTAAACGGCGAGCGATTAAATTCAACTTGTTCGAGCAAGCCTGCCAGGCGCTCGTCCATGTCGAGAAAAGACAT
>CBFGXU010000093.1:0-10296 GCA_965652935.1 uncultured Nitrosomonas sp.
CGGATACCGTATTGCGTCTAAAGGGAAAAGGATTGCCAGAATTTGGAGGAAATCGGCAAGGTGATCTTTATTTGCGCATAAGTTTACGGGTGCCGCAACATCTTTCCCATGAAGAACGCGAACGCTACGAGCGATTGCGGGCGATAAATAACCAAGCACATTAGCTTCTGTGCAGCAAAAAATTACCGCATTGTTCTCAGTAATACCGAGAAATTTCTTATCCTCACTGCAGAGGTATGAGATTATCGATGACGTTGATAGCGACCAATTAATTCAGCCTGTGCAATGACATGGCCTTGCATGGCTTGTTCAAGCGCTGCCTTGGCAGGATGCTGCAGATCCGGTAACACTGTGTTCAGCGCATACAACTTATGAAAATAACGGTGAGTGCCGATTGGCGGGCATGGGCCGCCATAACCTGTACGTTTCCAGTCGTTAATTCCCTGCAAGGTACCGGGCGGAAGGTCCCTTTCCGAAATACCTTCGGTTAGACCGGTGGCGCTTGGGGGAATATTGTATAGTACCCAGTGGACCCAAGTCATTTTAGGAGCGGCTGGATCAGGTGCATCCGGATCATCGACGATTAGCACCAGACTTTTGGTGCCTTCCGGTATACCTGTCCAGGAAAGTGCTGGTGAGATATCCTTTCCATCACAAGTATAACGGGATGGAATGGTGTCATTATGAGAAAAAGATGTTGATGCGAGTGTAAACACAGTCATAATCAGAGCAGCCATAATTTTCTCCTCCTTAATCCGGGATTCATTAAATCATGTTACTATCATCAGAAGGAAAAAATGTAAAGAATTTTTCTTATGAATTCAATTTCTTGTTTTTTCTTCTCTCAGTAAAGAGTCCTCATTCCCTTATAAAAACATAACGGGAGCAATCAAATGCGCGCTGTTTTTCTTGATCTCGGTTCTGTGACTCGTGGTGATCTGGACTGTACGGTACTGGAGCAGGCGATATCTCCATGGCAGTATTATCATGATTCTTCCGAACAGGAAATTCTGGAGCGGATCAGTGAAGCCGAAGTGATCGTCAGCAATAAAGTGTTCCTTAGCCGCACCGCAATAACTGCTGCGCAACGTCTGAAACTCATCTGCGTGGCTGCTACCGGTTACAACAATATTGATCTCGCTGCAGCGGCTGAGCGCAATATCCCGGTGTGTAACGTGCGCGGTTACGCTACGCCTTCTGTAGCGCAACATGTTTTTATGCTGATGCTGAATCTTGCGCGGCGTTTCGTGGAGTATCAGGAGTTGGTGAAAAGAGGTGGCTGGCAAGCCAGCCCATTTTTCTGTCCACTGGATTTCGGCATTCAGGAACTGTCGGGCAAAACATTGGGCATCATCGGATTTGGTGAACTCGGCCAAGCGGTAGCGCAAATCGCGCAAACATTTGGTATGCAATTGCTGATTGCGGAGCATAAAGATAAACCGCCACGCTCCGGCAGAATAGCATTTGATGAAGTGATCCGTCAGGCGGATTTTATTACCTTGCATTGTCCACTATCGCAGGAAACCCAGCACTTGTTCAGCCGCCGGGAATTCGAATTAATGAAGCCCTCAGCGTATTTTATTAACACTGCTCGAGGCGGATTAGTGAATGAAGCAGACCTGCTGCATTGCTTGTCCTCAGGTCACATTGCCGGTGCTGCTATCGATGTTTTGCAGCATGAGCCGCCGGGCAAGGACAACTTGATACTGCAACAAAAACCAGCAAATCTGATTATAACGCCACATATCGCATGGGCCAGCAGGGAGTCCAGGCAGCGCCTGCTTAATCAATTGGCAGAGAATATTCGCAACTTTTTTCAGCATAAACCCTTTAATCAGATTACCGATGCACTGGGAAAATAAATGGTCGAATAATGACTTGCATGGAGTAAATAAATGCAGCATTGGATTTTTCTCTCAATTGCAATTGTCAGTGAAGTGATTGCCACCTCATGTTTGAAAGCAGCCGAGGGATTTACTCGCTTGTGGCCGTCGCTGATGGTTGTCGTAGGTTATTTGCTGGCTTTTTATTTTCTTTCGTTGACGCTTAAAACCATCCCGGTCGGGGTGGCCTATGCCATCTGGTCCGGCATTGGTGTGTTATTAATTGCATTAAGCGGCTGGCTTTTTCTGGGACAATCTTTGGACATACCTGCTGTGATCGGCTTATCTCTGATTGTTGCAGGTGTTGTTATCATTAATGTTTTTTCCCGCACAGTTTCGCATTAATTGTAAATACTCACAAAAGACCATAGCCTGAGTTGCTGAATTGCTGATGATAATTGGGTTGTGGAAGAATATGTCCTTTATGCAGGAAATGGTCTTGAACAAATAACTAAAAATCTATATCTAAAAGTTTTTTCTTGCTTCAAATAGAGATTTATCCATATGAGTAAAGCATTCATCAAGGAGAGTGAAGACGACGAGCTCGATGCTACGCCGAAATTACCGCAGGGAGTAAAGAACTATATCACTCCGGCTGGGTATCAGCGATTGAAGGAAGAGTTCGATCATTTATGGAAAGCGGAACGCCCTGAGTTGGTTAAAACCATTACCTGGGCGGCTTCGAATGGCGATCGTTCGGAAAATGGCGATTACATTTACGGCAAAAGGCGCCTGCGCGAAATCGACCGCCGCCTGCGTTTCTTGTCTAAACGTCTGGATAATGCTGAAGTAGTTGACCCCGCGCAGCGCGGTGACTGCGATCAGGTATTTTTTGGCGCCACCGTGACCGTCAGCAATGCCCAGGGCGAGCAGCATACCTACAGTATCGTCGGCATGGATGAAGCAGATCCTGGTCGCGGTCTTATCAGCTGGGTTTCTCCCCTGGCCAAGGCGCTGCTTAAGGCCCGCGAGGGCGATAGCGTACGATTGAATACGCCAGGTGGCATGGAAGAGCTGGAGGTAGTGGAGATTCGTTATGAGGCGTTGTGAGATTCAGTAACGGCTTCAGATTCCCACAAGCATGGCATTTTTTCTCTGCTTCAGTGCTTAATTCTTGTCTTTTTTCTTGTTTTGTACGATATCGCCATCGACGTACAACCAAAGCCCCTGGCTGCGCACGAAACGACTGATTTCATGTAAGCGGTAAGCGCGTCCATTGATTTTATAGCGCGCCACAAATTCAACGGTCGCTCGATCAGGAGCCGGTTGCTCATGGTGTTTTATGGTGAGTCCTAACCATTGGTGATGCGATGAGGTTGCTAATTCAAGAGCGGCTGGGCGAGTACTGTGATGCCAAGTCGCCAGCAGGTAGTCTTCGCGATTCAAGGTGTAAGCCGTGTAGCGTGAGCGCATGAGTATTTCCGCCGTGGCGGCAACTTCGTCATGATCCAGATAATGACCGCAGCAGTCGATGTATGGGAGATTGCTGCCACACGGGCAGTGTCTTATTTGTGTGTTTGTCATTTATTCGATTGATAACTGCGATACAGGGTAGAAGTTTCTCGTACCTGTCAAATATAGGCTATTCAGCATGCTTTTTTTAGTTTCACTATTCATCTTTTTCTTTAAACTGACAAGAAGTACGGAAACTAACGTACTGCGATATCCTGTGGTGGTGTCCGGATAATAAAGTTTGATTCATCTTCAGGAGGGAATGAAGCTTATTCTGATAACACTGATAACACGCCTATTATGTGATTGAAGAAAATAATTATGTTTGATCGGAATAACTTATACCGCATTGCACCTTTTGGTGCTTATGTCTTTTTTATGGTACTGGAAGATGGATTGCTGAAGTTTGGCTGGGAAGCTAATGACTTGCGCTTACTCTTACTATATGCAGTGAAAATCACGATTGTTGCTGCTTTGCTGTGGTGTATGAGAAAGGCATATAGTGAATTGCGATGGCCCGCAGGGGTAAATCTTGGCACCATGAGTATTGCAACCATTGCAGGCGTTATTGTATTCATAGCCTGGATTAACTTGACAGCGGAATGGATGGTGATGGGAGAATCGGTTGGTTTTGATCCGCGTGCTCATGATGAAATCGACTGGCTCCTGGTTACAGTGCGGCTAATCGGCGCAGTGCTGGTGGTTCCTGTAATGGAAGAGCTGTTCTGGCGATCATTTCTGATGCGCTGGCTCACTCATCCAGATTTTCTGACTGTCAACCCAGCACAGGTAGGGCTTAAAGCCTTCTGCATTACTGCCATACTTTTTGCAGTTGCACATAGCCTATGGTTGGCCGGATTATTTGCAGGGATCGTTTACAATCTTTTGTACATGCGTAGTGGCACGTTATGGTCGCCCATTTTCGCGCATGCGCTCACCAATGGCATTCTGGGAATATGGATCGTATCTACGGGTAACTGGGGTTTCTGGTAAGCGAACAAGTCTTACGTCCTGATCTTGAGTTGCATAGTTAAGCTGCGCGATGAGGATTCTCGACTATTTCTTGATAAACCAGGCTATGTAAGGCAAAAGCCTGATTTGACTCTAATTCAGTAATTCAATTCCAAAACAGAGGATCTGCTGCTCATTCTCAAGTTGTTTAACGGATCTGATTGTACTTTTTATTGGAATAAATTAATTGATGAGTTAAGGTATTGATTAGTTTATATGATGTATATCAATATATTAAACTGGAATTGCAAGTGCTTTTTAACGGTGTGATCGTTTTTAAAACTTTAACAATTCTGTTTTCGTTAGCGATTAGATGAGGAGAGGGTATTATTGCGGCTTGATAGGGTAGGTGTCTATTTCAAATTTAAGATACAGAAATGAATGGGGGAGTCCATCAAAAATCACTACGAAAGCCTGCACTGATGTTTTAACTGCAAACTTTAGCATTAGAGAGATGTCTTCCAGCATTTGTGTTGTATTTTTCTTGTAATAGACAGACTTATCCTGTTTGTTTGCGTTGACCCTCTCAGCTATTCAATGTTAGAGTTCTTTCCCTAAGGTTATTAGGGTTTTTTGGTAGTTTTTAGTATTTGTATCTTTTTCATAATCTTTTGAGGGAGGGAAGCAATGAAGTATAAAACTAAAACGAACTACAAAAACCAGGTGATCCATGCTGTAGCGGGAGGGTTGCTACTGCTTGGTATGGATTCATCGGGTGTTCACGCGAACAGCGTGATGAGCAGCAGCGATCAAAGCGGTAACCCTTTTATGAATGCAATCAAAAACAGCGGCATCAAATTTGGTGGCTGGGTTCATGGTGGCGCAACCTATAATCCAAGTCAAACCCACGGATTCATGGGGCCGGTTACTTTTGCTGATCAGGCGAACAGGTTTCAATTGAATCAGTTGAATTTATTTCTGGAACGTGGGGTGAAAACGGAAGGTAAAGGTTGGGATCTCGGTTTCCGTGCTGATTTCATGTTTGGTACTGATGCAATTTTTACCCAAGCTTATGGTAACCCCGCGTTTGATGTGAATAATGCTAGACCCTTGGCTGATCGGGGTAATTGGGATCTTGATATATGTTGTAATTCCAGCCGCACTTACGGAATTGCAATCCCGCAGGCCTTCGCAGAGGTTTATGCACCGGTTGGCAATGGATTAAATGTCAAAGTGGGTCATTTTTATACCCCCATTGGTTTTGAAACGGTTCCCGCACCCAATAACTTCTTTTATACACATGCCTATACCATGCAGTATGGAGAGCCTTTTACGCATACCGGTGTGCTGGGTAATTACACAGTAACTAAGAATATCACTGCCATGGCAGGTACGATCGGTGGGAGCGGAACAGGTGGATGGGACGGTAACTTTGACAAGCAGATGGAAAATTGGGGTGGAATCGGAGGTGTTACGTGGACCAGTGATGATAGGCAAACCTCCCTCAATGTCAGCGGTACCGGTAGTACAACCTCAACACGCAATAGCAGTTTTTGGGGTCTGTACAGTATAGTTTTGAAGCATAAATTTACAGAGAAAACACATTTAATATTGCAACATGATCACGGTTTTGCAGATAACGTCATATTATTCAATAATGTGTATTCCGGTGTCATCAAGGATGCGGAGTGGTATGGCGTTAACTCACATTTCTACTATGACGTCACTCCTGATGTATCCGTTGGTGTTCGCGCTGAGTGGTTCCGTGATCGCGATGGCTTCCGCGTTTTTCAACCGGGAAGGGTAACTGCAGCAACTAATTATCTTGGAACCAGTTACGCGAGTAATGTCGGTTTACTCGGTACCAGTACACCTGCCGATTATTATGCTGTGACCATCGGTGCTAACTGGAAAGCAGCCAGAACATTCAATGTGGGCTGGCAAGGGCTGAGGCAATTGAATATCCGTCCAAATATCCGTTATGACCGGGTAGACGCGCTGCACGAATCGCTGCAGGCTGCCGCCTACCGTCCTTTCGGCGGCAATAAGGATCAGATTATATTTTCACTGGATGCGATTTTACCTTTCTAAGTTTAATGATCTGGTATATGGACTTGATACAATATAAAAAAAATGCGCTTGCGGGCGCATTTTTTTATCCTGCATTACTGTTATTATCCGCTGTGCTGCCGCAGTGCTTGCAATAGGTGGAGAATGTCGTCCGGCGCACCAGCTTCCCATGTCAAAATTTCCAGGGTTTGCGGATGAGCCAGGGCAAGTTTCTGCGCATGCAATGCTTGCCTTGGAAAATTGATCAGTATTTGTCCAATGATTTGCCGGGTATTTTTGGGCTTACCGCCATACACAGGATCACCTACCAATGGATATCCAATAGAACTCATATGCACCCGTATCTGATGTGTTCGGCCTGTTTCCAGGCTGCATTGCAATAGAGTACAACCCTCAAAGTTTTCAATCACCTGATAGTGAGTCCGGGCGGATTTGCCTTTTGCTGTAACTGTCATTTTTGTGCGATGAATCGGGTGCCGTCCTATTGCCGCATCGATGCTGCCACTTCGCTTGACTTCTCCCAGAGCCAGAGCGAGATAATCTCGTTTCATGGTGCGCTGCTGGAGTTGTCGTACGAGATTTATTTGTGCTTCTACGGTTTTGGCAACGACCAGTAAGCCACTGGTATCTTTGTCCAGACGATGAACGATACCGGCGCGCGGCACATTTTCCAGTTGCGGCGCATGATGCAGTAAGGCGTTAAGCAAAGTGCCGTGCCAGTTGCCGTTGCCCGGGTGAATAACCAGACCGGCAGGCTTATTGATAATGATGAGCACATCATCTTCATACAGGATATTCAGATGAATATCTTCTGCTGCATGCATTGATTCAGCAACCGTCTCCTCAGCTGAGATCCGGACATGTTCATTACCCCATACTTTTTGTTTCACCGTGGGAAACTGACCATTCAGCATCACCCGGTTTTCAATAATCCAGGATTGCAAACGGCTGCGTGACCAGTTGGATAAAAGCTTCGCCAGAGCCTGATCAAGACGTAGACCTGCATAATCCGCAGGGATCGTCAAATCGATGATCGATGATGTCGGTACGTCATGTGCTAGCAATGATGGCTTTACGCTATAATCATCAAAGGTGTCTTTATTTTTTACGGAATTGGTCATGTTACGTAGTTTAACTTTAATCCTGATGTTATGGCTATCAGGATGTGGTTTATTGCCGGATCGTCAGGAGGATCAGCAGGATTGGTCTGCTAATAAATTTTATTCAGAAGCAAAAGAGAAACTGAACGATGGCAATTATGCTGCGGCCATTAAACTGTATGAGTCATTAGAAGCACGCTATCCATATGGTCGCATCGCACAACAGGCACAGCTAGAGACCGCTTATGCACACTACAAAAATGAAGAACCGGCTTCAGCAATCGCAGCAGCAGAGCGCTTTATCAAATTGCATCCTAATCATATCAATGTAGATTATGCTTATTATATCAAAGGACTAGCAAGTTTTAATGATAACTGGGGAATGATGAGTTTCTTGATGAGAGGTCCGCTTAAACAGGATATGAGCGAGCGAGATTCTAAAGCATCGCGAGAATCATTTGAAAATTTCAAGGAATTGGTAATGCGTTTTCCGGAGAGCAAATATGCAGCAGATTCCCGGCAGCGAATGGCCTACTTGATCAATGCGATTGCTATGAGTGAAATTCATATTGCGCGTTATTATATGAAGCGCAAAGCTTATGTGGCTGCAGCTAATCGAGCCCAGAACGCAGTGGCAGAATATCCGCGTACGCCTGCCACTGAGGAAGCACTCTTTATCATGATTAAAGCTTATGAGGCTCTGGAAATGTATGATTTACGAGATGATGCGGAGCGCGTCATGCGAATCAATTTTGCTGATAGTCACTTTCTTAAGGAATTGCCAGAGGTGGGTATTAAGGCGTGGTGGGAATTCTGGAAGTAGCCTGATATTTCCCAAGTGAGTGCGGATCATTTTCTTTTAAATGAATAGCCAGTACATCACAATCTGCGCGATACAAAATTCCTTTGGCTGTTGAGCCCATGAGTGCGGAAAGCCCATGGCGTCCGTGAGAACCTACAATAATCAGATCAATTCGTTTGTTTGCAGCGAACCGTGCAATTTCCTGTTGGGGTTCACCCCAAATCATCCAGCGTCGGGCCAGCGAAATGTTCAATTGATCGCTAATTTGTTTTAATTTGTTTTTCTCGGCTTCCAGCAAGTCATACGATGAATCTTGATCCAGCGGAAGCACCATGCCATAGGGTGTGTCGGGCATGGGAATATTATCTAGCACATGGATAATATGGAGGTGGGCATTAAATTGATCTGCTAGCTGCCTGGCCCGTTGAGCGACATAATGACCATTCTCGGAAAAGTCGATAGCAAGCAGAATATTCTGATAACGATCCATGATGAATTCCTTGATGTCGATCCAACCTACGAAAACACGAATTTAAGAAAGAGGGATCACTTTATCACGTCTTATGTATTTTAATGATTCTGATCGGTCTACCATCATGATCAGCCATCCACTTGTCGCAAGTATCGGGACAGAAAATCGATAATACGCTGTTCATATTCTCTGCCTGCATAGCTATGCATATTGAAATGCCCGGCACCAGGGACAATCCAAATTTCCTTAGGAGTTCTGGCTGCAGCATACAGGCGTTCAGTTTCTGATTGGGTCGTATGGGCATCGTGTGTGCCAGAAATAAACAATACCGGTGAATTAAGATTATTGATCCGGGTGATCGGGCTCAATTCATCCATAGCAGTATCCAAGTAAAAAGATAATTGTGCGAGCATGATCGGCAAAAGCACTGATCCATAATTTCCAAAGTGAAGCTTTAAGCGGTTATCGATAGCTTCTTCAATGGTTGGATGCAATGACTCGAGGATGGCCGCATCCAGTTTTAGGTCCTGTTTGGCAAGGACAATGGCTGCAGCACCCAGAGAAACGCCAATGGCGCCAATCGGTTCATTCGGAAAAGTTTTCCGAAGAAAAGTAACCGCGGCTGCAACCCCCTCAGATTCCCGTAAACCGAAAGTAATTTTTTCTCCGGTACTTTCACCATGTGCCTGGAGATCAATCAATAAAACGCTATAACCGTGGTCTTTCAAAACCCTGGCCCGACTCAGCATCTCAAGCCGATTGCTACGCATGGAATGTACCAAGAGCACGGCACCGCTACCCCGCTTCCCGTAACACAGCCAGCCATGTACCGTAGACATATCGGTTACAGGAATCTGTATCGATTCTACTGGAAGATCTATTGATAATGCGCCGACTGCGCTGGGCGCTGGTCCAGTCAATAGGGCGCCAATAGCAAAAATGCTAAGCAGGATTGCTATCAGGCCAGTCAGAATCTGAATAGCTATTTTATTTAACATGGCTGAGGTCTGAATATAAAGGTGAAATATAAACAAATAATGGGATTGAGACAGTTTAATTTACCAAAATATATGAAGGTTTTTTTCGTCAAGGGTTTGAAGGTAATGTAATGAAAATGTAAAAATGTAATAAATAGTCGATTTTTAGGTGTTAAATCGTGAGATTGATCTATTGTCTTTTATATACAATTTAAAATTAAAAGAAAGTGTTTAATTCTATTGATATTTTCGCTGCCTACTACGGATAAATGCATAATACCTGAATTTGTACACAGTAGGCTTGTTTTCACAGAACCGTTCAATCTCATGTGATTAACTACTGAGATCGAACAAAACTCGGTACATTGTCATGAATACTACAGAGCTCAAAGTATTTCAGGAAAGAATGCGCTTATTATCAGCCTCATTTGCACAGGAGTTACCAGCCAAAATGAGTGAAATTGAAGCACTATGGAGTAAGCTGCGAATAGAAGGGGACATGAAAACGCTCCAGGAGCTGCATCGCTTCGTGCATAATTTGATCAGCAATGGCGAAGCATTAGGTTATCCAGAATTAGGTGTTGAGGCA
>CBFGXU010000094.1:0-10198 GCA_965652935.1 uncultured Nitrosomonas sp.
ACTGGTTTATCACCGGCGCCTTAGTCTTGGCGGGTGGTTTGTTACTGGGTTTGATTATTCCTTTATTTACAAGGAAAAAACGCTCAAGATATGATAGTTTTAGTTAGCTTTAGAGCAATTTTCGGTATCTCGATTATGGAGGGCACACCAAAAGAAAAATGCAGATACCAGTGGCAGTTGAGAATAGCGGGGAGCGTGATGAATTCATTGCCGTGCAGCAAGTCTCAGGCATTCGTCGGGAAGCGGTATCGCAATTTATAAAACACATCTCTCGCCTGATCAAAGGGAGTGCGCAAAGATGCGTGTCCTCACTGGCTAAGATTGGAAAAACTCAGAACCATGACGCTCGAGTGAGCCCTCATAAATCTGGGGTGGTTACCTGAGTATATGTTTGCCATGGGAATCTTAAAGCATTTTTTTGCTTGGGGCATGCTACGGAGTATCGTCAAAATACTTACCGGAACAGGAATATCTGAACGAATCAAGTTAAACTGAAAATAGTATAGAGGTATAAATTTATGATAAAAAATTCTTACGGTAGTAATTTACTATTTGCCACCGACCTTACTAGTCGATGCGATCGCGCATTGAGCCGTGCAGCGTACTTAGCCCGAACCTGGAAAGCTAAATTAGTAGTGTTACATGCGATTGATCCCGCATATGCTACTTCCTACGCGATGCAGATCAAAGCACTACCCTCATGGCGACGACCCCAAGATTATCAGACTGTTGCAGTACGCCGATTGAGCATGGATTTGGAAGTTGAAAAGATTGAAGCAGAGGTGTGCGTGACTGAGGGGATACCTCACAATGTTATACTTGAGGCAGTACATCAAAAAAATAGCGATTTAGTTATCACGGGCGTTGGGCGTGACGAGTCCCTTGCTCGTATTCAACTGGGCAGTACTTTAGATGAATTGCTGAAAAAGCTTTCGATACCTCTTTTAATCGTACGTCGCCGGGTAAGAGGCCCATATCGACGTGTGGTCATTGCAACTGATTTCTCACCTGCATCGCGACCAGCATTAGAGAAGGCAGCACAATGGTTCAGTGATGCACAGCTAATATTATTTCACGCTTTTGAGGATGATTTGGGATGGGATGCGCCGCCGAATGACGCCTGGAAAACTATTGCCAAGAACCAGTGTGATCATTTTCTTGCCGACATACCATTTGAACCATCAGTTATGCAACGGCTCGATCGAATAATTGATAGAGGTCACCCGGAAGAGCTGTTATCCGACTATGTACGTCATGAAGAAATTGATCTTGTAGTGCTCGGCACACATGGTCGCACCGGATTTCTTAAGGCATTAATCGGAAGTACAGCCGAGAGTTTATTACATCTATTAGAGTGTGATACTTTAGTCGTGCGAGGCCAATAACTTAAAAACAATAGGGACTGAATAGATTAGCTTGGCTGTTAAGCTAATCTTCGAGGGTGGCCAGACCACGGAGTGACTCTGTTCGTAAAATCCCAAGTATCTCCTTAATAAACTGATCGTTATCATGTGCCTGCCCCCATATAGCTCCTCGTCCAGATAAATGCGCCCAGAGACTCCCGATATTCACCTAGAATATTCATGTCTGCTGTACAATTAACTCGTTGAAAACACGTAAAATAAAAAATTATAAATTGCTAGTTAGCTAATAATGTAATTTTCTCTACCGAATGACGACACTATTGAGTTTCATAATTTGAGGCTTCTGAGGCGCAGGCGAATTTGTTTTTCAGTTTCTATGATAGCAAATAGTGCGATACCGATACCAATGACCAATACTCCATCCAGAAACGGTACTGCTTCTGTGGAGAATATTGCCTGCAGAGGCGGTAGATAAGTAATCGATAATTGCGCAGTAGTAATGATGAGAATCGTTAGCCAGACTACTTTGGTGCCGCGTGCTGCTTTCCATGTCAATGATGTGCCGTAAATATTACGGATAAAAAATAAGTAGAAGATCTCCAGTACTACCACTATATTTACCGCCAGCGTGCGCGCAAGCTCAATACTGTAGCCCTGTTCGATAGCATAGGTGTATATGCCATATACACTACAAAAGAATAAAATAGATACTAGTATCATTTGCCATACCAACTCACCATTCAGCAGCGATTCTCCTCTTGAACGAGGCGGGCGTTGCATGGTGTTTTCTTCGGTCGGTTCGAAGGCGAGTGCAACGCCCAATGTTGCAGCGGTAATCAGATTGATCCATAAAATCTGAAGCGGTGTAATCGGTAACGTCATGCCGAACAGTAACGCCACTATGATCGTGATCGCCTCCCCTGCATTAGTTGGCAAAGTCCAGCTGATAACTTTTTTAATGTTGTCATATACAGTGCGACCTTCTCGTACGGCATTCACAATAGAAGCAAAATTATCATCCGTCAGCACGATTTCCGCTGCTTCCTTGGCAGCTTCTGTGCCTTTCGTGCCCATTGCAATACCCACATCGGCGCGCTTCAGTGCTGGCGCATCGTTTACCCCATCGCCCGTCATGGCGACGATCAAGTTATGAGACTGCAACGCCGTGACAAGACGCAATTTGTGTTCTGGATGGGTGCGGGCAAAGATATCGCACTCCAGCACAGCTGCTTTCAGCGAAGTTTCGTCCATTCTATCAATCTCAGCGCCAGTCAATACGGTTATTGGGTTTTGCAAATTAATCTGCTCAGCAATTGCGCTCGCTGTTTTTGCGTGATCGCCAGTAATCATCTTGACACGGATGCCAGCAGCATGACATTCCGCTACAGCTGCAATCGCTTCTGTGCGCGGAGGATCGATCATTCCAGTCATGCCGAGCAACGTGAGTTCACTCTCGACATCGGAATATTCGAGGATTGCATGTTCCGGTTTCATCGGCCTAGCGGCGAACGCCAGCACCCGCTGGCCCAGTGCAGCGATGCAATCGGCTTTTTCCTGCCAATAGGCTTTATTTAACGGCTCTGTACCGCCACCTATGCTTTGCCGCAGGCACATGGCAAGAATCTGTTCCGGCGCCCCTTTGATGAATACAAACGCATGATGTTCGTGATCATGATTCAGCGTCGCCATGAAACGATGTTTAGCGTCAAAGGGGATGACGTCGGTGCGCAACCAGACTGCCTGCTCTGTACGGACTTCGATGCCGATTTTACAGGCGAAAGCCAGCAGTGCGCCTTCCATCGGGTCACCTTCGACTGCCCATGTGCCGGCATGGTTATGCAAGGATGCGTCATTACACAAGACGGCGGCGCGCGCCAGCTCTTTCAGCACGGCATATTCGGCTGGAGAGACTTCGGTATTTTCCAGCCATAGGGTGCCTTGCGGTTCATAGCCAGCGCCTTGCAGCGTAAACAAATGTTGATGCGTTAGTACCGAGGAAACCATCATTTCATTACGAGTTAGTGTGCCGGTTTTATCAGTGCAAATCACAGATACTGAACCGATGGTTTCAATAGCAGGCAACCGCCGTACAATGGCGTTGCGCTGCGCCATTGCTTGCACGCCTACCGCCAGCGTGATGGTTAGCACAGCGGGAAGGCCCTCAGGAATCGCTGCAACCGAAAGTCCTACCACGGCCATGAACATCTCAGTAAATTCATGATGACCCACGAAATATCCGTACGCCAGTAAAAGCATTGCAACCAGCAAAATAAAGATGGTTAGCCATTGAGAAAATATCTGCATTTGTTTTATCAACGGCGTGGTTAGTGTTTCGACTTCCGATAACAATTCACTGATGCGGCCAATTTCAGTTGAAACACCTGTGGCTACCACCACGCCTTTGCCTTGCCCAGCGGTAACCAGGGTGCCTGAAAATGCCATGCAGTGACGATCACCCAGCGGGGCATCGGCTGCAACACTTTCGATTTGTTTTTGCGCCGGCACTGATTCACCGGTAAGAATCGCTTCCTGTATCTGCAAACCGTGTGTTTTCAGTAACCGCAGATCAGCCGGAACTTTGTCGCCTGCTTCGAGTACTACAATATCTCCGGGTACGAGTTCGTCGCCAGTAATACTATGACGTTCGCCATTGCGCAATACGGAAGCGTGAGGTGTTAGCATTTGTCGAATGGCGTCCATCGATTTTTCCGCTTTACCTTCCTGAACAAAACCAATGATGGCATTGATTAGCACGACAGCCAGAATGACGAGAGTATCTATCCAGTGCGCAAGTATTGCTGTGATGGCTGCTGAACCGAGCAGCACATAAATCAAAATATTGTGGAATTGCACCAGGAAACGCATCATGGCGCTTCGCTTAGGCGGCTCCGGCAGACGATTGTAGCCATGAATTTTCAGGCGCGCTTCAGCTTCCGGATCATTCAACCCCACAGAGGTTGTGTTCAATTGCTTTAATACCTGATTAACCGGGGTATGATGCCATAATGTCTGGATACTTTCTTTTCCGAATTGCTGCATGAGTATTCTCCACAAACTTTGAATCTTTCCGAGCTTAATCAAATGATAAAGTCATTCAGCGAAATAGTAAGATCATATCAATGAATATGTGCGCGCTTTAAGCGCTAGCTGGTCATCATAGCGATTGCTACAGTAGAACCAGAATCTTATCAAGACCTTGATGCTCATCCAAATTAAGACATGCCTCACGAATATATCTGCAAGATATGAACAAAAGAGCCGGACCGATTTAATATCAACTGATTCCAGCACACTGTGGGACCAAACTTCTTAACGGGTAATCTTGCGACCATCAGCGGCGGGTTTGAGTAAGTTCGAACAAGCTATTGTACTATCAAAGCACTAGGGTGCTGAATCAGCATGGTGTAATAGTCCTTATTACGCGCCACCCAGCCACGGATTTCAAGCGATTTGCCGAGGTAGGCTGTCAATGCAGGAAATGCATGCAGATTGGTATTTGCGATTCGTATGTCAACCTTGTCATTAAAAATCAGTCGCGTATATTTTCGGCTTTTCTTGATGGAGATAGGCGTTCCAGTAAATCGTTGCCAGCCCTTGTGATGGTTAGAAATCTGGGAAATTGGTCTGGGTTGATATTCCGGCATCGACCAGATGCCCAGTTTTAGTTTTTCTGCGCGCTGCTGCGCTTGAATAAGTTCATCAGCATAGCGGCCATTCGGCGGGATGATGCTGATAGTCGCCAAGCCATTTTCCAATAGAGCAAGATTAAGATGTTTACCATCAGGCAAAAACATGTGTGCTAATAAACGCTTATATTTGTCTTGCTTTACTTGATCAAATTCCAGATATACCTTGTTACCCTGTAATTGAGCTTGCAGCCATTTTTTCGCGGCAACTCCACCCGGTTCTTCTGTACGCTGGCGACGCTCTATTTCGGGCGTATTGATGCCGAGTAAACGAATATGTTTTCCGCCCTCCAAAATCACTGTATCTCCATCATATACGTGACTGACAATATGCAGCTGCCGGCCGGGCCGGCTAATGATTTCAACTTGCTGAGCTCCGGGAGTCGCTTTATCCGAATAAGTGACGCGACCTTGATTGTCTACGCTGCGGTAAATCTCGGCAGCTAATAGCATTGGGGCGGCCAGGCCGAGAATCAGGAAGTGGATCAAAGAATGCTTTTTACTGAAGCGCATGGCGTTATCCTGAATGATATATTTCAGATCGGGCTCCTATCTAACACCATAATATGCCAACTGATGAAGATTATGGCAAAATGCAAAATATCTTGCTCCGATTCGATGCCGTTCTTCGGAGGAGGTTGAGAACCCATAGACTGAACAACGCAGATAAAACTTCGCTGCCAGTGGTGGAGCTTTGAATTGCAGGATTTGAAGGAAAAACACAAAAATTACCTGAACATTAACATAGAACAACCTTTTGAGGAAAAGTGGATTAAAATTGGCTTTTGTCCGATCTTTGAATAAGTATCCACTGATCAGAAATGTTCTAACCCAGCAAGAAATATTAAGTCGATCATTTATCAGTTGTCATTCCCACCCTATTTCATGAGCACGACACCCGAAACCCTGATTGAGGTCCATGACCTGAATTTTTCCTATGATACACGCGCGATTCTGAAAGGCGTTCACATGACCATGCAGCGCGGTCAAGTGGTCGCCATTATGGGTGGTAGTGGATCGGGCAAGACCACTTTGCTCAGACTGATCAGTGGTGCACTCAAACCGACTTCCGGATATGTCAGATTTGCTGGAGAAGTGGTGCATGAGCTTAATCGCGATGCGCTTTTTAAGCTGCGACGCAAGATGGGCATGTTGTTTCAGTTTGGTGCACTGTTTACCGATCTGTCGGTGTTTGACAATGTCGCATTTCAAATGCGTGAACATACCAATTTACCGGAATCGATGATTCGTGATCTGGTGTTAATGAAACTGCATGCCGTGGGCCTGCGCGGAGCGCATCATTTAATGCCCAATGCACTATCCGGCGGGATGGCGCGGCGTGTGGCCCTGGCACGCTCCATTGCCTTGGACCCGATGCTGATCATGTACGATGAACCCTTCACCGGGCTTGATCCGATTTCGTTGAGCGTGATCGGAAACCTGATTCGCCGGTTGAGCGATTCATTGGGCATGACATCGATCGTAGTGACGCATGATGTGCAGGAGTCCTTAAAAATTGTTGATTATGTGTATTTTATCGCGGATGGCGTAATCGCAGCCCAGGGTACGCCGCAAGAGGTACGGGAATCGGTGGCTCCATTTGTGCATCAGTTTGTGCATGGCGAAGAAGATGGGCCGGTGCCTTTTCATTATCCTGCACAAGCTTATCCAAAGGATCTGGATCTGGAGGATTGCGTTGCTTAAACGTATCGTATCCGGTATTCAGAGTATCGGGCACCGCGTCATTGAAAGTACATGGCGGTTGGGTTATGCCAGCCGTTTCTTTATTCTGGTGTTATTGAAATCAGGTACCAGCTTGCGGCGTTTTAGCCTCGTGATACGGGAATTGTATTTCACTGGCGTTCTGTCGCTGATTATTATTGTGGTGTCAGGGTTGTTTGTAGGGATGGTGCTGGGGCTACAAGGCTATGAGACATTGCAGAAATACGGCTCGGAATCAGCAGTCGGCACATTAGTTGCCTTGTCGTTGGTACGCGAGCTGGGTCCTGTTGTGGCAGCGTTGTTATTTGCCAGCCGTGCCGGTTCAGCCATTACCGCTGAAATTGGCTTGATGAAAGCAACGGAACAACTGGCAGCGATGGGGATGATGGCGGTGGACCCGGTTGCCCGGATAGTAGCGCCGCGTTTCTGGGCTGGGGTGATTTCCATGCCGTTTCTGGCGGCGATATTTTCTGTGATGGGGGTCTTTGGCGGCTATCTGGTAACTGTCATATTCATTGGCGTGGATGAAGGTTCCTATTGGTCACAGATGCAAAGTGCAGTTGATTTCAGATTTGATATATTGAACGGCTTTATCAAAAGCTGCTTTTTCGGTGTGGCTGTTACCGCCATTTCAGTATTTGAAGGATATGATGCGCCGCCTACGGCAGAAGGCGTATCCGGTGCGACCACGCGTACGGTGGTGACCTCGTCGTTGGTCATTTTAGGACTGGATTTTATTTTGACCGCTTTCATGTTTAGAGGAGTGAGCTGATGCAGCGGACAACAATCGATTTGTGGGTGGGATTATTTGTGATCACGGGTATTGCTGCATTGATGGTATTGAGCCTCAAGGTAGGCAATCTGAATGTTTATAATCCTTCGCATAGTTACATAATCACAGGGAATTTTGAAAATATCGGCGGCCTGAAGGTGCGTGCACCGGTAAAAAGCGCAGGGGTAGTGGTTGGACGGGTCACGGATATCCAATTCAGTACGCAAACTTATGATGCCCTCGTCACCATGAGTATGGACGGCCGTTATCTATTTCCCAAAGACACCTTTGCCAGCATCCTGACGTCAGGTTTGCTGGGCGAACAGTATATCGGATTGGCGGCAGGCGGGGATGAAGCGATGCTAAAAGACGGCGATAAGATCATGAAAACCAATTCAGCAATGGTGCTCGAAGAATTGATCGGGCGCTTTTTATTTGATAAAGCAGCTGAGAAAGACTCCTTTGACTAATGGATATTTGTTAATTTGATGTTTGTTGGTTTAGTATTTAGTATTATTGTAATACTTAAAATTTAAGTGAGAGAACGATGAAAAGATTTCTTGGAAGAATTTTAATAATATTTTCTAGCTTGCTGGTGTTTCCTGCATGGTCTATGGATCCGCCTGATAGACTCGTCGATAGAACAGTCCATGAAGTGATAGAAATTATTCAGAAAGATGAAGAATTGAAAAGCGGCAATAAAGAAAAAATGCTCGATCTGATCGAGACGAAAATACTGCCGCATTTCAATTTTACACGCATGACGCAACTGGCGATGGGACAGCACTGGTCAGCGGCTGTACCAGAACAGCAAAGCAAACTGGTGGATGAATTCCGTACGCTGCTGGTGCGCACTTATTCCAATGCATTGACGAGTTATCATGATGAAACGATCCAAGTAAATCCGGTCAAGCAACTTGGCGATAGTACCGAGACTACGGTACGGACAATAGTTATCCAGGGGAACGGAAAACAACCGGTCCCGATCGATTACAGCATGGAAAAAAAACCGGATGGCTGGAAAGTCTATGATGTGACAGTGGCTGGCGTGAGTCTGGTGACAAATTATCGTGGAACTTTTAACAGTCAGGTTCGTAAAGGTGGTGTTGAAGGATTGTTGAAAACACTGGTGGATAAGAACAAATCTCTGGAAGGCAAAAGGTAGTTTCAACTGGTGAATAATCCAAGCCCTTTACTGTCAATGATTTCTTGTGATGGGGATAGAATTATCGTGGAAGGGATTGTCACCATTGATAATGTGGTAGCTATGACTCAACGTGGAATGTCTTTATTGGATGAGCATCATCGCGTTATCGACCTCGGCAAAGTGACAAAAGTTGACTCAACCATCATTAGTATGTTGTTGGAATGGCTGCGTGCGGCGCGTCATAAAAAGTATCAATTACAGTTTATGAATATGCCCGCAAGCCTTACTAGTTTGATTCAGTTATACGATCTTGTAGAACTGATTCCAGTCACCACAAATCCTATTACCCGTCAGAATGACCTTTGATCTGGCATGCAATTCTGCGATCCCTGAAATTTAAAATTACTTTTTGACGTATTTATTCGATGTTGCCCGCCATTGAAGTCAAACAAGTGTGCAAGCGCTATGGCCGCTTGCGCGCATTGACTGATATTGATCTTGAAATTCACACCGGAGAATTTTTCGCTTTATTAGGCCCTAATGGTGCCGGTAAAACAACGCTGATCAGTATTATTGCTGGCCTGTGTCTCGCCAATAGCGGCTCGGTGAAAGTGATGGGACACAATGTCCTCACACAATACCCCCAAGCACGTTTGAATCTGGGTGTTGTACCGCAAGAACTGGTCTATGATCCGTTCTTCACAGTCCGTGAAGTACTGTTAATACAATCGGGCTATTACGGTATCAAAGATAACCACCGCTGGGTGGATGAAATCCTCGAGCACCTGGATCTTGCCGACAAGGCCGATGCCAACATGCGCACACTCTCGGGCGGCATGAAACGCCGTGTTCTGGTTGCGCAGGCACTGGTGCACAAACCGCCCGTGATTATTCTGGATGAACCAACCGCCGGTGTAGATGTTGAATTGCGCCAGACGCTGTGGGATTTTATCAGGCAACTGAATCAGGATGGGCATACGGTGATTTTGACCACACATTATCTGGAAGAAGCGGAAACATTATGTAATCGGGTTGCCATGCTCAAAGATGGAAAAATTATCGCACTGGACAGCATGCAGAATCTGATCGGGAAAATGACCTCTGGAAATTCGGTGAGGCTAAGATTATCGCCGGATCGTTTGCCATCGGCGTTACACGAGCTGCAAATCAGCCATGATGGCGATATATGCGAGCTTCGTATTGAGAATTACGCGCAAATAGAATTTATTCTGGCGACATTACGGTCAGAGAATGTGCAGATACTGGAAATGCACTTGCAGCAACCCGATCTGGAAGATGTTTTTGTCAATCTGATGAGAAATGACAGGAAGCAATCCAAATGACCGGCTTCTTAACGTTGCTTTATAAAGAGCTACTGCGTTTCTGGAAAGTCGGCTTTCAAACCATCATGGCACCGATAGTGTCTACGCTGCTGTATCTGCTGATTTTCTTTCATGTGCTGGAAGCGCACGTGGAAATTTATCCGGGTATCGCTTACACCATTTTT
>CBFGXU010000095.1:0-10101 GCA_965652935.1 uncultured Nitrosomonas sp.
AATATTTGTACTCATCAATCAATCCTTGTTTCATTAATGGAAATTACTGAATCCTGTCAATGCATCAGCAACTTACCATCCCAGCAGCCACTTATCGTTCGGGCACACAGAGCAATTTCTTTTGCTGCCTAAATTAAATTTAGCACACCAATCCTCTGCTCAACATTCAAAATCAAATTAATACTTGCTGCTACGCTATGTAGCAGGCAAAACAACAATCTATCATTTTACCAAAACCTAACGGTGTCGTCTTAACCATATCAATACAGGTTGTCCACCATTCATTCCAAAAAATCTCTATGAGTTTGAGACCACAAGATGTTAGTAAATAAACCATCAAGGAGCCCTAAAAGCACAGCGCTAATGGGATTCCCTATGGTTGTGTGTAGCGATGAAGCTGATCAGAAAAAAACTGTCATGATAGATCTTGCAATTAATTTATTTTATTTGCCCTTTTTGACTCGCAGCATAATAGCAATACATTTCTATAATTCAAAATAACATTATGTTAGATTTATATAACTATTTATTATGAGCAGGTGTGATTGATGAAACTACAGCAACTTCGCTATTTGTGTGAAACTGCCAATCAGAATATGAACTTATCAAAAGCGGCTAAAAAACTGCATACTTCTCAGCCTGCCATCAGCAAACAAATTCAGATGCTGGAAGACGAACTCGGTATCGATATCTTTTTGCGCAATGGCAAACGTATTGTACAGATTACACCCCCCGGCCAACTCATCATAAAAACCGCCACCAGAATGCTCCGTGATGCAGATAATCTCAAAAAAATTGCGCAGGAATTTACTAATGAAGCTGACGGCACGCTGACTATCGCCACGACGCATACGCAAGCGCGCTATGCTTTACCTCCGGTAATCAAACGCTTTACTGACCGTTATCCAAAAGTCAAGTTCATCCTTCGGCAGGGAAGTCCGATGCAAGTTTCTACTCTGGTTATATCAGGCGAAGCAGATATTGCAATTGCAACCGAAGCGATTGAGCAATTTCCTGAGCTCGTAATGTTGCCGTGTTATCAGTGGAACCGATGTGTCGTTGTGCCACCCAAACACCCCCTTCTGAGACTAAAAGAACTCACCCTGGAAGCAATTAATCAATACCCGATCATTACTTATGATTTTGCTTTTACCGGTCGCTCAAAAATTAATCAAGCATTTGCAAACCGCGGACTGGAGCCTAACGTAGTCCTGACTGCGATCGACTCCGACGTGATCAAGACTTATGTAGAGTTGGGATTAGGCATTGGCATACTGGCAAACATGGCTTTCGATCCCAAACGCGATAAGGGCCTTCGTGCCATTGACGCCAGCCATTTATTTGAGCCCAGCACGACACGCATCGGCATAAGCCGCAACAGTTATATACGAGGATATGTTTTTGATTTTATAGAAATGTTTTCACCTCATCTTAATCATGCCACCATTCAAGCCAAATTGGCAAGCAGTCAAAATGATGAGCTATAGAATGCAAATTGATTCCTGCTAAAATTAAAAGTACTATAGTGCGGAGGAAGCGAAGCCGCTGGGTATATCGAGATTAAACATCCAATTTATTGATGAGATGAGGAAATGAAAAAGTTTTTTAGCCTATTATTGATATCACTCATCCTGGTAATTATCATTATTGGATCAGGCGCCTACAATATAGCGGCTACAGAAAAACACTGGGGCGTCACTGAAAAGGTGATCGCATGGGTGCGTGACAGCTCCATCGAAGCACGCTCAAGAGACTTGAAAGTGCCTCCTCTGGATGATGAAAATCTGCTCTTGCAAGGTGCTGAACACTATCAAGCGATGTGCACAATTTGCCATTTGGCTCCCGGTGTAAATCCCACCGAACTTTCAATAGGCTTATATCCACAAGCACCCCTATTCCATCAGCGCGAACCTATCAATGATCAGGAGAAAAAAATGGACCGCGCCAAAGCATACTTCTGGGTAATCAAAAATGGCTTGAAAATGACTGCCATGCCAGCCTGGGGTCTAAGCCATGATGATGAGGATATTTGGGGAATGGTGGCTTTTGCTCTCAAAATGAGCAATATGACACCCGAGCAATATCAGCATCTCGTCAGCTCAGCCAAAGATCAGGCCTATGAGCATGGTCATGAAGAAAAAAGCGATCATGGACATAGTCATTAACTTAAAAATGAGAGATTCAAACTAACAGCATTTCAAATTTGCCGCTATCAAGAGTAAATCACATTGACCCACTCGGTTCTTGACGAGAATCTTATTGCAAATTACCGCCGTGCAAATTACCAGATTGGAATAGCCGCTAACTCAATTATTTTACGAATTGATCAATATTCCGAACCTCTGGCTAAACTGCTGACCACATTTAAGCAGACTTGTGCGGCGGTTATCAGCGCATATAATCCCTTCAGCCAGCAGTTAAGCAACGAAGAAAATCTGGCTGCACATGAATTGCTCAGGAATTCTCTGCGTGGTTATCTCTATCCGATGATTGAAAGCCTGAATACCGACCCAACCAATACTTGGCCCGCAGAAAAAAGCTTTTTTGTGCTTGGATTAAAGCTGGATACTGCCAAATGGTTGGGACTGCAATTTAACCAGAATGCAATTGTATGGATCGACAATGACGCAATTCCGCGCTTGATCCTGCTGCGCTAAAAAAACAATCCAGCAGTATTGGAACTGAAAAACTATTAAAGGATCTGATCCTAATATCAAAATTTAGTATAACAACCCACATAAACCCGATGCTATACTGAATATTTATTAACAGTTTTGGGAGACAATGATGAAGAAAACCCTCACTTTTTTGACTTTGGCTATCTTCAGTTTCGGATTGCTTGCTTTTGATGCGGAAGCAAAGCGTATTGGCGGTGGCAAAAACATAGGCACGCAACGCCAATCAGTCAATCAGCAGCAGGCAGCACCCAATCCTCAGCAATCGCCCGCTGCAGCCCCTGCAGCAGCACCTTCGAGTGGAAGCAAATGGGGTGGTGCATTGGCAGGTCTGGCGGCTGGTGGCTTACTGGCTGCGCTCTTCATGGGTGGTGCATTTGAAAATATTAATATGATGGATATTGTCATTCTGGCGTTACTCATCGGTATCGTTTTCTTTGTCATCCGCATGCTGCGCAAACCTAGAACTGAAGAGCGCTCGCCTTCGATGCAGTATTCGGGCATGAATACCCATACGCAGGATCGCTTTCACACGCCGCCATTTACTGGCCCCGCAGGAACAGCCACAGCCGATAACACCGGAACCGCCTATCGTCAGCCGAATATTCCGGCAGACTTTAAAGTGGAGCCATTTATCCGCAACGCGAAAGCTTCGTTCATCCGTTTACAGGCCGCGCATGATCATGGCGACATCAACGAAATTCGTGACTATACGACTCCCGAAATGCTCGCAGAGATTCAGGCGCAAATGAGCGAACGGGGCAGTGCCCAACAAAAAACAGAGATCATGTTTATTGATGCCAATCTGTTAGAAGTTGAAACGACCCCTGATATGGCTATCGCAAGCGTGCGCTTCACAGGCCAATTACGCGAACTGCCCGACGGTGAGCCAGAAGCGTTCGATGAAATCTGGCACGTGCAGAAAGATCTGAGAGACCCCAACGCCACCTGGTTATTGGCTGGCATTCAACAAGTCGCTTAGTTCTCCCGCATTAACGTTACCATTAGCCCGGCCACAACAGTCAGGCCGGGCATTGAATTTCTTCATGCTTCTCCATAGGCACAAATTCTGTGATTAATCTTCCTAGACCCAACCCATTAGCGCCATGTATACAAGATTATCAAAGGTTGTGCTGATCTGGTCTATCGCACTCTTTGCCGCATTCGTAGCATTCAATAATCTCACCGATTACGACTCAAACTTTGCCATCGTTAAGCATGTTCTGACAATGGACACTACTTTTCCTGATAACAAAGGGCTCTGGCGCGCCATTGACTCACCGATTATTCATCATATCGTTTACGGTATGATCATTTTGACCGAGTTTGTCATTGCAGGTCTTTGCGGGCTAGGTGGTTTACGTTTATATCAAACCCTCAAACAACCTGTGGCATTCAATCAGGCAAAAGGCCCGGCCCTTCTTGGACTGATACTGGGGTTTGTCCTCTGGTTCACAGGATTTATGACAATCGGTGGAGAATGGTTTCTGATGTGGCAATCAGAAGTCGCCAATGGGCAGCAAGCAGCATTCCGGTTAGTCGTAATTATCGGCATCGTTCTCATCTATCTGACCCAGACAGACGAGGAGAATCATGCATAGAAACCACAACCCGATAAAAAGACAGAATCTTAAGATATCAAGGCATCGATACCGGCCTGAGCAATCTGAGCATCCTGAAACGAGCGCACACCACTCACCCCAATGGCGCCGACAAACTGGTTATTGACAATAATCGGCAATCCTCCTTCTATGGGTAAGGTACCCGGTAGATTCAGATAACGCAGTTGCCCCCCGGCAACATTTTCTTCCCATATTTTGGTTGGACGGCGAAAGGCAATGGCTGCATGCGCTTTCTCGATCGCCACATGAATACTCCCAAACTGAGTTTCATCAAGACGCTGCAGAAAAAGAAGATGACCACCGTCATCC
This sequence comes from uncultured Nitrosomonas sp., assembly GCA_965652935.1. Taxonomy (GTDB): domain Bacteria; phylum Pseudomonadota; class Gammaproteobacteria; order Burkholderiales; family Nitrosomonadaceae; genus Nitrosomonas. Next base: position 4,607 of record CBFGXU010000095.1, read on the forward strand.
ACGATAGCGATGACCACCGGCCATTCATTGCGTTTGGCTTCGACCTCCGCAGCGGCGGCAATTTTCTTCGCATCATCAAGTGTCAGAATTACTTTGTTAACAGCCATATCACCTCTAGAATCAATAAAAATTAAATTCCGGCACCACCTTCGAACACTTCTTGACGCATCTGCGCTTGTGAAATATTACTGCCTGGCGGCACACTCCGCGTCAACCATACATTGCCGCCAATCGTCGAGCCTCGTCCGATGGTGATGCGGCCTAATATCGTCGCGCCCGCATAGATCACCACATCATCTTCAACAATGGGATGGCGCACGTTGCCTTTTACCAGCGCGCCATTCTCGTCGACCGGGAAACGTTTGGCACCCAATGTGACTGCCTGATACAGACGCACATTCTGACCGATAATCGCAGTTTCTCCAATCACCACCCCCGTGCCATGATCAATAAAGAAACTACCGCCAATCTGGGCACCTGGATGTATTTCTATGCCGGTCACCGAATGGGCGATTTCTGAAATCATGCGCGCAATCAGTGGCACACCTAACCCATGTAAAACATGCGCAAACCGGTAATGCATAATCGCCATGATGCCCGGATAACAAACCAGCACCTCATCCACATTGCGTGCTGCCGGATCCCCTTCATAAGCCGCTTTAATATCGGTTTCCAGCAATCTTCGGACTTCCGGCAAACGTTTGGCAAATGCCTGCGTAATGACAGCCGATCGCTCACGATCTTCATTACTGAGAATCTCTAAGCCGGAGTTATAGTGCAACTCATGCTGAATTTGCACCATCAGTTCCCGCAGCGTCATATTCAGCGTATGGCCAACATAGTGATCGATACCTTCGTCAGCCAGTTCCGATGAACCAAGCCGGTTGGGAAATAATGCCGCACACAAGCCTTCGGTAACACTGACCAGAATTCGGCGTGATGGCAACCGTGGTGGCCTTTCATGGCGATTACGGCTTTCCAGTGAAGCCCTGCGCAAAGCGCGCAACTCAGCCACGATGCTATCCACATCCAGACGCGTAGTGCGCAGAAGAATATCGCGTGTTCTCTTGGTATTATTCACGATGCAGTCAAACCCTGCTCATCAAACAGTCCTTCAAACAGAATGCTGCTCAGGTAACGTTCGGCAGAATCCGGCAAAATAACCACGATAGTTTTTCCCACATTTTCCGCACGTTTCGCCTGGCGCACCGCCGCCGCCACTGCTGCCCCGCAGGAAATGCCAGCAAGAATGCCCTCTTCGCGCGCCAAACGCCGCGCGTAAGATATTGCTTCTTCATTACTGACTTGTTCAATTTCATCCACTAATGAAAGATCCAGGTTATCGGGAATAAAGCCTGCGCCAATTCCCTGAATTTTATGCGGACCCGGCGCCAGCGGAACACCTGCACGCTTTTGGGAGAGTACTGCACTGGCTGTTGGCTCAACGGCGACCGAGGTAATGGCTTTTCCTTGAGTTTTCTTGATATAGCGAGAAACACCCGTAATGGTGCCGCCCGTTCCTACGCCGGCTACCAGAATATCGATAGCGCCATCTGTATCATTCCATATTTCAGGACCTGTTGTTGTTTCATGAATTGCGGGATTGGCTGGATTCTTGAACTGCTGCAACAACACAAAGCGGCTTGGATTAGAAGCAACAATCTCATCCGCCTTAGTCAGCGCACCACTCATCCCACGCGCACCTTCCGTTAACTCTAGTCTCGCGCCCAATGCCACCAGCAACTTGCGCCGTTCCACACTCATCGTTTCCGGCATTGTCAAAGTCAGCGGGATGCCCCGTGCCGCCGCCACAAAAGCCAGCGCAATGCCGGTATTGCCACTGGTCGGCTCGACAATTTCTTTTCCAGGGCCTAGTAACCCCCTGCGTTCAGCATCGTCGATCATCGCTACACCAATGCGGCATTTAACCGAGTAAGCCGGATTACGCCCCTCAATTTTCCCCAACACCAGCGCAGATGCTCCATCTGTGACCCGGTTAAGACGCACTAACGGAGTGCGCCCAACAGATAATGAATTATCTTCAAACCAATTTGACATGAATTTCCTTTTCTCTGCGATGCGAATTCAGACACATCGTCAATCTTTTTCTAATCGATAGCAAAAATTGCCGGCTTTGGCGCTATTTAACAAGACCCTGCCAGAACATAAAATTTCACTATAGCGCATTCCTTGGCTTCGAATTTATTAAATATGAGTAAGATGAACGCGGAGTTTCTTTAACTCTGCACCCAAGGCAGCCCAGCCGCTTTCCACCCGGACAATTTACCGCGGTGGCCACGTTCATCTTTATCCCCTTCAAAGCCTTCCAGAATATTGTAACAATCAGTGAAATCAACTGCGCTGGCCATTGCAGCGGCTTGACTCGAACGTGCGCCGCTACGGCAAATGAACAGAACCGGTAATTTTTTATCCACTTGTCCGGTCAGTTGATCGAGAAACCCAGGATTGGGCTGCATGCCGGGATACGAGAGCAATTCAATTTCTGTCGCACCGGGAATGCGCCCGACCCAGTCAAGTTCTGCGCGGGAACGCACGTCCACCAATTGCGCCTGGGCAGATTCTTGCAAGACTCGATAAGCTTCGATGGGAAGCAGCGCTCCCTTGTAGGGAAGGCCCATCTCCCCCGCGCGTTGCTGCGCTTTTTCTAATATTGCTGCGATAGTTTCCATAATAATCCCAATGATGTCATTAAAACGATAGGTTAATTACCTCTATAATATTCGGTAATATCAACTTCACACTCATTCCTTGTATTTCCAACATTATAGCGCTTCATGGAAAAAATTCGCTTATCGAAACTAATGTCCGAACAAGGCCTCTGCTCGCGCCGGGAAGCGGATCGGTATATTGAGCTGGGCTGGGTGTTTGTTGATGGCGTGCGGATTTCCGAGCTGGGAACCAAAATTTATCCGACGCAGAAAATCAAATTGAACAAAGCCGCGCAGGCGCAGCAGACTAATTTGGTTACGATATTACTCAACAAGCCTGTCGGCTATGTGTCCGGCCAGCCAGAGCCGGGTTATCAACCGGCAGTTGTGTTGATCAAGCCGGAAAACCAGTTTATCCCTAAACAACCTGCCAAGCGTTTCCAATCCGCGCATCTTAAAAACCTCGCTCCGGCCGGGCGGCTCGACATCGATTCACAGGGCTTGCTGGTGTTGACGCAGGATGGCCGTATTGCAAAGCAATTGATCGGCGAGAATTCCCGCATTGAAAAGGAATATCTGGTGCGCGTCGAGGGCGCTTTACCTGCGGCCAAGCTGGCATTGCTGAATCACGGCTTGAGTCTGGATGGCCAGGCTTTAAAACCGGCACAAGTAAGCTGGCAAAATCAGGATCAACTTAGATTTATCCTGTTTGAGGGCAAAAAACGCCAGATCCGCCGCATGTGCGAGCTGGTCAATCTTAAAGTGATGGGTCTAAAGCGGGTGCGTATCGGTAAAGTGAAGCTGGGTAATTTACCGGAAGGACAATGGCGCTATCTGGAGGATAGCGAGAAGTTTTGATGGTGTTTCTTCATATTACGCGCATCGACAGCTGATCAAATCCATACTGTCTGGCTTTCATTGCCGGGAAACGTACGTTAAACTCTTTGCCTTTAAGATTTTCTAATTTTTTCTTCCTATCCTACAAAAACAGACTCATGGCCCAATATGTAATGTCGATGCTCCACGTGAGCAAAATGGTTCCTCCTAAGCGTCAAATCATCAAAGATATATCGCTCAGTTTTTTCCCCGGTGCCAAGATCGGTTTGCTGGGATTGAATGGTTCTGGCAAGTCCACCGTGTTGCGCATCATGGCTGGTGCGGACAAGGAGTTTGACGGCGAGGTGCAGCGTTTGCCCAATATCCGTATCGGTTATCTGCCGCAAGAACCGCAACTGAACCCCGAGCATACGGTACGCCAGGAAGTTGAGGAAGGCATGGGCGAAGTGATGCAGGCGCAGAAAAAACTGGATGAAGTGTATGCTGCTTATGCCGAAGAAGGCGCTGATTTCGATGCATTGGCTGAAGAACAGGCACGCCTGGAAGCCATTATCGCCACCGCCGGCAGCGACACTGCGAATCAGATGGAGATTGCCGCCGATGCGCTGCGTTTGCCGCAGTGGGATGCGTCGATCAAGCATCTTTCCGGCGGTGAGAAGCGCCGCGTTGCATTATGTAAGCTATTGCTGGAAAAACCCGATATGTTGCTGCTGGACGAGCCGACCAACCACCTCGATGCCGAATCGGTGGAATGGCTGGAGCAATTTCTGGTGCGCTTTCCGGGCACGGTCGTGGCGGTGACGCACGACCGTTACTTCCTGGATAACGCCGCGGAATGGATACTGGAGCTCGACCGTGGCCATGGCATTCCGTGGAAGGGCAATTATTCGAATTGGCTGGAGCAGAAGGAAGCGCGCTTGGAGCAGGAGCAAAAGCAGATCGATGCGCACATGAAATCGATGAAACAGGAACTGGAATGGGTGCGGCAAAATCCGAAAGGACGCCAGGCGAAATCCAAGGCACGTCTCGCGCGCTTCGAAGAACTCAATTCGCAGGAATACCAGAAACGCAATGAAACTCAGGAAATCTTTATCCCTGTCGGGGAACGGCTGGGCAATGAAGTCATTGAATTTAACGGTGTATCGAAATCGTATGGCGACCGGCTGTTGATCGATAATCTGAGCTTCAAAGTACCACCGGGCGCAATTGTCGGTATTATCGGCCCGAACGGCGCGGGTAAATCCACCTTGTTCAGACTGATCACCGGCAAGGAATCAGCCGATTCCGGTGAAGTGAAAATCGGTCCCACCGTAAAAATTGCGCATGTCGATCAGGCACGCGACACGCTGCAAAATGATAAAACCGTGTTCGATGCGATTTCCGGCGGCAATGACCTGCTGACCGTAGGCAAATACACCACCTCGGCGCGCGCTTACCTGGGGCGTTTTAACTTCAAAGGCGGCGATCAGCAAAAAATCATCGGCCAACTCTCTGGCGGTGAGCGCGGACGCCTGCATTTGGCGCAGACCCTGATTTCCGGCGGCAATGTGCTGCTGCTCGACGAACCCTCCAACGATCTCGACGTGGAAACGCTGCGCGCGCTCGAAGATGCGCTGCTGGAATTCGCCGGTTGCGTACTGGTTATCTCGCACGACCGCTGGTTCCTCGATCGCATCGCCACGCACATCCTCGCCGCTGAAGGCGACTCGCAATGGGCTTTCTTCAATGGGAACTACCAGGAATACGAAGCCGACAAGAAAAAACGGCTGGGTGAAGAAGGCGCAAAACCAAAACGGATACGGTTTAAGCCGATCAGCCGGTAATTGTTAAACTTTCTTTCTTACAATAAGAAAGAGATGAAAAAATATGCCCACTATCAGCCAGTTTTTGGATCGTAATTCAAATGCTCTGGCGTGAACATGCTCCACCGCATCTTCATGCGCTGTATGCAGAGCATGAAGCATTGATCGACATCCGAACATTGGAAAT
>CBFGXU010000096.1:0-9597 GCA_965652935.1 uncultured Nitrosomonas sp.
CACAGGTATCACCAGAAAATCATCCTAATGCAACCAACTTAATCCTTCAAAATCTAATAAAACGATTATGATATTGATATCAATCTTGCCGGAGATCAACGATGTCAAATAAACCATCCAAGGAGGAAATATGGCTCATGCGGACCATCAGTATCATGTCGGTTTCATCCTGGATGACGGCGGTCAGGTAATCATCGCACTTCCTGATGCATGCAATCTTCAGCAAGGCTGATAGAATTCAATTAATTGATGGCGTTTTAGTGGTTGATTGTCAGTAAAAATCAGTCAACTCTTTAACCGGTTAATCGCGGCACAACTTCTTGCAGATATTTAACTCCTTAGGAAACACCATTGAATGCTTCAACCTTTAAACAAATCGAATTATCCATTGAAGGTATGACCTGCGCGGCCTGTGCAACGCGTATCGAAAAGAATTTGAACAAGCTTCCCGGTGTTCAGGCGTCCGTCAATTTCGCCAATGAAAAAGCCCATGTGAATTATGACGAAAAACAGGTCAAAACTGACATGCTGATCAGTGCCATAAAAAAAGCGGGTTTTCATATTGCACCACGGTCTGTGCAATTGCAATTGCACAATATGACCTGCGCAGCCTGTGCCGGACATATCGAAAAAGCACTGAACAAATTGCCCGGTGTCTCAGCCACGGTGAATGTCGCAACCGAAACGGCTAAAATCAGTTTCATGCCGGGTCTCTTGACGGTCAAGGATTTAATCAATGCGGTGATCAATGCGGGTTACGGCGCGAATGAAATAAGCGAATTCAGTCATGCTGAAGAAAAAGCACGTCGGATAGCAGCGTATCAAGCAGAGTTGCGCTTATTCTGGATTTCAGCAATTCTCACTCTACCACTGGTGTTGCAGATGGGCGCCATGTTTACCGGTCATGAAGCGGACATATTGCCCCGGTGGCTGCAATGGCTACTCGCAACCCCGGTGCAATTCTGGATTGGATGGCGCTTCTATAGGGGAGCCTGGCATTCTCTGCGTGGTGGCGGCGCCAATATGGATGTCCTTATCGCGTTAGGTACCAGCATGGCTTATTTTTTTAGTGCCGTGGTCACAGCATTCGGGCTGGATCAGCATGTCTATTTTGAAGCCAGTGCAGCTATCATCACGCTGGTTCTGCTGGGTAAATTGCTGGAAGCCCGCGCCAAAGGAAAAACTTCTGAAGCCATCGAAGCCCTGATCAGATTACAGCCTAAAACGGCCCGTATTGAGCGCAACGGAGAAATCCACGAAGTACCTGTCAGCAGTCTGCAAGTCAATGATATTTTCATCGTCCGGCCGGGTGAAAATCTGCCGGTCGATGGCGTCGTCATTGAAGGAACCTCCAGCGTTAATGAATCCATGCTGACTGGCGAAAGCTTACCCGTCAGCAAGCAGGTGAACGCAAAAGTCTTCGCCGCCACCCAGAATCAACAAGGCTTGCTCAAATGCCGCGCAACCAGTGTCGGTGAGCATACTCAACTGGCTGCCATTATCCGTCTGGTCGAGGAGGCACAAGGCTCCAAGGCGCCCATTCAGCGCCTCGTAGATACGATTTCAGGAATATTTGTCCCGGTTGTGGTGGTGATCAGCCTTCTGACCCTGGGAATTAGCTGGTGGCTTACACATGACTTTGTTGCTGGACTCATCAACGCCGTCGCCGTTTTGGTTATCGCCTGTCCGTGCGCGCTCGGACTTGCCACGCCTACCGCCATCATGGTAGGAACGGGACGTGGTGCGCAGGCTGGCGTGCTGGTCAAAAATGCAACCGCACTGGAGCATGCCGAGAAAATTCAAACCCTTATTGTCGACAAGACCGGAACATTGACTGAGGGTAAACCGGAAGTCACCGACATGGTTCCCATGGCCTCCATCAGCACGGAAGAATTACTGCAAGTGGCGGCTTCGCTGGAGCAAGGATCCGAGCATCCGCTAGCCCGGGCAGTTCTGGACAGCGCGCAGAAAATGAATCTGCCGCTTCAATCCATTCAAGATTTCTCTGCCGTCACCGGCAATGGTGTCACAGCCTGCATACGTGGCACCCAATATCTACTGGGCTCTCCTAAATTTCTAACTGAGCAAGGGGTGATGATTGATGAAAAACAGATCACCGCATTACAGATGGAGGGCAAAACCGTCATCGGAATTGCATCCACTTCAAATCATATTCCTCAAGTGCTCGGCTATCTGGCCATCGCAGACCGCCTGCGGGCTACCTCCCTCAAAGCCGTTGAACGTTTGCAGTCGATGGGCATTGAGGTAGTCATGCTGACTGGCGACAATGCTTTGACCGCCGCTGCCGTTGCCAAGCGCACGGGCATTACGCAATATCGTGCTGAAGTCTTGCCCCAGGATAAAGCCGCTGAAGTGATTAAGCTGAAAGCGAGCGGTAAATTTACCGCCATGGTCGGCGATGGCATCAACGATGCACCGGCCCTGGCAGCTGCCGATGTTAGTTTCGCCATTGGCGCCGGTTCAGATGTAGCCATTGAAGCGGCTGATATTACCTTGGTACGCAACGACCTGATGAGTGTGGCTGATGCGATTTCCCTGTCTCGCGCCACACTCAAGAAAATCCGCCAAAACCTGTTCTTTGCTTTTATCTATAATATGCTAGGTATTCCATTAGCCGCCATCGGTATGCTTAATCCGGTGATTGCCGGCGCCGCCATGGCCATGAGCTCAGTATCTGTCGTCAGCAATTCACTACTTTTGAAGCGCTGGCAGGCCAATCATTAAAAACTTTATAAGGAAATAATTATGATGCAAACGACCACCATCAAGATTAAAGGCATGACCTGCATGGGCTGCGTTAACAGCGTTAAAACCGTCCTCAACAATTTGAAAGGTGTAAGCCGCGCCGAAGTTTCTCTCAACCCCGCCCAAGCAATCGTTCAGTATGATCCGACTGATATCAGTACTCTTTTGCTCAAAGAGACCATTATTGATGCGGGCTTTGAGGTAGTTGATGAGAATGAATAGGCGCGCCTTGCCTCGCTAAATGATGCGTCCGTAGGAATCTTCGAATCTAACAATATCTTCTTCTCCAAGAAAAGCTCCCGGTCGCACTTCTCGCACTTCTATTAAATGCAGAGGAATTTTCCAGCATTTCCCAGACGATGGGATTTACCCTGTGAAACATAAGTGGGTAGATTTGCTGCAAACAAGATTTCTTTATTTTCCACCCCTTACTTTAGCAGTACCGCTGACTACCACCCAATGTTCCGATCTATGATGGTGTATGTGCAATGACAGCTTCCCCCGGTTCTAGAATGACCAGCGTATTTCCAAGCGTAAAATTACCATCTGCATCTTGGGAGCAATCTGCCAGAGAGAATTCCACGATCACATTATTCCAGCTCAACTGAGATGGTGGCTTGACTTAGGTACTGACTAGATCACCTGTGCAATGATGATAATTTCCTCAGAGCTGCAGACGTCAAAACGGCTGCCAGATTAATCACCATCTGGCAGCCGAGAATAGCTACTTGCTGATTGATTACTGGCCTATTGGATTCTGCTGGGCGGTCGTCAAAACCTCCTTCCAATGTGCGGGCAGATTCTGCACCCAGCCATTATAAACATTCGGAACGGCCAGAACCCCTTGCCCGCCAAATCCCGGCAAGCCGCTGACGGCATCATCTTTAGCGGTCTCCGCACTATCCACCAGAGAAACATAACCAGCGATTTTTGCATCGGTTAAGTTACCATCACCGTTTGGATCCGCATCTACTACAATCAGCCGGTTAGAGAATTTGGTTGTGACATAGGCATAATACCCTCCACCTTGTTTCGCACCAAAATTTGCGCCATGACAACCTGGGTCACAAGGCAGCATTTTGACGATGCTGTCCGTGGCTGTATCAACAATAACAATCTGCCCGCCCATGGCAGCAATAACGACTGCTTTCCCATCCGGAGAGACAGGTACCTGAATAGGCAGAACACCCACTGCAATCTCTCCATTTCCATCCTTGTCTGAAAAAGCGCCATTAATAGGATTGTAGTCAGCAATGAGATTAATGGTTTTTGTTAGTGTCCCTGTGTTACCGTCCAATACACTTAATGAATGATGCAGTAGATTAGTGGCATAAATTTTACTGGAATCCGGCATCATGCCAATGGCAACCGGATGCGCACCAGGCATGTCTTGCCCTGTTGCTGTTCTGGCTTGTATGCCACCAGTGGCTCCATAAATACCGACATCGCCGGTATTGATATTAGGCGTTACAATTCTGGAGCCATCTGCACTTACCCAATGACCGTGTGGATGAGCAGAAACATGTCCATGCGCCTGAGTCGGCATCATCTTAGTAACATTCGTTGTTCCGGCTGGCATCATGGAAATGCCGTTTTCGCCATTGATAACGATTGTCAGATCATCCGTTGATGGCAATGTCATCACATGGGAAGGGGCATATCCTACTTGAATATTCTTGATTAATTCCCCGGTTTCACGATTAATTATCGTCATTTTATTATCAAACCATTGGGTTTGATAAATCACTGATTGATCCCTGCTGGCCCACATGTTATGCGGATTATTGTTGTTGATCTGAGGCAGCATAACTTTACGTTTGACTGTCCAATTGGTTGCATCAACCACGGTAGTGGTGCCCGGTTTGTACTTACCGGCCGTTTGCTCGAATTGAGTATTAACCCACACCTCTCCCACGCCTGGTGTTAATGGTACTTTACCTGCAGGAAGTGCTGCATTAGTTACATTAAGCGCAGATAAAGATAAATGATATCCCTTTCCATCATCCGCAACATTGCCAAAGGGTGCTCCAGAAATTCTCACCGGCAGTGTAGGGAATCTTACATTCCAAACGCCGGAGGAATAATCCTGCCAATTATCTGGCGAAGTGGTGATAAAAAACGTAGTCAGTAAACGAACAGCCAGATCACTACTGGTTGGCAACCCTTTAATGCCTGCAACCAGATCAATGGTATAGTTAGTTTCCGGATTCCCTAAATCAAGCCCCTCCGTAGCAGGATCATCGACAATAACTGCGCCGAACATATAGGGATGGACCTTACAGGTAAATACATAAAGCCCGGGGGTGTCCAATTTCACAATTGCCCCGCCTCGATAGGCATCGGTTTGACTGAAAGGCATATGATGCGCTCCTGTAGGCCATAAAAGAGAACTGATGGTATGCACGGCGTTGGTGTCTGACATAATGAAATTGACGCTGCTGCCCGGGGAAATCACTTCCAGGGATTTGGTTTTAATGTCTAAGCTAACTCCATTCGCATCAGTAAGTGCAACAATCGCATCGCCACGCGCACTTCTAAACCAACTGGCAGGTTCATCGGTAATTTCAAAAGTCACCAAGCCTGGCTCGTCCTTCGGACCCAGTAAAATTCTGCCATAGGGTGACGCACCTGCAACACTGGCACCATTCCCACCAGCAGCATCCACTCGGAAGCTGCCGTGCATGCCTGCTTCCATATGCGCAAACAGGTGACAATGATATTGCCAATCCCCAACGCCGACACCCGTTCCTGCTTTGATAGTGAATGCATGACTATCTGCACCTTCTTCGAGCAATTTGGTATCAATAATCTCGTTTGTTCCTGTCTTCAGCCAGCGATGCGCATGTAAATGGAAGGTGTGGCCTGGGCCTACTGATAGAACATGAAAACGGACAATATCGTTTTCGACAGCTGCCGGATTTGGATTGGCCCACAACGGTTTTTGCGTGCCATCTTTAGCTATCTCGGTGCCCCAGAAAGTAGAACCAACCATAAATAAAACAAATTGTTTATCCAAGTCGGCTTGAGTGACAGGAACAATGCTGCCATCTGCATTCACATAGCTATCTAACGGACCATTGGATTTTTCAACAATAAGTGCACCAAACAAACCCAGCAGTTCTTTTCCATCACCATGATATGCATAGGTCCCTGCTTTATTTGCCAAAACGGAATATTTCTGGGCCTGACCCGGGCGTGTTTTTGTAGTATTTTTATTTTTCAGACCCGGAACCTTAAACCCCACCTCGGATGGGGTTTCGTTGAACAGCGTGATATTCACCACATCGCCCTGTTTTACAAATAAAGCCGGGCCAGGAATGACAGCTTCAGTATTGCCACCACCTTCAGTCCCACCCAAGGCATAGCCCAATTGACCATTGGGTAAAGTTTTGGCGGTAATCGTAAAGTAATGTGTGGCAGCCAATGCCATGGGTGATATCAAAAATATCACAGCAAGCAGTATGAAAACCGTCAGCATCGAGGCCGGGTTTCTTAATTTAAAAATATTTTTATTCATTTGCTATCCTGTATTTGTAGGGTGTATTTTTCAGGTTTATTGAACCTTAAACTTACCTACCATGCCCATTAATTTATTAGAAAAGTTGTTATCCATATACCGTGCACTATCCTTCGCCTTAACAGTAAATACATGCTTCTCCAGCGGACCGATGACAGCTTGATGGATAAGGTTATGTGTTCCCGGGTCGAACCATTGATAGCCATCCAGAACAAATTTGTGGATGTCCGTACCCATAGCAATCAGATGAAACCTGACATCGCTATTTTTAACAGCACCCAAGGATGGATTGACCCCATGTTTTGATTGTTTCTGGGTAGCACCATCAATTTCCATTCCCCAGAAAGCATCATCCCCCAAATAGAGCACATACTCTTTGGCATAACTAGGAGCACCCACTGGCTTCACAATAATGGCGCCAAAAAGTCCCTTGTTTTCTGAGCCGTTATGGCTCTCGAAATTATGATCATGGTAGGGCCAGGTACCTGCGGTTCCGTATGCGACATTCCATTCATATTCATAATATGCAAAGGTATCTTCCAATCCAGCCCCTGCCCCCTCGTCAAGGTGCTTATTGATCACTTTGAGAGTGCCATCGCTGAGAATGTTGTAGTGAACGCCATGCACATGTACGCTCACTTGTTTGCTGATGCCTGCAACAGCCGAGGCATTGCCGGGAATTTCATTTAATATTGTTAACTTGACCGTATCACCTTCGGTCAACATGAGTGTCGGTCCCGGAATTGTAGCCACAGAACTATAGCGATCCGTAATATCTACGCCATCCACCGTATGGCTGAGCATCTTGTAAGCCAGCAGCTTATTGCCAAACCCATCATCTTGGGTCTCCTCTGCTGTCAATCGAACAATATGCTCCGCCGCATAACTCTTTGCAGTAAACATAAACGATAGTGCCAGCATGAGAAAGTACATCATGGATAATTTCCTTAGCCAAATATATGGTGTATATTGCGTGGCCTCAGAGCTCTGTGAAAGCTCCGTGGCACAGCAAAGCTGATTGGACTGAGACAGCATTTTTAATATCCCTCCTTTAAATGTGAACTACCTATCAAGCGAAAGCTTGCGCAGAAAAATACATCCCGACAATTTGTAGATATCTTTGATGCTGACAGCTCTCATTAAAGATACTTCATGATCTTTAATAGAATGCAACCTATATCTTTAATTTAGCGGGAGAATAATTCTATCAACTCTATTTTCGGAGATATAGATGATATTTGTCCCCAATATGCAGTTATTTTTCGTTATCTTCTGGGAAAAATGTCCCGGGCATGCAGGAATCTTGGAAGTAGTTATAGAGGGGCGCTTTTAGACATAACTCAATCTGTTTTTTGACACCGATTTTTTTATAAATTATTGACAGTTGATTACGTACCGTTTTTTCTGTAACGAAGAGTTGCAAACTTATTTCTTTAGCTGACAGACCCTTGCAAGCAAAATAGGCAACTTGCCGCTCACTTTCACTTAGTTTTGGTGGCGGCAATGTTTTAACATCGGTTTGAATTTCCGGTGAGGTTAGGGCGTCAAATTGCGCTTGCCATAGCAGCTTGGTGAGATGACGGTCAAACCAGACTTGACCTGCATGAATCGCATAGATGGCTTTCAGCAATAATTCAGAAGAATGGTGTTTACTGATAATGCCTACTGCCCCTGAACGGAATGTTTGTAGATATATTTGTTCATTGTGATTGTGAGAAAAGGCCAGCACCTTCATTTGGGGGCAGGCACTCAATAATTTGGAAATATGCTCAATACAATTGCCGTTATTTAGCTGCAAATCAACCAGAACCACATCCGGTTTATGTTGCATGGCCAAATCAGCCAAATCGTCTATACAATTAGTTTCGGCCACCAAGCATATAACGGGATGGTTTTCGAACAATGCACGCAACCCCATGCGTACAAGCTCAAAGCTCTCTGCCACCAATATGCGTATTGTTATGTGAGATTGCTCAGCCATGCCTTTAGGTTTACTTAGAAACCGCAGATGCAGAGCCTGAGTCAAGATCTTGAGTCATCATTTGGCGATTAATACTTTATTTTTCTTTTGAGACTCGCGATTCGGTGAATAGATAGATTACAGAAATACCCCTACTATCTACTTAATTTAACTGACGAATAATTTTATCAAATCTATTCTTCGAGACATAGATGTCATTTGTCCTCGTACATGGCTATTTTTGCTGAATTCTTCGGGCAAGATATCCCGAGATGGATAGGCTTACTGGAAATAATTATATAAAGAAGCTTTCAGATATAGTTCAATCTGCTTTCTGACACCGACTTTTTTATAAATTATGGATAATTGATTACGTACGGTTTTCTCAGTAATAAGTAATTGCATGCTTATTTCTTTGGCTGATAAGCCTTTACATGCCAAGTGAGCAATTTGACGTTCACCACTACTTAGTTTAGGTGGATGCGATGCTGTGATACGGGTTGCTATCTGTGCCGATGTATCGACTCCAAGTCGTTCTTGCCGTATCAGCTTGGACGTATGGCTGTCATATAAAATTTGACCTGCATGGACAGCATAGATAGCTTTTAATAACAATTTGCATGAATAATGTTTACCGATAATACCTGCCACTCCTGAACGAAGCATTTGCAAATAAACACGCTCATTATTGGGCTCGGAAAAAGCGAGCACTTTGCTATTGGGGCAAGCATTCAACAATTTGGAAAGATATACGGCACAATCACCGTTAGTTAACTGCAAATCAACCAGAATCACATCTGGCTTATGTTCCACCGCCAAGCTGAACAAATTATCTATACGATTGGCTTCTGCCACCATGCTTATCGTAGTGTGATTCTCAAATAGCGCGCGCAAACCGATACGTACAAGATCAAAACTCTCTACTACCAATAGGCGTATTTTAAGGGGAGCTTTTTCTATCATAGTTGTATTTAAGTCTCCGGTCATAAAACATTTTTATACAGAGATATCGATCATATAAAAAAAGAAGAGATAGGTATTCATAGCGCTATTAATCCTTCCAACAGCCTTGGTTCGATAGGTCTGAAATTATCATTTCCGTTATTTTTTCCCAACAAACTCCTTGCATTGATACTACGCCATAATCTCTTTTATTAATAAACAGTCCATTTTACGGATAAGTTATTAAGGAGAAGAAGGTATTACCGACTTGCACGGAAAGTATATGTTCAGAGTTAAATTGACATATTGATTTAGCGCAAGAATCAGCATTGAGCTCAATCACGATAGCTAGTCACAGATTCTGAAACTTGGAAGAAGGTATAACAGAGGATTTTTCGTAATGCTTTGTAAC
>CBFGXU010000097.1:0-9509 GCA_965652935.1 uncultured Nitrosomonas sp.
GTGATGGACTGCTGCTTTTTTGTTCGCGCCGTTAGTCTGCTCTGAATACGAAGCAGATACTCCAGCTAAGGCTGTGAAGTATCTGCCAGAGAAAATATAATCACCATGAATTAACTGAATTCAGCCATTTAATTTTCAAGCATGGATTATTTACAGAATTTTGCAATTGCCTTGTTGGCCTCATCAATTTTTTTCTGACGCATATCATCCTCGACATAAGTGATTCCCCCACTGCCATCCGGTACGGTTAAACGAGGTGAGTCGCTGTACATTCTGAGCTGACCTTGGGCATCAATGCATTTCTTTTTATTTTCTTCCTCTATTGCTAGCTGCTTGGCTTCATCCTCTTTTTTTTGCTGCTGGCGTTTGTCAAACTCAAGCCTTTCTTCACTCAAACTTTTAGCTTTATTGGTTGCATTATTTGTTGATGCAGGTGCCGATTTGAGATTTAAGCGTTGCTTTTCCTTGGCAGAGCCAGGTGGAGGCGGCTGATCTGTATACTGTGTTTTACCATTCTCATCAATCCATTTATAAACTTCAGCGTTAGCTGTTACACTGAATAGCCATATAAGCCCAATCCATATAAAAAATTTCATCGAATGCTCCTCGAAGTGAATAATTAATGAACATCGGATTTGGCATTGGGTAACTTAAGGTTTATTGCATTATTCAATCGATCTGAAAATATGCTGTAATTTAGCTGATGGGGGGCGAAATTTATGGCTGATTTGGCTATAATGTCACTTTGCAAAGGATTGTTATCATGCAGTTGATTCAAAAAGCACTTACTTTCGATGATGTTCTTTTAATTCCGGCTCATTCGACAGTTTTGCCCCGCGATGTCAGCCTGACGACACAATTAACCCGCACCATTACCCTTAATATTCCATTGGTCTCGGCTGCGATGGATACGGTTACTGAGGCCCCATTGGCGATTGCTTTGGCGCAGGAAGGCGGCATTGGTATTATTCATAAAAACATGTCGATAGAGGCCCAGGCAGCGCATGTCGCACAAGTCAAACGCTTCGAGAGTGGGGTAGTGAAAGATCCCATCACCATCCATCAGAATATGACCGTGCGTGAAGTGCTGGAGCTGATACGCCGGCATAAGATTTCCGGATTACCGGTGGTGGATGGTAAAAAAGTAGTTGGTATCGTGACTAACCGGGATCTGCGTTTTGAAACCAATCTCGACCAGGCCATCAAGCACATTATGACCCCCAAGAATCGCCTGGTGACAGTCAAGGAAGATACTTCGCGTGATGAAGTATTGGCGCTGTTGCATAAGTACCGTCTAGAGCGTGTGCTGGTCGTCAATGATCAATTTGAATTATGTGGTCTTATTACGGTTAAGGATATTATCAAAACTTCTGAATACCCGTTAGCCAGCAAGGATGAACAAGAGCGTTTACGCGTTGGTGCAGCCGTCGGCGTTGGGGAAGGCAGTGAAGAACGTGCGATTGCGCTGGTTGAAGCAGGGGTCGATGTGATTGTGGTCGATACGGCGCATGGGCATTCACAGGGTGTTCTGGACCGTATCTCATGGGTGAAAAAGAAACTGCCGTCAGTGCAGGTGATCGGCGGAAATGTTGCAACGGCTGCCGCTGCCAGAGCCATGGTGGATCATGGGGTGGATGCCGTCAAGATCGGCATAGGCCCAGGCTCCATCTGCACCACACGAATTGTGGCTGGTGTGGGTATTCCGCAGATTACTGCCATTCATAATGTATCCGAAGCATTAAAAGGTAGTGGTGTGCCCATCATTGCGGATGGCGGTATCCGCTATTCAGGCGATATCGCCAAAGCTTTGGCGGCAGGGGCCAATGTGGTGATGTTGGGTGGATTATTTGCCGGCACCGCCGAAGCACCGGGAGAAATTGAATTATATCAAGGCCGTTCCTATAAAAGCTATCGCGGCATGGGCTCGCTTTCAGCCATGCAGCAAGGATCCAGCGACCGTTATTTCCAAGAAAAAGAGCAAAAAAACAATGACAAGCTGGTGCCTGAAGGCGTGGAAGGCCGCGTTCCCTTCAAAGG
The DNA here is from genome assembly GCA_965652935.1 of uncultured Nitrosomonas sp. Taxonomy (GTDB): domain Bacteria; phylum Pseudomonadota; class Gammaproteobacteria; order Burkholderiales; family Nitrosomonadaceae; genus Nitrosomonas. The sequence continues at coordinate 2,038 of CBFGXU010000097.1, forward strand.
CAGCATTTCCGGCGTCATCCAGCAGTTAATGGGAGGCGTACGTTCAAGTATGGGTTATCTGGGCTGTGAAACGATTGCCGATATGCACGAGAAAGCAGAATTTGTTGAAATTACGTCAGCCGGAATTCGTGAATCTCATGTGCATGATGTTCAGATTACCAAAGAAGCACCCAACTATCATGTCTAGTAAGAATTAATTTCAATGCATCAGAAAATCCTCATTCTGGACTTTGGGTCCCAGTATACCCAGTTGATTGCCCGGCGTATCCGTGAAACGAACGTTTATTGCGAATTGCATCCGCATGATGTCAGTGCGGAGTTTATCAAGGAATTTTCCCCCAAGGGCATCATACTATCTGGCGGTCCTGCTTCGGTCACTGAAGATGAAACACCGCGTGCGCCGCAGATCGTGTTTGAACTCAATATTCCGGTATTGGGTATTTGTTATGGCATGCAAACGATGGCGGCGCAATTGGGAGGTATTGTTGAAAATGCGGTGGTGCGCGAGTTTGGCTATGCAGAAATACTAACAACGCAAGATAACGTGTTATTTGAGGAAATTAAAGACCGTACCAATGCCGCCGGAAATCATGTACTGGATGTCTGGATGAGCCACGGGGATAAAGTCGTTGCTTTACCTGCCGGATTCCAGGTGATGGCCTATAACGCAGCAACACCCATTGCTGCGATGGCGGATGATAAGCGTCAGTTTTATGGGATTCAGTTTCATCCTGAAGTTACTCATACACTTCAAGGTAAGGCGATTATTGACCGTTTTGTGCATGATATTTGCGGTATTGGATATGACTGGAATATGCCCGATTATGTCGATGAGGCAGTTGGCAAGATCCGTGCAACGGTAGGAAATGATCAGGTCATCCTGGGACTGTCCGGGGGTGTGGATTCCTCGGTGGCGGCCGCATTGATTCATCGCGCCATTGGCGATCAACTCACTTGCGTGTTTGTAGACAATGGTCTGCTGCGTGCCAATGAAGCCAGGCAGGTAATGGAGATTTTTGCCAACTACCTTGCCGTGAGAGTGATTCATATCGATGCCAGCCGTGATTTTTATAGTAATCTTAAAGGCATCACAGATCCTGAAACTAAACGGCGGATTATGGGGCGTGAATTTATCGAAGTGTTTCAACGTGAAGCCGCCAAAATCAGCGATGCCAAATGGCTTGCGCAAGGCACCATTTATCCTGATGTGATTGAATCTGCCCACGGAAAGACCAAAAAAGCTCATACGATCAAGTCGCATCATAATGTAGGGGGGCTGCCTGAAACACTCCACCTCAAGTTACTCGAGCCGTTGCGTGAATTATTTAAGGATGAAGTACGGGAATTAGGCTTGGCCCTTGATTTGCCGCGCGAAATGGTATTCCGCCATCCATTCCCCGGACCCGGATTGGGCGTGCGGATTCTAGGCGAGGTCAAATATGAGTATGCCGAGTTATTAAGGCAAGCGGATCAAATTTTTATTGAAGAATTGCAACATTCGGGCTGGTACGAAAAAACATCGCAAGCTTTTGCGGTTTTTTTACCGGTCAAATCCGTGGGCGTGATGGGTGATGGACGTACCTATGAATACGTAATTGCCCTCAGAGCAGTGCAGACCCAGGATTTCATGACCGCCAACTGGGCGGAATTGCCATACTCCTTGTTAAGCAAGGTTTCTAACCGGATTATCAATGAAATTCGCGGCATCAACCGCGTTGTCTACGATATTTCCGGTAAGCCGCCAGCAACCATTGAGTGGGAATAGAAGAACAATTAATCTGGATTCCATTTAATAAAACGAACGTTGTTTTTTGCCTTTTACTAGTTGTTTCTACCTTTAGTTCATCCAATGGAAGAACTGCAACAGGAAATGATTTTGCTGGTTTGGTTGATGGGCGTGAACGGAGCACCTATTCTACTTGCTAAACTTGCTGGCAATCGATTTGATTGTCCTATTGACGGCAATCAGCTATTTTTTGATGGGAAGCCTGTTCTGGGCTCATCAAAAACGTTTCGGGGTCTCATATCCGCGTTATTAATGTCGATTCTTATCGGCAGCATTTTTACAATACCTTTGTTAACCAGTTTACTGTTTGGTATGTTATCGATGGCAGGAGATCTCACCTCGAGTTTTATCAAGAGACGTATGGGCTTGGCATCCAGTTCCATGGCATTGGGGCTGGATCAGATTCCAGAATCCCTGTTTCCGCTCCTGGGATGCAAAGTATTGCTGGGAATCAGTATGGAGCAGATTGTCTTTGTCGTACTGATATTCTTCGTGATGGAACTCGTACTCTCATGGATTCTGTTTCTGTTCAAGATCCGTAAAACCCCTTACTAAACTGTGGTGGAAAAGACGGTTGAATTAAGTTATTCCTGAGGTATTTGATATTGTTCATTGCATTAAATTCTTAAAAAAAGCTGGTTAAGGTATAATCTCCGGTTTCTCATTTTTGGATTGTTGGAAATTTTTATGCCTATTTATGAATATCTTTGCAATTCATGCGGTGCCGAGAAAGAACATTTGCAAAAAATCAGCGATGCACCCATTGCTGCATGTCCTGTTTGTGGCAGCAGCAACTATACCAAACTCATATCTGCTGCCGGGTTTCAACTGAAAGGCAGCGGGTGGTATGTGACTGACTTCAAGAATAACAAGTCAAAACAGGTGGAAACTAAGTCGACTACCAAAGATAATGCAGAAAGCACACCATCAGCAGCATCTAATGCTTCGGATGTCCCTGAAAAGAAAGAAAGCAGTTCCGCCTCTGCTACTACCGTTGATTAAGAGAGTTGGAGCTAGCGTGGACTCTTTGTGATTAATGATTGATAGCACGGACAAATCTTTATTTTAGGCATTGGATCGTTGGCGGTATCACAAACAATCAACCATACTTTACCATTCAGACTATTGAACAGAATTATGCGTACAAATTACTGTGGCGCCATTAATACCGAATATCTCGATAAAACTGTCATACTTTTTGGCTGGGTTCACCGGCGCCGGGATCATGGTGGCGTGATATTTATCGATTTGCGTGATCGTGAAGGCTTGGTCCAGGTTGTGTGCGATCCTGACAATGTGGAAACATTTCAGATAGCGGAAAAAATACGCAATGAATTCGTACTGAAAATTACAGGTAAAGTAAGGAAGCGGCCTGAGGGAACGATCAATGCGTCTTTATTCAGTGGCGAGATTGAGGTTCTGGTGGAAGAAATTGAAGTGCTGAATACTTCGCTGACGCCGCCCTTTCTGATGGATGAGGACAATATCAGCGAGGTTGTGCGGCTCGAGCACCGTTATCTTGATTTGCGGCGCCCAGTGATGCAATCCAATCTCCGTCTGCGTCATCAAGTAGCGATGGCGGTGCGTGTGTTTCTTGATCAGCATGGGTTTCTGGACATTGAGACACCGATGCTGACTAAATCCACACCGGAAGGCGCGAGAGATTATTTGGTACCGTCACGGGTTAATGCCGGTCATTTTTTTGCGTTGCCCCAATCACCGCAGTTATTTAAGCAACTTCTGATGGTGTCAGGGTTTGATCGCTATTATCAGATAACCCGTTGTTTCCGGGACGAAGATTTGCGCGCGGATCGGCAACCGGAATTCACTCAGATCGATATCGAAACCTCTTTCCTGTCTGCGAATGAAATCATGTCATTGATGGAAGAGATGATACGCGGTCTCTTCAAGACCGTAAGCAATGTAGATCTACCTCATCCATTTCCGCGTTTAACCCATGCAGAAGCCATGTTCAAATACGGCTCGGATAAGCCGGATTTACGTGTTCCACTGGAATTCACTGAATTGACTGACATCATGAAGGATGTGCCTTTCAAAGTATTTCGTGAGGCAGCGGAAAAACCGGATGGCCGTGTCGCGGCCTTATGCGTACCGAAGGGTGGTGAATTGTCGCGTAAAGAAATTGATGATTATACGAATTTTGTGGCAATCTACGGCGCTAAAGGTCTGGCTTACGTCAAAGTCAATCATCTGGCTGATGGCATGGATGGTTTGCAATCGCCGATCCTGAAATTTCTGCCGGAAGAAACGATTAAAACGATTCTGACCCGCACCAAAGCAAAGAATGGAGATTTGATATTCTTTGGTGCTGATAAAGCTAAAATCGTCAATGAATCTTTAGGTGCTTTGCGGGTTAAAATTGGTCATCAGCACGGTCATGCCGAAGCTGCCTGGAAACCGCTATGGGTAATTGATTTTCCAATGTTCGAACGCGATGAGGAAGAAAATCGCTGGCAAGCGCTGCATCATCCTTTTACTTCACCCGCTGATGGACATGAGGATTTGCTCGAAACTGATCCTGGCAGTGCCCTTTCCAAAGCTTATGATATGGTGTTGAATGGTTCCGAAATCGGTGGGGGTTCGGTGCGGATTCATCGCCAGGATGTTCAGTCCAAGGTATTCCGTGCTTTGAATATTTCAGAACAGGAAGCACAAGAGAAGTTTGGTTTTTTATTGGAAGCATTGCAGTACGGCGCTCCTCCACATGGAGGTATTGCATTCGGTCTGGATCGCATTCTGACCATGATAACAGGTTCAGAATCGATTCGTGACGTAATTGCATTTCCTAAAACACAACGTGCGCAATGCTTGTTAACCCACGCACCGAGTACGGTAGATGAAAAACAATTAAAAGAATTAAACATTCGCCTGCGCCAAACTGGAATCATACCAGGCTGATGACTAATCCTATCTGATAGCGTTTGATGTATAAAATACCGGTCTCAGTTTTGATCATCATCTATACGGCGGATCTACAGGTATTGTTATTGGAACGCGCTGATCACCCAGGTTACTGGCAATCAGTCACGGGAAGCCAGAATCCGGGTGAAACACTGGATCAAACCGCGTTGCGTGAAGTTTACGAAGAAACGGGGATTAACGCTGCCAATTATGCGCTGACGGACTGGCAGATTGAAAACCAGTATGAAATATATGAAGAATGGCGCTGGCGTTATGCGCCTGGTGTCAAATTCAACACCGAGCATGTATTCGGTTTGTGCTTGCCCAGCATGATCCCGATCAGGATTGCTGACAGGGAACATTTGAACGCCATTTGGTTACCTTGGCAGCAGGCGGCCGAGAAGGTGTTTTCAAGCAGTAATGCAGAAGCCATTCGCAAACTATCTGTTCATCAACAATCTAACCTATAGTGAAGGGTGATTTCAGAAGCAGGCGCAAAACTGAAATTTGAAATTCTTAAAAAACCAAATTTGCGCCTTTCCTTTAGTTCGTGAATTAAGCGATAGGAATGATACACAAGGAACCATGACCCAAAACGGATGCAGTCGCTACATTTTGTAGCGTAATCGCTTTGGTGATGCGTTGCGTATCCTGGTCATCGCCAGTAGGGTTGACTTCTTTCGCCGCCGTTCCAAATGCCCATGCATCGACCACAAACATATCATATTGTGGTCCATATTTAGCGCGGATTGCCGAACGATCAACCGTCGTGCCGGGTTTAGTGTTCAAGGCAATGCCTAGCTCATTATGTACACCGACCAATTCCTCACAGATTGAACCGTTTTGCTGCGCTGTGTGCAGAATAGAGGCTCTATCTTCGGCAAAAAAACCAGGCTGGTTCAAGCGGTTTTTGGCTTTCTGAACGATAGATTCCTTTTCCGCCTCGGTAAGATTGATGCCATATTGGCTGGTCAGTGATGCCATGTCATTGATGCGTTCGGTGATATGTTGATAGATGGTTTCTGCTTTTGCGCAGGCGCCACAACCACAGCTGCTGTGATCATCCCCATGCACGCCCGTAGAGTGCCCTTTTTCTTTAAGTAAGTTAATGGTTTGAATGGTCAATTGGGTTTCATTGCTCTCATTTGCAGTCACACCGCCGAGATCGCTGCCATAGACAATACTCAGGGTGCCGCCGGCAGCTGAAGGTGCCTCTTTGCGTTTGCCATCCTTGTCTGTTCGGCCATCGACACAAATCTCCGGAACCATACCTTTTACCGGTATATTAAATTCACCGGCTGCAATCGATTGATACATGTCGCTTAATGTGTTGTGATCGATATCTTTCCGATTTGCAGGGCCGATGGTGCCTAGACCTAAATTAAATTTGCTTAACGTGTGATATTGAACGCTGCTATCAGCATGTGGCGTTGGTTCTGATTGCTGACCGCCTGCAGCAGGTGCTGTAAATTCTCTTTCTTGACTGCCTGTAAAATGTTTTAACAGATTTTTTAAACTTTCAAACATTTTATATATCCTTTGTAGTAATGGTTATTTGATCATAAGTTTTATTTCATACTTGCCATATTCAAAGTAACTCAAAGAAAGGGCAAATCTCGTCGAAACTTTTTAATCTATATTATTGACTTCTCAATTAGATTAATCAGCTAAGCGCTAGAATTCTAACACTACTTTTCTTCACAATTGTGAGTTATTCTGTGTTTTACTTTCAAATAAGAGTGTAAGTCCAGCTGGAATGAGGAGATAAGGCAATGACAATGCTAAACAGTGCAACGACTGCCTTCATTAAGCTTGTGCTTTCAGCGGTTATTTCTTTATAAATTCCGCCAGTACTTCAATATGTGGAGTATGTGGAAATAAATCAATCAGTTGAATATCAGTAATTGACCAACCATTTTGGTTAAAAAACCAGGCATCGCGGGCAAAAGTTTCCGGATTGCAAGAGATATAGTAAATCGTTTTTAGAGCGGCAAAGCTTGCAAATAAACCTTGATGTTTTTTTAATCCAGCGCGGGGGGGATCGAGTACCAGAGTTTCTGCATCGCTCACCTCCTTTTGCAGACTTTTCCAGACAAAGGAACCAAAAAGATCAGCCATCCGGGGGGTTACTTTGGCAAGATTTTTGGCTTTCAAGATTTCAATCGCATTATGTTCGGATTCGTAAGCGGTAATCGCTGTGCAGTGCGATTGCGCGATGATTTGGGTGAAATTTCCCGAACCGCAGAATAATTCCACCACTTTGCCTAGATGCGGATTACGTGCAAGTTTCTCTCTCAGCCATGCTTGCATTCGCACATTTTGGTGCGTGTTGCCTTGTTTGAAAGGACGTTTCTGATTGAGGCAAATTTCATTGATCTGCATGTCATCATCTAATTCAATAAATTGCCGGTTGTGCTCACAATTCGCTTGCCATATCTTGTTAGGTAATTGCTGCAGAGCAGTTTTTAGCAGATTCCGGCATTTGTCATTCAATACCATGCAATCATTGATCGGTGCGATCTGATATGAGTTTTCGGATACAAAACCCAGTTTCACGCCGTCCGTTTTTACCTGACACCGATTGCGATAGCCGTATACATGGGGCGCAGGGTGAATAGTTTCGATGTTTAATCGAGTGGTGTCAAATCCAGCTTTTTTCATGGCATATACAAAACGGTTCCGTTTTTGCTCGAGCTGACTTGTATAATTAGCAATCATCCAGGGGCAACCGGTACAGGCATCAACTTCCAGAGTCAGATAAGGG
>CBFGXU010000098.1:0-9298 GCA_965652935.1 uncultured Nitrosomonas sp.
GGCTGTGCCGCTAAGGTTGCGGCTTCAGAACTGCGTCGAATTTTGCAACAAGTGAGATTTCCGGCAGCGCATCCCGCTTTATTGGTGGATGGGGGGCTTTTTGATGATGCTGCGATTTATAAAATCAATGAAGAAATCGCTTTGGTTCAAACTTTGGATTTTTTCACGCCTATCGTGGACACCCCGAAACTTTTTGGTGAAATTGCGGCGGCAAATGCCCTCAGTGATGTTTATGCGATGGGGGGTAAACCAGCCACTGCCATGGGAATTTTGGCATTTCCTTTGGCTAGCATGACTGAGCACATCATTGTTGATGTTTTGCAAGGCGCCAGTGATAAGATCGCAGAGGCTGGGGCCAATTTCGTCGGTGGCCATTCTATTGATGATGATACCTTGAAATTCGGCCTGTCGGTCACTGGATTTGTAAATCCAACTCAAGTGTGGACCAATGCGGGAGCTAAAATAGGCGACCATTTGATCCTTACCAAAGCGTTAGGGACAGGAACCATGACCGCTTCTTTAAAAAGACGGCAGTCTCAAGAGGAGGATATCATGGAGGCTTTGCATAGTATGGCTACGGTCAATAATGCTATTGATTGCATGACGCCGGCTTTACAAGCAGCGGTTCACGCAGCGACGGATATCACAGGTTTTGGCTTTTCCGGTCATTCCATGCAGCTTGCTAACGCCAGTCAGGTGACTTTAAAAATTCAGACAGAAAAACTTCCGCGGTTTACTAAGACTTTTTTCTGCTTGGAAAACTCTTTTTTAACGAAAGCCCACAAGACAAATGCGGAATATACGGCACCTAATATCGATGTTTCAGAACTGGATAGTCTTCACAGGCTTTTAATTCATGATCCCCAGACAAGCGGAGGCTTGTTATTGAGTGTCTCCGATGAATTAAGTCATGCCATGGTTCAAGCCTTGCGCACCAGGTTTAAATCTGCTGAGATTGTTGGAGAGGTTTTGCCTCGTCAAGATAAAGCGGTGGTCTTTGAATAATCAAAATATCAGCATTGATCAATTAAAAGAATTACTTGTAACGGAAACACCGTTGATCGACGTGCGCGCGCCGGTGGAGTTTCTGCAAGGCTCTCTTCCTGGATCTGTCAACATTCCCATACTCAATAACGAAGAGCGTGCGCTGATTGGCACTACTTACAAGAATCAAGGTCAGGAGGCCGCAGTCCGTCTGGGCTATCAGATTATTTCAGGTATTGTGAAACAGAGCCGTCTGGATCAGTGGCTGAGGTTTGTGCAGGAGAATCCCCGGACCGTGCTTTATTGTTTTCGGGGAGGTAAGCGGTCGCAGACTACTCAACAGTGGCTAAAAGAGGCAGGTGTTGAAAGCCCCCTGATTGCTGGCGGCTATAAAATGGCGCGTCAATTCTTGATGGATGCTATTGATAAGTTTAGTGAAGACAAGAAACTATTGGTGATTACAGGGCCTACGGGTAGTGGAAAAACCAAGCTGATTCATGAAGTGAGGGATATTTATCCTGCTCTTGATTTAGAAGCTATCGCCCGGCATCGTGGCTCCGCTTTTGGGGGACTCTCAATCCCACAGCCGACACAGATTGATTTTGAAAATCGGTTGGCGGTGAGTTTGCTCAAATTAGAAAACCGGATTCAATCGGATGAATTCCTAATGGTTGAGGATGAAAGCCGACTTATCGGCAAGGTTTGCCTGCCCGCAAGCTTCTTTGCTAGCATGAGGTCTTCAGAAGTGATTTGGCTGGATGAACCTTTTGAAGCACGAGTGGAAAATATTTTTGAGGATTACGTCCTCAACACTGCGCTCGGCCATGCGCAACAGATACGGCAAGGGCAAAAATGGAAACCGCAACCGTTAATAACAATGGAACCTCAAAGGCAGGTAGCTCAACAACAGTTCGTTGAGACTAAAGGAGTCCAGGCAATTTTGCACAATCAAGCTCTTCTGATATTTGAAAAATATAAAAATTCATTACAAATGATCAGCAGAAAATTGGGAGGAGAGAGATTTCAGGAGGTATGGGGTGATTTGGAAAATGCACGGTTGGATTTTCTGAACATGAACGAGATTCGATCGAATAAAGTATGGATCGAAAAACTTGTTAAATATTATTATGATCCGCTTTATTTAAATTCTCTTGAGCGCCGCCAAGTGATTCCCTGTTTTAAAGGTTCAAGAAAGGATGTCCTTGGTTATCTTCAATATCAAAAACAAGGGCGCTAAATTTGAATAGGGCGGTAAAAAAACTATTTGCTTCGCTATATAGCTGTGGGCGCGCCTGGTGTACTCATTCTAGCCCATCGGGCACACGAAATTTATCCACAATCGTGGTATCCACACTATAGGCCCGGCTTTGCGCGGGTCGGATTTATTGAATAGGGAGAGGATCACATGAAACGACGCACTTTCTTGCAGGCTGCTCTTGCGACTCCATTTATTGCCGGGCTGCCAACCGTACGCCAAGCGATCGCCACCGTGCAGGAGGAGGGCTGGCGCACTTACGAGGTGGTCACGAAGCTGGAAATTGCCAATCCTTCCGGTATTTCACGCGCTTGGGTTCCGCTGCCGTACACAGCGAAGACCGACTGGCACATGCCGCTCGGCAACACATGGAGCGGCAACGCGCAGATGAAGGTCATTACCGAGTTGAAATACAGTGCGGAGATGCTCTACGTGGAGTGGGAGGAGGGCGAGAAAGACCCGGTACTCGAGGTGAGCAGCCGTTTCGCGACGCGCGATCGCGTCGTAGATTTCTCCAGGCCTAACCCGAATGCGCCCAGCCTCTCGCGAGCCGAAATGAGCCTCTACACTGAGCCGACGGAACTTATTCCGACCGACGGCATTGTGCGTGAAACCGCGCGAGACATTATCCGGAACGCCAGGACGGACATTGAAAAGGCGCGTGCGATCTACGAGTGGGTCGTGGATAATACTTTTCGCGATCCCAAGGTCAAGGGTTGCGGCTGGGGTGATATCAAGACGATGCTGGAAACGCGCTATTTCGGCGGCAAATGCGGCGATCTCAACGCACTATTCGTCGGTCTGACGCGGTCAGTCGGGGTAGCAGCGCGTGATATCTATGGGGTGCGCGTTGCGCCTTCGCAGCTAGGCTATAAGAGCCTCGGACTCGGCAGTGCCAACGCGAGCAAGGGGCAGCATTGTCGCGCGGAATTTTTCGCTCAGGGTATAGGCTGGGTGCCGGTCGATCCCGCAGACGTGCGCAAAGTGGTGCTAGAGGAGCCGCCTGGTAACTTGCAGATCAATGATCCGAAAGTCGTGGCGATGCGCAGGAGGCTGTTCGGTGCCTGGGAAATGAATTGGCTCGCTTACAACGTCGCTCACGACGTCGTTTTGCCGAACTCCCGGACCAAGATCGCGTATCTCATGTATCCGAACGGGGAGACTGACGGGAAAGTGCTGGACCAGCTGAACCCCGACACCTTCAGGTACACGATCACGGCCCATCAAATCAAGGCTTGAGCAGGGGCGGATGCTGGACAGAGCACCAGTGCAATTTTTTGAACATTTTTAACTTTCTGATACAAAACGCGCTACTTTGAGCCTACTTTAAAACTGGACTGAGTGTTCTGTTTGCGCTCTTTCGTCGAAAAGAAAAAATGATCTGAATCCAGTAATTTTGCTGTCGATTGAACACAAATTCCTGAATTGTTGATTGCTTGCCAAGGTTTGACACTCCATTCCCTTTCCTGTACTTTGATTTCCATGAAGAAGAGAGTTTATTTTTACTATACCTCGAATCGAGTGACATGGAGATCGAAATGGACGAAACCCAAGCTATAGTAAAGCGTATTCATCAGACCCTTGAAAACGAGCCGCGCATCAACCTACATCGCTATCCAGTGAAGGTGAGCGTGGAGCAAGGCGCGGTGGTGATGGAGGGTGAGGTCGCGGACATTGCCGCCAAGAAGCTCGCCCTCGAAGCGGCGGGCGCGATTGAAGGCACACGCGGCGTCATCGACCGATTGCGCGTCTTGCCCTCCGAGCGGCGCGGTGATGGCGCAATCCGCGACTCGTTTGCCAACTTCTTGCTTAACGCGAACGAGCTGCGCAACTGTACGATTCGTACGATTCGCGCTGCCAATGGCAAACTCGAGACACTGCGCGAGGCGCCGCCCGACGGGAGCGGATCGATTGATTTCGAAGTTAATGACGGGATCATCACGCTTGATGGCACAGTGATCAGCCTTTCACACAAGCGCCTAGCCGGAGTGCTTGCCTGGTGGACACCCGGCTGTCGAGACGTTGTCAACTCGCTCGACGTCGTGCCTCAGGAGGAGGATACTGACTACGAAGTCATCGATGCCGTGCGTCTGGTGCTCGAGATGGATCCGTTCGTGCAGCCCGAGCAAATCGATGTCAAGTGCAGTAATAATGTCGTGACACTCGAAGGCTACGTGCGCACCAACGACGAACGCCGGCGCGCCGAGTTAGACGCCTGGTATGTATTCGCCGTTGCCCGCGTGATCAACAACCTCGAGCTGCTCGGTTAAGCTTCGGCGTGCCACGTCGACGAACCCGCCGATGGACGGCCCACCCCACGCGCAATTTGGAGTTGACCCGTTCTAACGGGCTTTCTTTTAATTCAATGCAGAACGTTTAAAACATCAGAATTATACTGATCCCTAAACGTTGTGCTTTATAAGCTCGCTGATTTGCAATTTTGCTTTTTCAGTTTCTGTAAATTTTCCTCTCAAAGTTATCAGGTAACAATACCAGCGTTGCGGAAATCCGTAAGTGACTTCAGCGCTGCCAGGGACCTCATCGCAGCCAGTGCCGAGGGGCTGAATAAGCTCGAAAAGCATTGAAAGCAAGACCTCGATACACGTTTTTAAGTCAGAAAAAAACGGGCCTATCACCGGGTCAAGGTTCTCAATTGCAAAGCCTTATTCCACAGTAAGCTTTGTATCTGCAGAGGATTTGAATGATTTAACAATGGTGGTACCGGATAAATACCCAAGCCAAAAGAAAAGAGGGATAATTTCTTCTGATCAGCCAAGGCTGTTTCCATCAAAAGCAAATGCTGAAGTGTTACGACAATAAAAAGGAATGTTTCATGAGTGCTATTTGGTTTAAAGATTACACCGTTGAGTATCTGGAAGGTCTGCGTAATGCCAATATGGGCGAGCATATTGGCATTCAATTTACTGAACTGGGGCCGGACTTTCTGAAGGCGCGTATGCCTGTCGACAAACGTACTACGCAACCATTCGGTATCCTGCATGGCGGGGCCAGTTGTGTTTTATCCGAAACGCTGGGCAGTGTATCGGGTTGGATGATGATTGATCCGGAAAAATATCGTGCAGTTGGATTGGAGCTGAATATTAATCACATCCGTGCTGTCACAAAAGGTCATGTCATCGGTATTTGCACACCGCTGCATACCGGCCGCCGTACCCAAGTCTGGCAAACGGATATTATTGAAGAGGCTACAGGTAAACGGGTGGCGATTTCGCGATTGACACTGGCAATCATTGAACAAGGCACACTCAGCGCCCAAAAGGAACATGTGATTGTCGACAGAACGTAGATACAGCGGTGTGAAAGAACCCTCATGCTTGGCAAGAGGGGTGTTCTGCAGGAAAATAACAATTAAATGGGCATCAACAAATACTTTTATGAGCCATTAGGCATCTTTGTTATCTTTGTTCTTGTCAGTATTTATTTCTTTATTGACTAAGTTTTCATCGGATGTTTCACTATCGCTGGTTTCAGCATTAGTGACATCAACAGATTCTTTATCATCGCTTGCTGGGGTATCGTGTTTACTTTTGCTGTTCCACATGAAATAAGCCGCACCCAGTGTGACCACCACGACCGGCAGTGTAATAAAGACCAGAAGCGCATATTCCACCGTAATGTCCGTTCCCTGAGGGGGCGGACTGCTGACAATCACGTAGGCATGCGTCAAAGCGACGCCATACACAGGCAGTAATGCAGCCAGGTAACGGTTAGTGATTAACGGACGCACCGTTAGCATATTCAGAATATTGGAGCCGTAGTATCCTACGAAGTAAATGAAAATATAAAAGAAAATGGCGCCCATGAGGTTTCCTGTATTGATCCGGTTTATCGGTTGCTAAAAAAGAGATTTCACAAAAATGTTGAGAATCTTCAAACTTATCATACACAGATCGCTATGAAAAATGTACTGATAAAACTGGATGAAAAAAACCGTGCTAATTTCTTCTTCAGGAAAGGCTCGTCATACAGGCCTTTCGCTTCCTTGCAAAGCTCTGTCATCAAAGGTTCATCTATTGATAATGAAAATCAAGTATGTTACAACCCATTCAGTCCAGTTGGGGCATTTTTATGAATTCTACCTCGCTATCTTCATTGATTACTGAAGCCAGAAATCTCTCTAAAGAAAATTTATTAAATATTCCGGAATACTCAGAAAGGCTGGAGTTACATTCTGAGTTAAATACGGTGGCGTATGAATTGTTGGCGCCACCTGTGCAGCTTTCCCATTTGGTATTAATGTCTGAACGTCTGTGGGTTGATCAGGAACGCAAGCTGATTGGTGAATTATGCGAACGTTATGGCATGAGTCCGCCTAATCTGCATGAGAATGATTTCAGTGCGGATTTTGGTGAGTTTCGCCTCCGCTGGGAGCGCCATACCGAATATTCGACGTATACCGTTTATCGTGCGAAGCCATTTGAGGTCCCTTTCGAGCATCCTGCAATTGAGTATGTGCCGCAGGAGTGGTTGGTTCGTTTGCCCGGCGAGTTGCTGGTAGCCACGCATATTGCTCTGGAAGACCGGTCACGGCCCAAACGCAGCTTGCATGAATTAGCCACTTTATTTGCTTCCGGAACGGTAATCGGTTCCAAAGTAGCCGGTGGAGCTGCCAGTGTATGGAGTGATAATCAGATTCATCAGGATAATTTTGGCCGCATTTTGATTCATGATGAAAACTTGCGCAGCCGTCAGGTTGGGCGACTGATACAACGCCTGCTTGAAATTGAGACTTACCGCATGCTGGCGATGCTGCCGCTGCCGATTACCCGCAAGATCATTCCGCAATTGGCACGGGCTGATCAGCGTCTGGCTGCGCTGATTGCCGACAATGTGGAAATGACCAGTATTGAGGATGAACAGCGCTTGCTGGATGAGCTAACTCGTCTCGCGGCAGAAATCGAGCGTTTGTCGGCGCAGACCAGTCATCGCTTTAATGCGTCCAGGGCTTATTACAATATCGTGAAGCTGCGCATTACAGAATTACGGGAAGAGCGCATTGAAGGATTGCAGATGTTGCAGGAATTCATGATTCAGCGATTGTCATCGGCGATGGGAACCTGCGAGTTGGTGCATACCAAACTCGAGACGCTATCGATGCGCCTGGGACGTGCATCGGCATTACTGCGCACACGGGTTGACCTATCCATGGAGGCACAGATTCGAGATTTGCTGAAATCGATGGACGATCGCGCTCATGTGCAATTACGCATGCAGGAAACGGTCGAAGGCTTGTCTGTTGTGGTGCTGAGTTATTACCTGCTGGGTATTTTGGGTTATGGATTAAAAGCGCTTAAAGCGGCAGGTCAGGACCTGAATGTCGAGTTGCTAACCGGTATCGCTATTCCTGTCGTGGTGCTGAGCGTTTTCTTTATTGTCAGAATCTTCAGGCATGGAATCAGTCAATTGCAAAAGGATAAGTGATTGCTGATTAACATTCAGTAATACTGACTGCCAGTCCGCCCAACGACGTTTCCTTGTATTTGACCGACATCTCAAGTCCTGTCTGTTTCATCGCGGCGATGCAATTATCCAGTGACATAAAATGCTGGCCATCACCGCGGATTGCCAGTGATGCAGCGGTATATGCCTTGATGGCGCCAAAGCCGTTGCGTTCGATGCAGGGCACCTGCACCAGGCTGCCTACGGGATCGCACGTCATACCCAAATGATGTTCCAATGCGATTTCTGCGGCATTCTCAATTTGTTCGGTAGTCCCGCCTTTGATAGCACATAACCCTGCCGCTGCCATGGCTGAAGCAGAACCTACTTCTCCTTGGCAACCTACTTCAGCACCGGAAATCGAACTGTTATGCTTGATCAATCCACCGATCGCGCTTGCCACCAGCAGGAAATCGCGCACTTGCTCCGGAGTTGCGCCTTCGTGCTTCACTGCATAGTAAATAACTGCCGGTATGACACCCGCCGCTCCATTGGTCGGTGCTGTGACCACCATATGACCGGCTGCATTTTCCTCATTCACCGCCATGGCGTATGCACATAGCCAGTCATTCAGGTTGGCTTTCTGCGGACTGTTTTGTAACTGCTGATATAAAGAATGAGCGCGCCGTTTGATGTTAAGCCCGCCTGGTAATCGGCCTTCAGCCATCAGGCCATTTTCAAGGCAGGTGCACATCGCATCCCAGATGGCATCCAATCGAATATTCAAGTCTGTTTCGCTTACGCGCTCCAGCTCATTGCTGCGCTTCATAGCGGCAATCGATAAGCCGCTGTCACCGGACATTTTCATCATCTGATTGGCGGAATTAAAGGGAAAACCACAGGAACTGGCTTCCATTTTGATGGGCGCAACCAGCTGGCCAATTTCAGACAAAGTAGTAATAAAACCCCCACCAATCGAAAAATAAGTCTCTGTCAACAAAATTTTTCCAGTTCCATCCAGCAAGTGGAAAATCATGCCATTCGGATGTTCCGGCAGCGGTTCTCCGCGATCGAAAATGATATCTTCAGGTGGATTGAAGTGAATCAATGTGGATGCATTGAGCTGAATCGTATTTTGCTGCCAGAGTTTTTCAAACAGTGCATTGACATCCAGTTTCGCCAATCCTTGGGGTGTATATTGATGCATACCCAATGTCACCGCACGGTCGGTGGCATGGCCCTTTCCCGTGAATGCCAGTGATCCGCGTAAAGTGCAGCGAACTTGCAAAAATGCTGGAATAGGGTGACTGAGAACAAAGTTCTGAATGCGGTCACGAAAATCCTTGGCTGCAACCATGGGACCCATGGTATGCGAGCTGGATGGACCAATACCGATTTTAAAAAGATCAAGAACACTGATGAACATTAAATTGCCTGTGAAAATTTGAGATTCTATAGAGGATCAGGACGATATCTTGTGGAATAGGGGTACGAAAAATTAAAGCGCAGCTAGTATGCTATATGTCTTGCACTGACTCAACAAATTTTTGTGAACCATCCTGAAGATTAACCTCGGTTATTTTTATAATCAGTAAGATCAAAGGAATCATTTCAAGTTCACATCGGGAATACAATATCGTGCCAACAGATAGTGAGCTA
>CBFGXU010000099.1:0-9202 GCA_965652935.1 uncultured Nitrosomonas sp.
TGGCAAGCAAGACTGTCACGCCAGTCCAGGCCCATGAATAAGGTATTTTGCCTGATGCGATCGAACAACCCCGCGATCATACCGCGCAATCACTTTGTTGAAGAAGCTCTGGCAGCAGCTTCTGAACGTGGCGATTTCTCACGAATACATCAATTGCTTGCGGCAGTGACTAATCCTTACGACGATATGCCGGCATATAGCGATTATCGTACGCCACCCACACCTTCAGAGCGCGTGTATCAGACTTTTTGCGGAACGTAAACTTCTGTTAGATGTTTAGTCCCTCGGTTGTGCCGGAATGGGTCAACATTAAAGCGTTCCGTCTCTCTGTTCATATTTTGCAGAGATATTCAATGAAGTGTTTGCGAAATAAGTGAAAAAACATGCAAACGTAACTCATTAAATGTTCGGTAACTGACAGACTTAATCACGACAATAAATTATTATGTTTACTGGTTCAAACCCATATGGAAAAGGAGTGTCTGATGAAGAGCTTAAAGTTAATTACAGTAGCGATAATAATCGTCGGAATGAGTGGCTGCTTATCATTTCGTTCGGAAAGTAAACCGGGACCAGCGGGCTCACCAGGTCCTCAAGGCACACAAGGTCCAGCCGGGTCCACTGAGAAGGTTATTGTAGTCCCAGAGAAATCATACTGAGAAAAATTTTTTGAAAAAAACACAAGTTAGCGTCACGGCTGTTACCGTTGAACTTGCACAACAGCGATAATAAGGATCAATGACGATATACATACTTTGGGGTCGACTTAATAAGTAATCCAAGCCATTTCGTTCTGAATAGAAACTGAATCGGCCCCTCCTAATTATGTCTTTCGCTATCTTTCTTCTGATACGCAGGTGCAAACGAATTAAAAACTGCTCGCTAAATGATGTCATGCAGAAGCTTCTATGCCTCATATCACCTTCACCAACTTACTCAATATTACATTTGCATATTGAGACATAACATCAAGATTTGTTAAATCAAGTATGTATCAATTCCTGCCACCAACAAATCATATTGCACCTCCACAATCTCTTTAATAGTCAGTGCTGGCAGACCTGTGACCAGATTTCCTTCCGCAACCAGCCAGCCAACAGCATCAGTGGGCCCTAGACTGACAACATAGCCTAGCTCATGGTGAAGATATGGTTCAAGTAATCCGAAAAAGCCTGAATGCCGTAATATATTACGTGCCGCCAATTTACCTTTACGAACAGCAGACTGTGCAGTTAATGTATTAGAACCCAGGGATTGATAATGAGAGCAATCACCAGCTGCAAAAATATTGGGCAAAGGTTTTTGATCGTCGATAACTTGCCCAAATGCATTGGCAATAAAAATACCGTGTTGCTTCATCCCCAAAAACAAGATTGATAAGCTAGAAGGCAGTTCAAATCGTTCTTGCGTTTGTTTATCCGCCAATAAAATTTGGCCAGATTGTTGCTCGAGATAAGAAGTATTCGGGTAAAAAGCAATATCCATTTCATGCATACGGGACTGCACATAAGTATTAAATCCATCGGGAAACTGTTCCAGCACATGTTGACTTGCGTGAATCAAACGTAATTCAGCTTTATTTTTTGTGCGGTGAAGAAATTGTTTTATTTCAAATAAAAACTGTATTCCTGTCGCCCCTCCCCCCACCACAGAAATGGATTGCTCAGATTGAATATTTTTGCTAAGCCACTGGGTTAATAATTCAGAGCCGGCCGAAGTCGTGAAATCCCGCAAACTCAGCACATTATCGCCATGATCCGCTGCCCGATATTCACAACCAGAAGCAATTAACAAATAATCAAAATCCACAACCTCCTCATTTATGATCAGCTGTTTTTTATCCTGATATTTTTTAAGTTCGCCTGGCGCAAAATGAACTGATGCTGCGATATGCCGGCAACTGTAACGCTTCTCGATATCGGCAAAGGGAACCAGAAAATCTGCTAGTGGGTAGCGGAATGTTTCCTGCAAGTGAGTAATTTTTATATGCTGCTGTTTGGGATCAATAATTGTAATGTCAGTATCGGGCGCGTAGCGCGAAAAAGTCGTCAATGCGGCAATACCGGCATACCCTCCACCGATAATGACTACTTTCAATCGCTTTTGCTTGGGTATATAAAAGGGCAAAAGTGTCACCTTGTCTCCTTAGTCAATAGGCTCAAAGAATATCAGTTTCTTCTCTGAATCAGTCTAAAATCGGCTCTTGCAGGAATTACTCAGTTTACTGAATCCATACATTTATAATATGCGCAGCCTAGCATAAATACATTCTTTTCCTGATAAATTTCCTTCAACACCCGATGTCATCCATAGCTATGCTATGGATGAGGAATCTGATCTGCTCGCCAATGCTCATGAGCCCACCGCCAAAAGGAAGAAATAGTACCTTCACTCATCTCTATGGGTGGGTTCTGGCCTAGAAACTGCAATGCATTGATCAAGTGCACGAGTGCATTCGATAAATCAATCGGAGCAGCACCAGTTTGTTTACTGAGCTTTTCCCCACTCGCATTGGTCACAACAGGTAAATGTAAATATTGAGGTGTGGAATAACCCAGCAGTTGCTGCAAAAATATCTGGCGTGGTGTCGAGTCGAGCAGATCAGCACCACGCACGACATGCGTGATATTTTGTTCAGCATCATCAACCACCACGGCTAGTTGATAAGCGTAAATACCATCGGCCCGACGCAAGACAAAATCACCCATATCATCTTTGAGCTTCTGGGAATAAAATCCTTGCAAAATATCATTAAACTCAATTCGATCATTATGGGTTCGAATACGAAGTGCATGTGCGCCATGGACAGGAACAGGATTCTTAAGGCAGGTACCCGCGTATATAGGACCACTCACACCCATCATACTGGAGTCAGCGATTTCTTTCCGAGAACAAATGCAGGGATAGATAAAACCTTGCCTGTTCAAGGTATCCAATGCAGCCTGATAAGCATCAGAGCGTTGACTTTGATAAATCACATCACCATCCCATTCCATACCTAATCGTTCAAGCGTACGTAAAATTTCACTGGCTGCCCCAGGCACTTCCCGCTGCCAATCAAGATCCTCAATTCTGACCAGCCAGTCGCCATGATTTGATTTCGCATCAAGATAACTCCCTACTGCGGCAACCAGTGAACCAGAATGTAGAGCGCCGGTTGGGGATGGAGCAAACCGACCTCGGTACTTTGAAGCAGGAATTTGAGTATTTTTCACAGACAAAAAGTAACTTAAAATACAAACGAATCGCTCAAAGACAACAAATTTTGTGATCAGCTCGATAAGAAATCGATGACCTAGCTACTATGGCCTATCTAATCCACTATAATTCTAGAAGAATACCAATCATAGGTGTGATTAAGTAAAAAATGATCAGAATTTTTTAGGGCGAACAATGCATATTCATATACTAGGGATTTGTGGCACTTTTATGGGTGGAATAGCGGCAATTGCACGCGAATCAGGGCACAAGGTCACCGGTTGTGATCAGGACGTTTATCCACCGATGAGTACTCAGCTAGAATCCCAGGGTATCGAATTGATAGCCGGTTATTCACCCCAACAGATCAAACTTCAGCCAGATATATTTGTAATCGGTAATGTGATTACACGCGGCAATCCCTTGATGGAAGAAATACTCAACCAGAATTTACCGTTTATTTCTGGCCCACAATGGTTATCAGAGAACATTTTGAGAAATCGCTGGGTACTTGCTGTGTCTGGCACCCATGGCAAAACGACAACCAGTTCAATGTTAGCCTGGATACTCGATTATGCCGGAATGAATCCGGGATTCTTAATCGGAGGAATGCCTGAAAATTTTGGCATATCCGCAAGAATTGGAAATATTTCAGCATCCAATCCCCATTCCAATCGGAATATTGCTGATATTTCCCCTTTTTTTGTCATTGAAGCTGATGAGTACGACACCGCCTTCTTTGATAAACGTTCCAAATTTGTGCATTATCACCCCAGAACGGCGATCTTAAATAATCTCGAATTTGATCATGCTGACATCTTCCAGGATCTTTCAGCTATTGAACGACAATTTCATCACTTTATTCGCATTATTCCTAATAACGGTTTGATTGTATCCAATGGGAAAGATGAGAATCTGCAACGCGTCTTAAAACAGGGATGCTGGACACCCATCGAGGAATTTGGAACAGAAATCGGCTGGCATTCACAACTGCGAGCAAATAACGAGGTGGATATCTATTTTAATCAAACACAGCAAGGATGTTTGCAGTGGGATTTATTAGGTGAGCACAATCGCATGAATGCATTGGCCGCACTGATTGCTGCCCGCCATGCCGGCGTACCCGTCAGGCAGGGAATTGCGGCCTTGGCACAGTTTAAGAATGTCAAACGTCGGATGGAAACGCGAGGCGTTGTCAATGGCATCACTGTCTATGATGATTTTGCTCATCACCCGACAGCGATTCAAACCACATTGGAGGGTTTGCGAGCACATGTGGAGAAAGCGCAAATCATCGCCGTTCTCGAACCTCGCTCTAATACCATGAAAATGGGCGTATGGAAAAATAGTCTTGCCGCCAGCCTGCGGGAAGCAGATCAAATTTTTTGTTTCACCCGTGATGCTCAGTGGGCAAAAGCTGCCCTGGATTCATTGGATAAAAAAGCCCGTTATCACGACGATCTGAATCAATTGATACAGAATATCTGCCTGATTGCAAAACCTGGTGATCATATTTTAATCATGAGTAACGGTGGCTTTGGCGGTATTCATGAAAAAATACTTTTAACCTTACAAAATCGTTAACTCAGAATTTCAGATGAAAAAACTTGAGCAATCTCCTAACCACCCTCAAATTCACACAATGAAAACACCTTACATCCTAAATTTTCCAGCCGAGTTCTACCCCCTACATCAGGCAAATCAATGACAAAACAGCACTCTACAACTTCCCCACCCATTTCTTGGATAAGCTTTACTGCGGCCTCTGCAGTTCCACCCGTTGCAATCAGATCATCAATCAGAAGCACCCGATCTCCTGGCCGAATAGCATCTACGTGAATTTCAATACGATCACTGCCGTATTCCAGTTGATAATCCCTTCCTATTGTTTCAGCCGGTAGTTTATTTTGTTTTCGAATAGGTACGAAGCCTTTACATAGCTGATACGCCACCGGCGTACCGATGATAAAACCCCGTGATTCAATCCCCGCCACTTTGTCAATTTCAATATTCATATAGCGATTTGAAATCTCCTGTATGGTTGTGCGCAATCCTACAGGATCCTTCAACAGTGTCGTGATATCACGAAACATAATACCCGGGTGCGGATAATGCGGAACAGTGCGAATATGAGATTTAATGGACATATTTAAGCTGATAATGAAAATATTAAAACAAAAAGGCCTCAACCATTCGGTTGAGGCCTTTGAATACAACGTCAATAGTTACACTAATTAAATCTTAGTGATCCATTGCAGCTTTCGCATCAAAGCTCTTTGGTGCTTTCAGTTGGGTCATGAGATCATCATCCCATTTACCTTCAACATTCATATGAAGAGCAGCACCCAATAATACAGCTTCAATCAGGTTATGGCTGAGGTATACGTATAATCCAGGTTGTTTGAATTCATACGCTGCAGCAACTGCGGAACCGGCTGGAACAAACCAGGTTTCCTGACCGGTCAAAGGTACGTCGCCGAATGAACCACCTACCCAGTACAAATCAGCGTGACCACCAATCAAATGTGGATAGGAAGGACGGTTAGCTTGTGAATGAATAAACAAAACTTTCTCGCCTACTTTGGCTTTCAGTGCATTATCGCCAGTGATTGCGCCAACAGCACCGTTAAACACTACGTGGGTTGGGATAAGTCCCTTAGCTGCTTCCAGCATATCTGCCATGCCTTCAGCTGGTGAGCCATATTTTTTGAAATTGCCGCTACCATCTTTGGGCAGATAGAAATCCTGTTCGCCAATGTAGAAAGCTTTATCGTATTTATAGGGTTTACCCTTTGCGTCTTTCAAACCATCTTTTGGCAATACCATAATGGCACCGTTCATACCAGAGATCACATGGAATGGAATCATAGTTCCACCCGGTGCGCAATGATAAACAAATACGCCGGGTTTAACTGCCTTCCAGCGCAATACAACTTCTTCACCGGGTTGTACCAGTGTTAAGCCAGCACCACCCAATGCACCGGTTGCTGCGTGAAAGTCAACATTATGTGCCAATGTACTTTCTTTTGGATTGGATAATGTCAATTCAACATAGTCGCCTTCATGCACAATGATAAGCGGACCGGGAATACTACCATTGAAAGTCAGGCCCCAGACTTTTGCACCAGGAGCAACTTCCATCAGTTTTTCTGTTGTTTCCATCCGTACTTCAACAATTTTAGGCCCTTTAGAAACCTGATCATGTTGAGGCACATTCGGTGGAGCCACTAATTCTTGTTTTACACGTGGTAATTTTGAAAGGTCTGGAGCGGCCACAACAGCTTGCGTTGCGCCGAAACAGAGCAATCCTAGTCCTACAACTGCCTGAACAGCTTTAATCATATCTCCCTCCATAAATGATGAACTTTGCGCTTTTGTATGCGCCATTCTAATCTCTGCTGTGTAACCAACAGGCTACCTCAGCACCTGCCCCTTTTAAGAGCAAAGGGCGGAACGGCGACTATACACTTTCTGTGAAAAACTGTCCATTCTTAGTAACTTAAAGCCATACTGGACGAATGGTATTTCAATTAATCACTATAAATGCTGCTACTCTGCTTGTTCATTCAGTCAAAATTTCTCAGACAAACAATTTTTCAGCCTTGAATCAGTTTAATTTCAGCAGCAGCCAGATTTTCTTGCGTACCTTTCAGTACCACAACATCACCAGCTTCTAATCTCGTTTCAGGCGTAGGCAGTATTCCGCGAATATTACGCCTTCTCACAGCAGTTACCTCAACATCCAGGCTGACCAGATCAATCTCATCCAACGTTTTATTAACAGCCGCCGCACCCGGAGTGATGGTAATCGTTAATAATCGTGGAAGTAATTTCTCACTATCTTCCGTTTCATCCGTTACGCCATAATAAAAACCGCGTAATAAACTGTAGCGCTGCTCACGGATTTCCCGTATGCGCCGTAAAATACGGCCCGTGGATATATCAACAAACATCAACGCATGAGATGCCAGCATCAAGCTTCCTTCCATGATTTCGGCAACTACTTCCGTTGCTCCGGCTCCCTTCAGCACATCAATATCAGAATCATCGCGTGTTCTAACCACAACCGATAGCTCTGGACGCAATTCCTGGACATGTCTCAGAATTTTTAAGGCGGAAATCGTATCGGCATAACTCACCACCAATACTTTTGCGCGCATCAGGCCCGCGGCAATGAGTACTTCACGCCGTGCCGCATTACCATACACAACAGATTCTCCCGCGCTGGTCGCTTCACGTATGCGCCGCGGATCAAGATCCAAAGCGATAAACGGTATAGATTCCTGTTCCAATATCCGTGCCACACTTTGACCACTGCGCCCATAGCCGCAAATGATGACATGATTTTGTGTTTCCATCGTCTGGGCGGCAATGGAGGTTATTTGCATGGCTTGATACATCCACTCGGAAGTGTAAAAACGTTGAATCATCCGTTCACCATACTCAATAATAAAGGGTGCGATGAACATCGATAACACCATTGCCGCTAGCACTGGCTGAAGCACAGAGTTTTCAATTAAACCAACGGTGCCAGCCTGCGCCAGCAAAACAAATCCTAATTCTCCAGCTTGCGCTAAATTCATACCTGTTCTGATCGCCACACCGGAATCTGCGCTGAATAAGCGCGATAGCCCGGCAATCACTACGATTTTCAAAATAATCAGGGCCATCAGAATGATAAATATCTGCAGGAAATTATCAGTAACGACCTGCAGGTCTAACAACATACCAATTGTTACAAAAAACAAACCCAATAAAACATCCCTGAAAGGTTTGATATCATCCTCAACCTGATAGCGATATTCGGTTTCAGAAATGAGCATGCCTGCAAGAAATGCTCCCAAGGCCAGCGACAAACCGGCTAATTCGGTTAACCAAGCAAGCCCGAGCGTAATGAATAGCACATTCAGAACAAATAGTTCCGATGATTTCTGGCGGGCGACCAGATGAAGCCAGGGGCGCATCAGCCTCTTCCCCAAAAACAAGATAACGATTAATACAACCATCACCTTCAGGACGGCAATGGCAAGATCCAGGGTACCGCTATCAATTTCAGCAGTGGCTAATGCCGGAATGATGACAAGCAACGGAATGACCATCAAATCTTGAAAAAGCAATACGCCGATTACCTGCCTCCCATGCGCAGAATTAAGCTCTACCCGCTCTGCCAGCATCTTAATCACGATAGCGGTAGAAGACATTGCCAACACGCTGCCCAGTACAAATCCAACACGCCAATCCAATTCCAGCATCCAAACCACAGCCATCACCAATAGCATGCTGATGACAACTTGTGCAGTACCAAAACCAAACACAATACGTTTCATGACGATAAGCTTAGGCAAGCTAAATTCTAGGCCTATGCTAAACATCAGAAAAACCACCCCAAATTCTGCCAAATGACGTGTTTCATTGCTTTCAGCGATCCACCCCAAAGCATGTGGCCCGATGACGATACCTGCAAGCAAATAGCCCAGCACGGGTTGCAGACGCAGCAAACGAAACACCACGACTGCCAACACGGCGGTAGCTAATACAATCAGAACGGGCTGCAAAGGATTATGCATGAATAAAAAGTCAAAATTCATCGGTGGAATAGAACCATACGATACTTCAGGCGCAGACTGATCACAATCTATTCAGTACATAATGCTATAATCGCCCGGTTTAATACTTCCGACAGAAATGCCATTACCTCATCTTTGCACTGCCCAGCGCGGCCCTATCCTTGAGCTTGAAAATCGTATTATCAACGCCATGCCAACCATTGAGCATTGGTTGCGGAACAAGTGGCGTGAACACACGGTACCTTTTTATTGTTCAGTTGACCTGCGCAATAGCGGCTTCAAATTGGCACCTGTTGATACGAATTTGTTTCCCGGCGGCTTTAATAATCTTAATCCAGAATTCATGCCGCTATGCGTACAGGCAATGATGAGCGCCATCGAAAAGATATGTCCGGATACGCATAGCCTACTGTTGATTCCAGAAAATCACACTCGTA
>CBFGXU010000100.1:0-9058 GCA_965652935.1 uncultured Nitrosomonas sp.
GGCAGATGGCGTGAACGGTATGTCCTACCATCAAGAGTACCTGGAAAGGTACCATGACCTCGTAGTCTTCCACATAATCACCGGCTAACATCAAAATCTTCTTTGCACTCATCGTAAACTCCTTGTCTTCCTTAATAAATGATCTTTGGGAATAAAGCTCTCCAGATCAATCGTCGAGAATAATTCCTGTTGACACGTTTGTTTACCTCACATTGGACTTTATCAGTGGTCGAAGGTGAAGCTCCTATTTTAACGCTTGCTGATTATTCCTTCCAATTACGGGCGTATTATGCGCAATGCTTGAACGACAATGTGGGGTTTGCTCCCGGAATACAAAGGTTACATGGAAAACAGCCGCTATAGCCAAAGTGAAGCGATCACCGGGTCGAGGCTTGTTGCGTAGTCTGGCGGCAGGATAGTCTGACCGGCTTCAGGTGGCGCAAAACTTGCCATCGCATTCACCAGATCCTCAACCTGACTATCCAGCAATAGCAAACCATCGGCAGTTTTAAATTGTTCGATATGATAAGCCGAACCGAGGTACCAATCCTTGATCACCAGTTTATCAGCGGTGCCGATAACACTGATCTCCAGATTGTTACCTATATGCTGAAACCAGATTTGATTCGCGCTGATGGCCGGGAGGAACTGCGCGATATCGCTATTGTCTGTGGTTGCATCGTTTTCGACCACGGTTTCAGCACTGTAGCCCCGTCCCAAGATATAAGTGTCATTGCCCTTGCCACCGGTTAGCATATCAGCCCCATCCTTACCATCCAGCGTATCATTGCCGGTGCCGCCGGAAAGCGTATTGGCGGCATTATTGCCAATGAGCACATTGTCAAGTGCATTGCCGCTGCCATCGATTGCCAGCATACCGGTCAGAGTGAGATTTTCAATATGGCGGGATAATGTATAGGTCGCACTGGATAACACTTGATCGGTGCCTTCATTGGATCGCTCAGTGAGAGTCTCGCTAGCATTATCGACAACAAACGTATCGTCTCCAATCCCGCCCAGCATTTTGTCGCTACCGCTTTTGCCATCCAGCCAGTCATTGCCGGCATCACCGCTCAACGTATTGGTTCCACTATTACCGATCAATGTGTTATCCAGTGTATTCCCACTACCATTAATTCTTCCTGTGCCGGTAAGCACAAGATGCTCAACATTCGATTCCAACTTATAGGCAAGTGAGCTCGAAACCGTGTCGATTCCTTGATTGCTCAATTCAGTAACGATATCTCTCGAACTATCGACAAAATACAGATCGTTACCTAAGCCACCTGTCATCGTGTCATTGCTAAGCCCCCCATTCAACCAATCATTGCCGTCGCCGCCATTTAACGTGTCATTATCATAATCCCCAAAAAGAATGCTATCTTCCGATGTGCCATTGAGCACATCTTTTGCTCCTGTGCCAAAGTGAATATCGCGCAAACCCAGGATAGTACCATCTGCAAGTAACAAACGTTCAAGCCTGGAATCGCTGCGAAAATGATTCGGAACATCGATCCTGCCGCCACCGGCAACAAAGATGGTGAATTCATCATTCCACTTCTGAAAGCTGAGATCCGGCAAACTGATACCTGGCTGAAACTCAATTTTGTCATCAGCACCGCCATCATCATAAATATCAAAAGAGGCTTTTGATTTAAAAACATACGTATCGTCACCATTACCCCCATGCAAATAACTATTGTATCCAAACCCAGCCCCACCTTCACCGATCAGCACATCATCACCATCTTGGCCATAGAGCAGATTGATGTCGCCGCTGCCACCATCCAGAGTGTCATTTCCCGCCCCGCCATACAATACGTCATCACCTGCAAACCCATGCAAGCTATCGTTACCATCGCCGCCAATCATCATATCAGCCCAGGCGGTGCCATTCAGCTCATCGTTGCTAGGGGTGCCGCGAATATTCAAAAAATTTTCCAGTATTGATTGTGTCGACGGCAGGCTGCTGCCATCAGCAAATACGAATGATTCGATGACAGCATAGTTGGTGTAATTCACCACGTTGCTGCCGTCATAGGTACGTAGGGATAAATTCCCATTCAAGTAGTTTTTGATGGTCAGCCTGGCATCCGCGCCAGTCAGGGTCAGAATCAGGTCGTCTTCATGGCGGGACAAGGAAACATCGGATGCACTGATCGAAGCATCATAACGCACGGTATCCGCACCCCATGCATCATCAATAATGTCCTGCCCGTCATTGCGTTCAAAAAAATACTCATCGTTGCCACCGCCGCCATTCAACGTATCGTTGCCTGTGCCGCCGTGCAGAGCATCACTGCCGCTGCCGCCGTTCAACGTGTCGTTGCCAGCTTCACCATAAAGCACATTGTCATAAGTCGAATGACCGGTCAGCACATCGTCACCCGCCGTACCATGCAAAGTATTTGCCATCCGGGTAATAGCTGTCGCCGACAGGTAACCGCCATCGGCAAACCTAAAGGAATCTACCTGATATCTGGAATGAGTAAACCAGTTCTGAATGGCAACGGTGTCAGTCGCTGATACTGTTATCAAAAGATCGTTATTGAGCTTGCTGACTTCAATGCTTTCCGGTGTGATGCCTGGACCGAAGGTTAGATCATCAAAAGAACTATAAAACCACTGGTTATTTAGATAAAACGATCCTTCGATAACGACATCGTTACCGTCGCCAAGATTGAAATAATAGTGATCATCACGTGAATTACCCTGCAGCGTGTCGTTGCCGCGCCCACCCACATAGTAATCAATGCTATCGCTGCCATAAGTCTGGTCGTCGCTACTGCCGATCAATCTGTTACCATCCAGTACATCATCTCCATCGCCGCCATACAACCAGTCGGTATTTCCACCACCGGCTATCGTGTCGTTGCCTGCATCACCATACAGATCATCGACACCCGCATTGCCGTTGATGATGTCATTGCCTTCCAGCCCGTGAATAATGTCAGCATAACTGCTGCCATTGAGCGTATCAGCCGCTGGTGTGCCATTGGAAATAAATTTAGGTGTAATATACGACCCCGCTTTGACTGTTACGTTGTCTGCACCAAACGAATACACGGTATCGTAGTTACTATCTGTCGATACATTTAACAGGCCAAGCAACCCGGGACCAAAAATAAGTGTGTTGCCACCGAACCACATAGAAGTATCAGTAATCGTATCCTGACCATCCCCCTGGTTGAAATAATAAGTATCTACACCGTCTCCGCCATTCAACATATCATTGCCGCCTAACCCGGATAGCGTCTCATCATACGCATTACCGCCTTGCATGACATCGTTGCCAGCCGTGCCGGTCAATGCCAGGAACGGGGTCGTGAGCTGTGCCGTGGTCAGTACGGTTTCCATCGTTGAAAACCTGATAGTTTCAATCTGTTTGGACAGATCATTGAACCAATCCTTAATGGTTACGCTATCGGTACCATTCACATGCGCGAATTTTAGATCCTGTCCCACCCGGGCAATCGTGATATCGGTATCACCAATGTTTGCGCCAAAGGTTAAGCTATCCGTTCCACCCCAATCCTCGATCGTTTTTACGCCGTCACCCAGATTGAGTATGTACTGATTGTTGAAGCTGATTCCCATCTGATGCAGGGTAGAAGTTGTCCAGGTTGTGCCGTCTGCATCAAACACCACTCGCTGCAACCGGTCATAGGTACTGAGGTACCAACTGGTAACCGTTACACTATCGATGCTATTCTGATGGCGCAACACCAAATCATTTCCCACACGTTCAACAACAATGTCTGTGCTGGAGATATCTACCGCAAAGCGCAATGTGTCAGTGGTATAGGGATCAATCCTGTCGGCGCCATCGCCCAGCGCAAACAGGTAAGTATTACTACCCGCTCCGCCATGCAAAAAATCATCTCCCTTGCCACCAATCAGCGTATCATTCCCGTCGTTTCCGCGAAGATTGTCGTCACCATCCAATCCGGCAAGCGTTTCATCCAATGCATCGCCGAAAATCGCATCATTGCCCGCAGTACCGCGCAGGTTTGTCACGGCGAGATTGCCTACATCGCTGCCATTCCAGATGGTGCCATCGGCAAATTCAAATTGCTTCAATTGCCAGGAAGAATCAATATACCAGTTGCTGATCGTCACCTGATCCACGCCATTGGCGTGGTACAACACCAGATCGTAGCCCGATTTGGCTGCTGAAATGTCGGTAGGCACAATTCCTTCACCAAAACGCAGCACATCACCATCAGTATCGCCTTCTTCCCAGATCACATCCTGGCTACTGCCCATATTGAACAAATAAACATCGTCCCCGGCATTACCCGACAGCACATCGTTGCCTGCCCCACCATCCAATACATCACTGCCTTCCTGGCCAAACAGATTGTCATCGCCTGCATCGCCTGTAAGCGTGTCATCGCCCAGATTGCCTTGCAATTCGTCATTATTCTCGCCGCCGTGGAGCGTGTCGGTGCCTGCCTGGCCAATCAAAACATCATCATCCAGACCACCCATGATCAGATCATCACCGGCACCACCCTGAAGCTGATCATTGCCGCCATAGCCTTTGATGGTATCGTTGTAAATGCCGCCAAAAATCAAATCCGCGCCTGTGCCACTGAAGACATTCGTAATCGGCTGCTCAAGTCCCGCTGCTTCCCAATCGATATTGATATTCAAGCTCACCGCATCGTGCAGATTCTCACTCACCCAAGATTCAAAATCGATTCCCTGGGTACCATGGTCAAAATAGATCTGTGCGTTCATACCATAAAGAGCGCCTTGCAGATCAATTGATGTACCGTTCTCAAGGGTCATGCGCAAAACATGAGTATCAGCTAGCCATGTTGCACGGGACGGTACATTCATTGATAACGTCCCGGTTTCGGGCTGTAAACTTTTCGCTAAGGCTCCGGTAGGCAAACTCGCCGGTACACTTTCGGTATCGGCCAGCACAATAATGTTTTTCCCCTCGATATCGCCGATGAAATCACCTTCATCCACATCCTTATAGGTATCATCGCCCAATCCACCATACAGTAGGTTGGCACCGGCTCCGCCGCTAAGAGTATCGTTGCCACGCTCACCAATGAGCCGATCATCGCCCGCTCCACCGTCTAGTACATCATCACCCTCGTATCCCGGTGGCGTATTGTTGTCGTCTCCCGCGAGCGTGTCATTACCTTCGCCGCCCTCCAGATAATCGGAACCACCGCCACCTCTTAACTCGTCGTTGCCATCACCTCCGCTTAAATAATCGTCGCCCTGCAGCGATGCATCCAGACCTGCACTGTCTCCAGCCAGACTATCATTGCCACTCTGCCCCAGAATAGTATCGTTACCTGCGCTACCCAATACCACGTCATCGCCCACTCCGCCGTCGACAAAATCATCGCCACCTTGCGTAAATACCCAGTCATTCCCAGCACCGCCATAGATAACATCATTATCGCCAACGTCAGTAAAATCGCCAACTCCTGTATTTGCCAGATTAAAATTGTAGGCTCGGCTATAGACTGTAACACCGTTCTTATTGGCAACGCTGCGGGTAACATCCCAGTTATGATTAACGGAGTCAGCACTATGATCACCTTCGATGGTGTCATCCCCACCCAATCCCATGAGAATGTCTTTGTCCATGCCACCCAGCAACACATCGTTGCCTGTCTCGCCGATGAGCATGTCATCAGCAGAGGCGCCGTCCAGAAGATCTCCTCGCTGTGCGCTGCCGACCTGGGTTTCACCCAGGGTGTACGCTTCATCGATGGTATATTCGGTTTCAGCGTATAGCCTGTCATCGTCTTCTTGTCCTGCAATCATGTCGCTGCTTGTGCCTCCCAGCACGATATCCTTGCCTGCATTGCCAAACAAGTTGTCTGCCCCGGCCCCGCCCTCGATCCGATCATTGCCACCTTTGCCACCAACCAAATCCCCACCACCCAGGCTTTGAATCAGATCATTGCCGGCACTGCCTCGCAACACATCCACACGATCTGGAGCTTCTTCCGCAGTAACAACCACATTACCCAGCGAATCGGTTTCTGGCGGATCAGCAGGCTGCAAATCCCCTTTGATAGTAAGATCATATGTAGGCACCACAGGCAGCGTATTCTCTCCCAGGGTGATGCCTAGCTTGCCATCACTCCAGTTCTTTACCTTTACCTTGGCGCTATCAGTACCATTTATATAGCTGATGAGCAGGTCTTGTATACCGTTGACTTGGGTGCTAAGCAGATAAATAAAACCATTCTGTTCGTCAACCCAACCGTTGCCAATTTTTAACCAGTCCTTGCCATCGGAAACACCATTTCTACCTTCAGCAACAACAGTACCGAATTTGACAATGCCAGCACCATCTGTGTCGAATAGAGTGTCAAAACCGTCGCCAGGATTAATGGTATAAGTATCGGTGCCTGTGCCGCCTTCGAGGTAGTCATTGCCTTCATACCCGTTGAGAATGTCATCTCCGCCACCACCGTACAAATGATCCTCTACAGCCGATGCGGCTGGATTATCCATTCCATCGCTACCGAAGAAGTAGCGGGGTGTTTTGCCTGACAACTCGCCTTGTGAGACCTTGTAACCAGAAGTCACATCTTCGTAGTAATCGTTGATATTCTGGTAGATATGATTGCTTGAACTGAACGTAACAGTGGAATCGAGCGGATTTTTGTCTTCAGTGTTGAACCATAGTTTGCGTTTCAGCATAGCATTACGATCCACCAGATATTGCGATGTCAGTGCGCCAGTTCCGGTCTCTGGATCGAAGCGATTCAGTGCTCCGGTTGTATTGAAAGCACTGTAATCCACACCACTACCCTCTAGCATATAAGAGTTAAGCGTGACAAGCGCAAAGCGAGCCGCCAGACCCTGCTGATCATTACTTTCAGCTTTTGCGACAATGTTGCTGGCGGATAGATCGGATAGCAATGTCAATTGGACGTTGCCTGCCAAGTCTCTAAATTTGGCACTGTTCTGTAATTCATAGAGATTTGTGAAAAACTTGTCGCGATTGCCCGTTTCAGTTTTCTGGCTTTCATTCAGCACAATCTGGCCATTGGCTGGATTCAGGATAATAATTCGCATTGCATCAAGGGCGGATTCGAGGGTTTTGCTATTTGAGGCTCCTGCAACATCTTGGGTAGAGCCAAAAGCGTCTATCAGCGTATTTAGTTTATTCTGGCTCAAATTGGGTGCAAGATGGGAATGTAATGACTGGATGGCTAAAGCATCAGTCAATAAGCTGATACTGTGATTATTACCCGACGCCTCAGTCTGAATGATGGTGGCTGTTCCAAGCTGATAACCCAGGCCTGCAATGATGGGAAAGCCTTCAGAACCGCGTATGTTCCAGATATTATCTGGAGATATGCTGCTTAAACCTAGTGCACTGCTCAGCGCGTCCGCCAAGTTCCCCAGTAAACCGCCAACCCCTGGTGCATTAAAGAGATAGGCTTCAGTCATTTGTGTATAATTTTGCTTGACGGCGGCGGCCAAATAACCACCCAGGCTATGGCCACTGACAGTGAAGTTCTGACCTTGAAGCACTAACGGATCATTCAGCCAAGTATCTATCTGTGTTTTAAGTGCAATGAATTGGGGGTTGAGATTTAATGGCATTGCTGATGCCAAAAAACCATCCGCAGTTAAATCATTAACCGCGAGTTCGGTACCACGTATCGCAAGATATTTTGCACCGCTATCTTTTGCCTGGAAAACGGTAGCTGAAACTCCTGTGATGGGATCGGAGTATTGGGTAACGACTTGCCATTTGTTAACGAAAGTAGAGGCTTGGGAAGCGGGCATTTCAACGTCATCGCCTATTAAACTTCCAATTGGAATTAAGCCATCCAGAAACGTACCATAAGCTGCTTGTGCCAATTCAGATTGATTAGAATAATCGTTTATATTGCTCATTAGTTGTCTTTCCCAGTGGATTTAATAAAAATCTTATGTATCAGAACAATATCATTTGCTTCTAATACGCCAGGACAGTGATACGATGAAGGCATCCAAGGTCCCGGCAAATCACCGCCCGCTCTGTGATACTTAACAACCTCACCCAACAATTTCATATCCGATTTCCTGATGATCTTGAAATGATCTCGTCTCATCGAAATTTCTTGAGCACCTTGTGAAACAGGGTGTCCTTTCTTGTAATAGTGCATATCTAATTGAAAAATATATTCTGGCCCCAATGCCTTTTCACCTTGAGTAGGGTCATAAAAATTGATTTGCCCCCATTTATCAAACTTATCCGGTGGTAGCGTTACTGTCTCATACACCTTCACACCACCATCAATCGCGCAAAGCCGTTCTACTTCTCTATCGAGTCTGGCTTTTTCTGAAAAGAAGGACTTATAGGCAAGCAACAAAACCAACAAAAGCAAAATGATTTTTTGCATGCGGTAAATCTCCATTTTGAGTTGCTCTTATTCAATTCAATTAAAAGAGCCATACCCTCCACGCAGTGCATTGAAAAGATAGGCATATGAAACTTTGGGAATAAGGTCAGAAAGTATCAGTCATTATATTTTGCGCAATGCGATAGACGGATACTTCCACGAATAAGTACAGCGCACTGATTAGTCGCATAAAATGCAAATCCTTTGTTAAAGAATTTCATCCGCAGCCGGATAAGATATTTCGTAATACCTTGCTTGATTTCAGGCATAAATATACCTGCCTGAGTCCGCTTGCCGGACTGTACGGCAAGATGGCACCAATACTTAAATTTTTGTGTGTGTGTTTTCTTTAATAATCATCCTGGAAGCTTCGATTGAGGCAAGCAAGATGCATGTTGGAGAGATAGAAGAGCGAGGCGAAAGAACGTGAGAATTGTACGGTTAACTCATAGCGAACAGAAATATTCCTACAGTACTTTGCACGATCAGAAGCACATCAAGCAAGTGAAGCGATATAGTTATAAAAAATGTACTAGCTCAGATCAGATTGTACAGTTTAAATGTTCACTGAAACTAAATTGAAAACGTTTAGAAGATGTCGTTGATGTAAATAATAATAATAATAATTCTTGTTTATGGAAATAATTCTTTAATATATGGTCAAATAAAAGAAGCGA
>CBFGXU010000101.1:0-8844 GCA_965652935.1 uncultured Nitrosomonas sp.
ATTCCACCTTTAATGGCGCTGCCGACATCTTGCGCTACCATGAGCCGTTTGAGCGGTTTGTCGGTATTAGGCCAAGTGGTAGAGAGGAATACCGGCGCTCCTTGCGGTATAGACATTGGATCAATGGCAATACTTCTGCCGGCCGTTAGGGGTACACCCATGGCGCCGAGCGGGCCGGATAAATCCGATGGCAGTTCACGGAAAAATACATAACGGGCATTTTGTCCCAACAGCTCGGGCAGTTTATGAGGATTTTTCTGTCCCCACTGCTTGATTCCCTGCATGGAGGCATTTTCCAAGGCCAATTCACCGCGCTGTACCAATAGCTTACCGATTGAATTATAGGGATGGCCATTTTGATCGGCATAGCCGATTTTCATAATTTCCCCGTTTTCGAAAACGATTCTGCCGGATCCTTGCACGTGCAGAAAGAATAATTCAACTTCGTCTTCCACCCATAGAAACTCATAACCATTCAGTATATTCGGATTATTCATGATTTCTGCCCGGGTATAATAGGGCACGATCTTGCGTCCTTCTAAACGGCCGCGTAAGCGCAGATCTTTGAGTTCTGGATAGGCTGCGCCTAAATCAATGGTCAGCAGTTCACCCGGAGTGGCATAAATCGGGTGGCGATAACGTTTTGAAGGCTTACGGCTTCCCTTGAGCAAAGGTTCATAGTAACCGGTAATCAATCCTTCCTCAGTGTTATCCATATTAATCACCTGATAAGGGATGAAAGCGGTTTCAAAAAAATTTCTCAGTGTGACATTATTGGGTTTCTGCAGCGATGCAGCCGTTGCACAGGTTTCTTTCCACAGCGACTGCTTGCTTAAAACCGTGCAGCTTTTCAGAAAAGCTTGCCATGCAGGGTGCAGATCATCATTCACCCAGCCCGGCAGGGCAGACCACTGGGCGCGTTTATGGATGGATTTTTTGCCCGGCTTTTCAGGAGGTGACGGCGTAACGGGTTCAGGGGGCGGGCTGGATGGCGGCGTGGGGCTGATTGTTCTGGTAGAGCAAGCGGTCAGCAACAATAGCGAGATCACTAAAATAAAACTTAATTGGTTTTTCATCAGATATTGGTTAAAGTAATAACTTAATTATAAACTTTGACAATTTTAAATTATGTGGTTACTTGCAGTCGAGGCAGCAGTGGCGTTAGGTCTATTTCTTTTTATTATCTGGTGGACCATGTTTTCAGGTAAAAAAAAGAAAGATGACGAAAACAGAGACTAATCCGGAATATTTGCTTGCCATTATTTATTTTGGCATGAATTTTACCCGATCCATCCATTACACGGGATTCTCGATATCGATATACTGATGCTGGATATCAAAATTTTGTGCGATGTGATCGCCGAGTGCTTGGACGCCATAACGTTCAGTTGCATGGTGTCCCGCAGCGATAAATGCAACCCCGGATTCGCGCGCGGCATGCACGGATTGTTCTGAGATTTCGCCGGTAATAAATGCATCAGCTCCTTGCCGGATCGCGGCTTCAAAATAGTTCTGGGCGGCACCGGTGCACCATGCAATTCTACGGATGGTTTTGTGTGGATCACCAATCATCATCGGCTTGCGTAACAAAATGCGTGATATTTTTTCGCCTAAGGCACCCAGCGTTGTTGCTTGAACTAATTCTCCGTGGACTGCAATATTCTGATCGCCAAAGCGACCTGTTTCAATCCATCCTAATTTTTTTCCCAGTAGCGCATTATTGCCAAACTGCGGGTGTGCATCCAGCGGCAGATGATAAGCAAATAAATTGATTTGATTGGTTATTAATAGCGCAATGCGACGGTTTTTCATACCCTTGATGCATAGATCTTCACCGCGCCAGAAATAGCCGTGATGAACCAGAATAGCATCAGCTCTAGCCGTGATAGCCGCCTGCAGGAGATCGAGTGAAGCGGTGACACCGCTTATGATGGTATGGATATTGTGACGCCCTTCCACTTGCAAGCCATTTGGGCAATAATCCTGAAAGCGGGGTAGGTCCAATAATTGATTTAGATGGTTCTCAAGTTCATCTCGATGCATTGATTTCCCTTTTTGCCTTTTAATTTTGGAGTAAAACGTTTTCATGTACAGACTCTGGTTAATTTTTGCACAAACTGTAACTGTATTGCTGGCTATTTTTTTTGTGGTTTCTACGCTACGACCGGAATTATTACCCTGGAGGCCGCGCGGGGAGATCGTGGCGGTCAGAGAAGCTGCACCCGCAGTTGAGGTTGAGAGGCCTGACAGCTACGCTAGAGCCGCTGAGGTAGCGATGCCTTCAGTGGTCAATATTTTTACCCGTAAAGAGATCAAAGAGCCTTCTCATCCGCTATTGGATGATCCGGTATTTCGGAGATTTTTTGGCGAACAGTTTGAATCCAGACCGCGGCGCACATCAAGTCTGGGTTCGGGTGTGATTGTCAGTCCTAACGGTTATATATTGACTAATCATCATGTTGTAGAAGCAGCGGATGAAGTGGAAGTGGCGTTGGTTGACGGCAGGAAAGCCAAGGCGAGTATTATCGGTTCGGATCCGGAAACTGACCTGGCGGTGCTGAAAGTAAAACTGCAGGATTTGCCGGCAATTACTTTTGGTCAGTCGCAACAGGTTAAAGTGGGTGATGTTGTGCTGGCAGTGGGTAATCCGTTTGGTGTCGGACAAAGCGTTACCATGGGAATAGTGAGTGCATTGAGCAGGAGTCAGGTTGGAATTAATACCTTCGAGGACTTTATTCAAACCGATGCAGCAGTTAATCCGGGTAATTCTGGCGGTGCATTGACGGATACCTCGGGTAACCTGATTGGCATTAACACGGCGATTTATTCACGTAGCGGCGGTTCATTAGGAATTGGTTTTGCCATTCCCATTCATACCGCCAAGCAGATCATGGAACAAATTATTCAATCCGGCAGTGTGATTCGCGGCTGGCTGGGGGTCAGTATGCAGGATCTTACACTGGAGCTGGCAGAATCATTTGGCTTGGAGGGCTCAGCCGGGACCTTGGTAGCCAGTGTACTCAGAGATGGCCCGGCCGATAAGGCAGGTATCAAGCCAGGCGATATTTTGGTCGCGGTAGAGGGTAAGCCGATTAAAAACTCATCAGAAATGCTCAATCTGGTTGCAGCACTGCCACCCGGTGAAACCGTGACTGTCACTGTGGTGCGCGGCAAGCAGGAAAAATCAATTCAAATAAAAGTGGGTATACGTCCGAAGCAAAAGTAAAATTCGTTTTTTGAACTCTGATGATGCTTAGGTAAATACAACAATTCTATAGTAAACGTAACCAGATAATAATTATGAATAATCTATCGTTCAACGGATTCTGGTCTGTAATCGCCCAATGGTTTAGCGCGAATATTCTCGCTTTAGGGCGTGAAATGCGACTTTCTTACCTTCCACCGTTGATGGTTTACGTCGCTGCCGGTATCTCGAGCTTGACAGGCATTGTGGGCACTTTCTACGTCAAGGAGAAGCTGGGCCTTTCCGCCGAGTTTCTAGCCATGCTTGGATTCTGGATGATGTTGCCGTGGGCGTTAAAAATGCCATTAGGACATTTAGTCGATCTGATATGGCGCTGGAAGGGTTTGCTGGTATATCTGGGCGCAAGTCTCATCATGCTGAGCCTGCTCATCATGATTGGACTGCTTGGGCACACCGAAGCCATGGCAGCCGTGGCATCCATTGAAACCTGGTATGTGTTATCCGCCTTGCTTGCTCCAATCGGTTATGTTTTACAAGATGTGGTCGCGGATGCCATGACCGTTGAAGCGGTACCGCGAGTAGACGAGAATGGCGAGAAACTGGATCCAAAAAGGCGCAAGTTAATGCATGTCACCATGCAGACCTTGGGGCGCGTCGCCATCATCGGTGGTGGGGTGCTTGTCTCCATCGTCAATGTGTTTTTGCTGCGTGACGCAGGATCATTGCCGGAAGCTGAGAAGGAAGCCGTGTATTTATTGGTTTATCAATTGGCTTTGATCATTCCGCTCATTTCTGTTTTGGGGGTGGTCTTTGCATCCTGGCTGCAGTGGCGTGAACGCGTGCGTTTTTCCGCACAAGGATACAGCCGGCAAGAAATTGATGCGCTACTCAATATCCATACAGAATCACCGGCAATTAACTGGTGGATTCTGGGAGGCGGATTGGCTTTTACGGTGTTGTCGTTAGGAGTCGGTATGAGTCGGATACCGGGCGGAGAAGAAATTGTATTTACGGTTTCCATGGCCATCATCCTATTTCTGATGCGGCAGTTAACTCAGGAGCTTGAACCTGAAGCTCGTCACGTATTGGTCGGCACAGCGATTTTGATTTTCGTATTTCGTGCGCTTCCCGGGCCTGGCGCTGGCTCTACCTGGTGGATGATTGATGTATTGGGCTTTGATCAGCAATTTCTTGCTGTGTTGTCCTTGG
This sequence comes from uncultured Nitrosomonas sp., assembly GCA_965652935.1. Taxonomy (GTDB): domain Bacteria; phylum Pseudomonadota; class Gammaproteobacteria; order Burkholderiales; family Nitrosomonadaceae; genus Nitrosomonas. The sequence goes on from CBFGXU010000101.1 coordinate 4,415, forward strand.
TGGGTGCTATGCTGACATTACTGGGCATGTTTATTTTTCGTCGTTTCATGGCTGAACGCTCGATTGCTTATATCATCGGTTTTCTCACCATTGCGGGTACTTTCCTTTCACTGCCGATCATTGGTTTGTATTTTGGTCTGCACGAGTGGACTGCCTCAGTAACAGGCGGTATTGTCGATGCCCGTTTTATTGTTTTGATTGATACCGCATTGGAATCACCATTGGGTCAGATTGCGATGATTCCAATGCTGGCCTGGATTGCAAACTCTGCACCAGAAAATCTCAAAGCCACCTTTTTTGCAGTAATGGCTTCTTTCACGAATCTGGCTTTATCGGCTTCTCAACTGGGAACCAAATATCTTAATCAGGTGTATGAAATCAAACGCGAGGTGAAAGATGCTGTTTCAGGTCAAGTAATCATCCCAGCAGATTATAGCGAGTTGGGGAATTTATTGATTACAGTCAGTATTATCAGTTTGATATTACCGCTCATCACTATTCTGCTGGTTAAACATTCGCGCTATCGTAATGCATAGAAAACTCAGTGAAGAATCATTAACAATCAATGCAATAGATAGATGGCTCGCTTTGCTCGAAATGACACTTGTTCAGAGCTTTTTTTCTAATAACCCTGTTATCTCCGATAGTATATGAAAAAAATCATATATTTGCTCAATTAATTTCTTCTGTATCCGATAACACTTGAACCTTTGTACATAGAAGCCATAAGTTATGTACCCAGGTATTTTTTAATCCACAAAAACGAAACACTTTGGTTGTTTTTTTGTGTTATCGGTATTTGTTTTGATAAAGGAGATTGTATGAAAGGGTTATTTCTGATTGTGATCTTGGCATTGCTGTTTGTTAATCATGTGCATGCAGCTGTCAATATTAATACAGCTTCGCAAACCGAGCTTGAATCTCTGCAGGGAATTGGTCCTGCCAAAGCAAAAGCGATTATTGAATATCGTGAGAAAAACGGCTCCTTTGCTTCCATCGAAGATTTGGCTAAGGTAAGCGGCATTGGTTCAGGGACGATCAAACAGCTTCGCGATACGATTACCGTAGAAACCGGGAAAAATGCGCAAACCCCGGCTGCTCCGGTTAAACAGGATTAGTCTTTGCTGTAATACGTTAGCCCTCTTTTGAGAAAATCAGAGAGGGCTTTTTCATCGATATGGCAAGAGGGGTTCAATACAGGCGATATGTGTGGTACTCTGAAGTAATTTGCGATGAAATGGGTATCATGTATAAGACGATCGAAAATTTTGTTGGTAATACGCCTCTAGTAAAACTCAAACATCTTCCCGGAATAACCACCAATGTGATACTCGCCAAGCTGGAGGGCAATAATCCTGCCGGTTCCGTTAAAGATCGGCCTGCTTTGTCGATGATTTCTCATGCACAGGAACGCGGAGAAATTAAGCCGGGCGATACTCTCATTGAAGCAACCAGCGGTAACACCGGGATCGCGCTGGCCATGGCCGCTGCCATTAAGGGTTATCGGATGGTATTGGTGATGCCGGAAAACCTGAGTATAGAGCGACGGCAATCTATGCGTGCCTACGGTGCGGAAATTATTCTGACTCCTCAGTCTGGCGGCATGGAACAAGCGCGTGATGTGGCAGAGAAAATGCGCGACGAAGGACAGGGGATTATTTTGAACCAATTTGCTAATCCAGATAATCCCCTGGCGCATTATGAAGGCACAGCGCCGGAAATCTGGCGCGATACTGATGGAAAAATCACTCATTTTGTCAGTAGCATGGGAACCACGGGAACAATTATGGGGTGCTCAAGATTTTTTAAGGAACAGCAAGCGGTAATTAAAGTGATTGGCGTACAGCCGGAGGAAGGTTCACAGATTCCCGGTATACGTAAATGGACGCCCGCTTATCTGCCTAAAATTTATAATCCTGAGCGAGTCGATGAATTGTTATACGTTTCTCAAAATGAAGCTGAAGACTTGACGCGACAGCTGGCAAGCGAAGAGGGGATTTTTGCAGGCATCTCATCGGGTGGGGCATTGGCAGCGGCATTACGCGTGTCCGCTCAGGTCGAGAATGCGGTGATTGTATTTATTGTGTGCGACCGGGGTGATCGTTATTTGTCTACTGGTGTTTTTCCTGCTTGAAAGGAGCGCAAGGTCACTAGGGAGGTTCTGAACAGAACAAGTCACATTTGTCATTCTGGGCGCAAATTAAAGCCCATGATAATCCATGCAATATATTCTTATGCTTAGAAGGACCTGGCTTCTCAAGCTAGCTAACGCAGTATGAGAGAGCATATTTGTCAGATGAGTATTTTATATACTTTAAATATTCAAGTATTCAGGCGTTCAATAAGGAATGTCAAACAGTAATTTTTCAATTCCGGTTCGGGTTTATTATCAAGACACGGATGCAGGTGGGGTGGTATACCATTCATCCTACCTTAATTTCATGGAACGAGCACGCTACGAGTGGCTCAGGGAATCAGGATTTAATGTTCATTCCTTGATTGAAATTCACAGGATATTGTTTATGGTACGTTCGCTTGAAATTGAGTATTTCAAGCCGGCTGTGCTGGATGATTTATTGCACGTGACGGTAGCCATTGCAGAGGTAGGCAAGAGCCGAATCATTTTATCTCAGGAGATTTTATGTCGTCATGTCAAATTAGTAAGTGCCACTATCCATGTGGTATGTGTCGGTACAGAAACACTCAAGCCCGTGAGTATTCCTGTACCATTACGTGAGAAAATTGGGAAACCCGCATGAGTACAACAGTAACACAAGATATGTCATTTCTTCATCTTATCAGTAGTGCCAGTGTGCTGGTACAACTGGTGATGTTGATTCTGGTAATGATTTCGCTCTTATCATGGTGGTTTATTTTTCGTAAGTTGTTTGTCATTCGCAATGAAATAAAGAAGACCGATGATTTTGAGGATATTTTCTGGCGTGGCGCCGATTTGAATGCGCTTTATCATCGAACAACAAATTCGCGCTATGCGTCAGGCACTATGGAACGTATCTTTGCAGCCGGTTTTAGTGAATTTAATAAGCATCCATCAGGATCAGATCTTGACGCGGTGATGGAAAGTACCCGCAGAGCCATGCGTGCTACCTATCAACGAGAAATGGATTATCTGGAATCACACTTATCGTTTCTGGCCACAGTAGGATCGGTCAGCCCCTATATTGGCCTACTAGGCACCGTATGGGGAATTATGAATTCTTTCCGCAGCTTATCCAGCATTACACAGGCAACCATTGCCCATGTTGCACCGGGAATTGCAGAAGCCTTGATTGCGACAGCAATGGGGTTGTTTGCGGCGATTCCTGCTGTGGTGGCTTATAACCGTTACGCGAGTGGGACCGATCAACTGGCTACTCGGTTTGAGAGCTTTATGGAAGAATTATCTAATGTGTTGCAACGGCGTGCAGCCGGATAAACAGGATTGAGAGGATTGTATGGCGCGTCGTGCCAAGCACCGATTAATGAATGAAATCAATGTAGTGCCCTACATTGATGTGATGTTGGTGTTGCTGATCATTTTTATGATTACAGCACCGATGATTAACCATGGGCAGATTGACCTGCCACAGATTGGTAAGTCGTTGGCGACTCCTGCGGTGCCGCTGGAAGTGATCATTAAAGCGGACGGCAGTCTGACTTTGCGAGACCGTGCCAAATCATCGGTAGAGCAGAAAGTAGATTGGACTCAATTAATTGATGCGATCAAGCAAAAGCAGGCACAACATGTGGAACAGCCAGTGGTGATTGCTGCTGACAAAAATGTGCGCTACGAAGAAGTCATTAAAGTAATGGATATTCTTCAGCAAAATCAAGTGCAGAAAGTAGGTCTGCTGGCTCAACAAAAATAAATCATCAGTAATGAGTGTGAGCATCTTACGCAATACGCCTTATTCCGAGCCTAGATCATTGCTGGCTGGTGTACTGGCTGTGCTGGTGCATCTGGTTTTTATTGCGCTATTGATTTTTGGCGTGAGTTGGAAGGATCATCCACCCGAAGGTATGGTCGTGGATATATGGACCGAGCTGCCTAAGCCTGTTCAGGAACCGGTAAAAACTCAGCCGCCTCCCAAGCAGTCTAAGCCTGTCCAGGATCCCGTTAAACCTAAGCCAGAACCGGAACCGGAACCAGAACCAGAGCCGCCTAAGCCGGAGCCACCCAAACCCGAGCTGCCCCAACCTGAATCGCTTAAACCGGAACCGGTTAAACCTCTGCCCCAGAAACCCGTTACGGCGGCGCCTGTTAAAAAACCTGATATCGCCATGAAGCAGAAGCCTGAGCCGGTTAAAGAGACTAAATCGGATCTGGAGGAACAAAAGAAAAAAGAACAGGAAAAAATAAAAGAGCAGGAACGATTAAAAGAACTGGAAAAGCAAAAGGAACTTGAGAAACAAAAAGAACTAGAGAAGCA
>CBFGXU010000102.1:0-8823 GCA_965652935.1 uncultured Nitrosomonas sp.
TAATTTGATCAGCAATGGCGAAGCATTAGGTTATCCAGAATTAGGTGTTGAGGCATGTGAATTAGAACAGCTCCTCAAAAGCCTGATACAGAAAGATATCTTATTGGATACGGCACAGTCAGACGAAATTTTGCAACATATTAATGAGCTGAAGAAAATCTTGGTTGAGCAGGAATTTGGCTTGACAAAAAATACGACCCCGGCAGTTTTGGACAAGAGTGCATTATTAGCAGGCACTCATGCATCAAATTCCATATTTGTTGTGGAAGAGGATACCGAGGCAGCCCAGGAACTTGCATTGCAGCTGCGCTATTATGGCTATGAGGTGGAAGTGTTCAATCGTTTAGATGATAGATTTCGCACTGCTGTTCAGCATAAACCTGATGTCATTATCTTGATGGGCGTTGAATTTGCTGATGATCAGATGGGTGGCATTCACATGATGGAAGATATTCAGCGGGAGTTAGTCCGGCCAGCACGGGTAATTTATATTTCCGTTCATGACGAGATGAGTTTCCGGTTGGGGGCAGTACGTGCCGGCAGTATTGCCTATTTCACCAAGCCCATTAATTCTACGGAATTAATCGATCGGCTTGATCAAATTACTGCATCGCAAATTCAGGAGCCTTTTCGTATACTGATCGTCAATGATAATCCAACGATACTTGCTTACTATACGGCGATATTAGAACAAGCGGAAATGCTTGTAAAAACAATCTCAGAACCGATGAAGTTATTGGAAATATTGAGCGATTTTAATCCTGACTTGATTCTGATGGATTTATATATGCCGGGATGCAGCGGTATCGAGTTGACCCGAGTTATCCGCCAGATGGATAACTTCCTCAGCATTCCTATTGTCTATCTTGCTACTAAGAATGACTTTAACACGCAATCTGAAGCAATGAGTTTGCGTGGCGATGATTTTCTGATTGAACCCATCGATTCTACGCATTTAGTTGCAGTGGTCACATCGCGGGTTACGCGAGCTCGCTCTTTACGTTCTTTGATGCATTGCGGATTAACCGGTCTGCTTAACCATACCGCGATAAAAGAAGAGCTGTCTCGGGAGATAGCGCGTTCTAGCCGGCTGAATTCATCATTGTCCTTTGCTGTATTGGATATCGATTACTTTAAGAAAATTAATAACACTTATGGTCATGCTGCAGGAGATCGCGTCATTAAGAGCCTGGCAAGGCTACTTAAACAGCGCCTGCGAGAAACGGATGTTATCGGGCGTTATGGCGGAGAAGAATTTGCTGTGATTATGAACGACACAGATGCGATGTCCGCCGCCAAAGTAATTGATGAGATACGCAATGTTTTTTCCCGCCTCTTGCATCTGAGCTATTACGAGGAATTTGCGGTAAATTTTAGCGCCGGAATCGCAGATCTTGCGCATTTTCCAGATGCAGCCCGATTAAGTGAAGCTGCTGATAAAGCGCTTTCTCAGGCTAAACAGAGGGGGCGCAATAGAGTGGTTGTGAATACGGGCGACTAATATGCTGACATTGCGCGTTACTCAATAACTCACGTTCTAGGATCTTCGCGTCGGGTACGCAGCAGGCGCGATGGATGAATATTTGAATCGACTGAGAATTGTCTTTTGCTAAAAGCAGCGCGTAATTGAGGATCTGAATCAATCGTTTTGATTGCTTCAATGATGGCAACACGAGGTGCTAGGCCGGCATAATTGGCTACCTGAATGGAGAGTCCGGGACGGGCATTGAGTTCAATAATCATGGGACCTTGATCTCTGTCCAACACAAGATCCGCACCTAGATATCCCAAGCCGGTCATTTCATAACAGGCAGCTGCCAACTGTAATAACTTGTCCCAATGAGGAATGACTAAATCTGAGAAAGTCTTGCGCGTATCCGGATGGTGTGAGACGGATTCACCATGCTGTACGGCATGCAGTGCGTTGCCTGTCCCCATGTCAATGCCAACACCCACGGCACCCTGATGCAGATTGGCTTTGCCATCGGAAGCATGAGTTGTAAGCCGTAGCATCGCCATAATGGGGTATCCACGAAATACAATAATACGTATGTCAGGAATGCCTTCATAACTGTAGTCGGAAAAAACCGGGTCAAGTTGTATCAGCGACTCAATCATCACGGTATCAGGTTTGCCGCCCAGGCTATGAAGACCGCTCAGAATATTAGAAATATGTCGTTTAATATCTGCTAATTGGATTGCATCACCGCTGGGCTTGAAGTAGAAATTGTGATCATGCTTGGTAATCACCAGGATGCCTTTGCCGCCGCTGCCTTTGACTGGTTTTATGACAAACTGATCGTATGGATGAAGTATTTCCTTGAGCAATCTGACATCATGCTGATATTGCACGGTGCCGAGCAGTTTGGGTACCGTAATGCCGGCTTTTTGCGCCAGCAATTTGGTTTTTAATTTGTCGTCGACGAGCGGATATAAATGGCGCGGGTTATAGCGGGAGATCAAACCAAAGTTTCTTTGATTCATCCCGATGATGCCAAAACTTCTGAGTTTTTTAGCGCTTGCCAGAAACATGGCGTCTTTCCAGAGAATGAAAGCGATACAGTTCAGATAACCGATAACCGGTATATTGCCCAAGGATCAGGATGAGCGCCAGATTCACCAACATCAACTCGGGGAAATTAAAAGTTAAATATTCAATTGTCCGATTGGTCATAAACAAATAAGCGATCACTGCGGTCAACAAGCTGCCGCTACCTTGAATAAAAACTTCCCTGGGACCATCTTCTTCCCACAGGACCGACATCCGTTCAATGGTCCATGACAAAATGATCATAGGAAAGAAAGTAACCGTCACGGCTTGGCTAAGCCCGAGTTTATGGCTGATGATGCTGATACTTGCCATAATCGCAATCACCACAATAATGACGGCAGAAATGCGTGCTACAAACAATAAATGCAGGCGTGACAAGTAGGCTCGAATCAATAAGCCTGTTCCAACTACACTCAGAAAGATGATGATCCCGGTGAGCAACGTGGTTTGTATCAGCGCTAATGCGATCAAAATCGGCATGAAGGTGCCGGAGGTTCGTATACCGACCAACAGACGCATAATCACCACAATCAGTGCACCGATGGGCAATAACAAGATCATTTTGAATGCATTCTGTTGCTCAATCGGCAGACTATAAATAGAAAAGTCTATGATGCCGGCCTGTCTGTTAATACTGTCCCGTACCACCAGATTTCTGGTTGAATGAACATTTTTAATGATAGAAAAGGATATCTGCGAATTTTTGCCACCGACTACATCGAGTAAAGATTGGTCTCCACGCTGCCAAACCAGGAAATTTCTGGGCTTACCGCTCTCGCCGGTATTCTGGTTGAATAGCAGCCATTGATTGCCGATATAGACTTCCACAAAATTGGCAAGTGATTGTCTGCGCCGCCCATCTTCAAGATATAGTCCACGAACGATACGTGCGCTGATGCCTTCCATTGCCAGTAAATTAATAATCAAGTGGGTTTTGTAATCTTCATTGGATTGTTCATTCAGTAACAAGCTCCGATTCTGATTAGGAGCATTGGAATTTAATAGACTGATCAATTCACGGGTAAATATTTCCGTATTGGCGGATTTGCTACGTGCTTGATCCAATATGGTGATGGCTGCTGTTTTGTGGACTTCATCGAATTCAGGTTTTTCCGGTTCTGGTGGAAGATCTACGGCAGCAGGGGGAGGATTGATCTGGTCAGTTTCATACAGACTCAGACGGTAATAAGCTGTCTGTGGACCTGATGCAATTCTTTTGCTCCACTGCGCACGACGCCCTGTTGGAGAAGCTAATTCACTAAATCCATAATCCGGTGAGGCGAAGTCTTCTTCGATAAAAACAATATTCGAAGTTTCCGAAGGTAGGGCAAATGAAACGATGATGGGATCACCGCGCGCAATAAAATCAATCCTGGCTTCAATGGTCCAAACTGATTTCTTGTCATCCGGTGACAAGGGAAAACCCAATGCAAAGTGCTTGTATAAAATCAGGCCTATTCCAAGCCCCATCAACAGAACAACAAGAATATAAAGTCTAAGTTTGGGCATGCATTATTTTGTGCTGCTCGTTTCAGGGTTATCAGTCTTAACCGCTGTAAATTTCTTGCTGACATCGACAATGGCCAGATCACGTAAGAGGTTGCGTCCTATCAGAACTTGATGCCTAAGTCTGCCCCGGTCTACCAGTGTAAAATTTATTTGCTCATCAATGTTAGCCAGTACCACACGCATTCTAACAACCGGCCGCCGTTGTGACTCCTTATCACCACGTTCTTTGACACGCACATGGCGCCGCAAACGCCGGGTCAGCTCCAGTCTTTCTCCTGTTTGTGGATGGAGTATATGAAATCTTACAAAAGGTTTCCCATCCCGTTCAAATTCAACGATATCCACGGCATTCAACGAAGAGGTTTGAGCGCCGGTATCAATCCGGGCACTGAATTCCATGCCCGGCGGATCAAGATAGACATACTCCAACCCTCCTAATATTGTCCGGTTTCCGATACTAGCCGATGGCTCTGTTTCAATACGAGGAGATGATTCTTTTTTGGATATTTCAGTATGCTGCGTATCACATGAACAAGAATCACTTGAGTCGCTTTTATCTATGTTCACATCTTCTTTGCTACTAGAGAGCTTATCGGATTGATTTTTTTCTAATAATTTTCTTTGCTCAACCAGTTCGGCAAACAAGGTAACCAGCTCCGATTCTCTGGCATTGATACGTGCTTCGCGTTCTGCTAATTCGTCTTCTCGCGGATTACAAGCCGACACCATAAAAAATGTGAGAATAATAAGCAGGTGGTTGCAGAAAGTTTTAGTGAAAAGTGAATGAGTGATTCTCATAAGTATTTTATTGCGAATTCTTTGAGAAGGTTCGATCACTGACGAATGGAGAGTGAATATTATCAATATTAATGGGTTGGTCAGCGGCATAGGGTACGGCCTTTAACGTCCAGCCATTCAAGTGATTCAGCAATTGCATCGAGTAGAATACTTTTATGGATTGATTAAATGAATGGGCAGTGTCTGATTTTTATAGGTGCAAGCATACCGGTGCATTTCCAGACAATGTGACGTGATAGTGATTTGATAAGTGCCTGGTGCCTCATTGCTGGTATTAAATTTAAATTCAAAACGACCTTCCTGGTCGCTGGTATAAGACTGATCAACGGCTGTAGTCCCATCAGGGCGGGTCAGCCTGAAATTGAGCAAGACATCAGGAGCTGGTTGTGCGTTATAGTCTACCCAGCCTTGCAGAATAACAGTGTCTCCAACGGCATATTGTGTTTTGGGATCGATCAGAACAGGTTTTGAAATATGTGTTGCCAATGAATCATCCATCCAACCGCCCAAGGTTATCAGCCATACGAATGAGAGCACATAGGTCTTTTTTGAGGCCATGGTAAATTTTTGTGAAAAGTGAAGAGTAAGTTTATAAATTATTGCTATTTCTTAGGTAAAAAAAGATCGGTAATAGTTCCTTCAGCCATTTCTGCGGCAAACAAGACGGTCTCCGAGAGGGTGGGGTGTGGATGGATGGTCAGACTGATATCTTGCATATCCGCATCCATCTCTAAAGCCAGCACTGTTTCTGCAATCAACTCCCCGGCGTTGATACCCACCATGCCAGCGCCCAGTATGCGACGCGTATTTTTATCCAGCAGCAATTGAGTCAAACCTTCCTCTCGTGCCATAGAGAGGGCGCGGCCGCTGGCAGCCCAAGGAAAGCTGGCTTTCTCATAGGCGATACCTTGTCGGATGGCTTCTTTTTCGGTCAGACCCATCCAGGCAATTTCCGGGTCAGTATAAGCGACAGAAGGAATAGTGCGCGCATCGAAGACAGTTTTATGTCCGGCAATAATTTCAGCTGCCAGTTTGCCTTCATAAGTAGCTTTATGGGCCAGCATCGGTTCTCCGGCGATATCACCGATTGCAAAAATATGCGATAGGTTAGTGCGCATTTGCTGGTCAACCGGAATAAATCCACGTTCACTGACTTCAATACCAATGTCTTCTGCACCAATGGAACGTCCATTCGGACGACGTCCGACGGCCATTAATATTCGGTCATAAGTTTGCGGCTGCGGCGCATTTTCACCTTCAAAGGTAACGGTTAAGCCGGATTCACCGGCTTCTATTCGGGTTACTTTGGTTTTGAGATAAATCGCCTCGTAGCGTTTCTTGATGCGGCGATGCAATGGTTTGATCAGATCGAAATCAGTGCCCGGAATTAATTGATCCATCCATTCCACTACGCTGATTTTGCTTCCCAGGGCGGAATAGACTGTGGCCATTTCCAGGCCGATAATACCGCCGCCGATAATCAGCATACGCTGCGGTACATCAGTCAGTTGCAGTGCCCCGGTAGAGTCGATCAAGCGTGGATCGTCGTATGGAAAGCCGGGAATACGTGCGACACTGGAACCGGCGGCGATGATGCAATGATCAAAGGAGACCGTTTTCCGCCCCTCAGGGGTTTCAACTTGAATCTGGTGCGTTGTGAGAAACTTTCCGGTACCGTGAATGACTTCTACCTGACGTTGTTTGGCTAATGCTTTAAGACCTTTGGTCAGTTTGCTGATGACTGATTCTTTCCAAGTGCGCAGCTTATCAATATCAACCAGGGGCTTGCCAAAAACGATGCCTTGCGCTTCCATCTCTTCAGCTTCCGTGATTACCTTAGCTGCATGGAGGAGGGCTTTGGAGGGAATACAGCCAACATTCAGGCATACACCTCCGAGCGTGGGATAACGCTCAATCAGAACTACTTTCTTGCCCAGATCGGCAGCGCGGAAAGCGGCGGTATACCCGCCGGGTCCGGCACCGAGCACGACGACATCGGCATGAATATCTGCTGATGGAACGGATTGCGTTGGTGCTGCAACCGGTGCTGGGGTAGCAGCAGGTGCAGGGGATGGCTTCTCGCTGGTTGCGGTTGATGTTTCTGAATCTGTCGCACCGGCGGCTTGCTCAGTAACCGCCAAGGTCAGAATAGATGTGCCTTCTGATACTTTGTCGCCTACTTTGACTTTGATTTCCTGCACCACACCAGCTTGTGGAGAAGGTACTTCTATCGAGGCCTTATCAGTTTCCAGCGTAATCAGTGAAGTTTCCTTTTCAACTGCATCGCCGGGGGCAACCATTATTTCAATGACAGGAACATCCTTGAAATCACCGATATCGGGAATTTTTATTTCGACAGCTTGTGTCATAACACATCCTTCCTGACGGATTGAGTGGTTTGCATTCGTTTTTATGATTACAGCGAATGTTGTAAGAATTATTGCCTTAACTGACCATCACCCAGCACGATAAACTTTTGACTGGTCAATCCTTCCAGCCCGACCGGACCGCGCGCATGGATTTTATCCGTTGAAATACCAATTTCAGCACCCAGCCCATATTCAAACCCATCGGCAAAACGAGTGCTGGTATTAACCATCACCGAACTGGAATCCACCTCACGCAGGAAACGGCGCGCGCGCGTATAGTTTTCAGTGACAATCGCATCGGTATGCTGAGAACCATAACGCGTAATGTGATCAATTGCCTGATCCAATCCAGTGACAAGGCGGATGCTCAAAATCGGTGCCAGATATTCCTCGTACCAATCCTGTTCGGTGGCTTCGTTCATCTGCGGAATGAAGCCGCGCGCTGCCGTGTCGCCGCGTAACTCAACGCCTTTATCAAAATAAATCTTGCTCAGTACAGGCAATATCCGCTGTGCAATGCCTTGATGGATCAGCAATGTCTCCATCGTGTTACATGTACCATAACGCTGGGTTTTGGCGTTATCCGCGATTTTGACGGCCTTGTCAAAATCGGCCTGATCGTCAATGTACACATGACATACGCCGTCTAGATGTTTAATGACCGGAATACGTGCTTCATTGGCGATGCGTTCGATTAATCCCTTGCCACCGCGTGGCACAATCACATCGATAAAATCCTTCATCGTGATCAATTCACCTACTGCCGCGCGGTCGGTGGTTTCAATCACCTGTACCGCTGTTTCCGGCAAGCCGGCCAACTGCAAACCTTCTTTGACACAAGCGGCAATTGCCTGATTGCTGTGAATGGCCTCTGAGCCACCGCGCAAAATGGCTGCATTACCCGCTTTCAGGCACAAACCTGCAGCATCGGCTGTTACGTTCGGGCGTGCTTCATAAATGATGCCGATCACACCCAACGGCACTCGCATTTTTCCTACCTGTATGCCGGATGGGCGGTAATTTAGCCCGCTGATCTCGCCCACCGGGTCAGCCAATGCGGCAATCTGCAATAAACCTTCCGCCATCGTCGCTACGCCCTTTGCGGACAGTGTCAGCCGGTCGATCATCGAAGCCTCCAAGCCTTTGCCGCGCGCCTTGTCCAGATCTTTAGCATTGGCTGCTAATAATAATTGTTCATCCCGCCGTATGGCATTCGCCATCGCGGTTAAGGCATGATTTTTGGTAGCAGTATCCGCTTTCGCTATCCGGCGCGACGCTGCACGAGCCTTCTGGCCGACGGATAGCATGTAACTTTTGATGTCTGTGGTACCCATGGAATTAATTCTAATAGGAAATCGGTGTCAAACGATAAATAGTGCGAAATTATAGTACAAGTTGCTAGCTATATTGCATGTACAGTGATTAATATAAGAAATGAAAAGGTAATAATCTGTCCAGTTTATGGTTGCGCTTTGGTGTGATGGCACAACAAAAGCCATATCTTGTCTTCCTCTGCTTCATTCAGTCTTTATTCATATTAACTAGGTACATTGTAACTAGGTACATTGATCTTATCAGGAGCTTACTTGGCTCGAA
>CBFGXU010000103.1:0-8648 GCA_965652935.1 uncultured Nitrosomonas sp.
GTCCGGTCAACGGACCAGAAATCATGGTCACGTGGCATCAATGCCGAACCAAAAGCCAACGGCACCAGCCAGCGCTCATGCGCGCCATCAAAATTGATCGACGCAAACTGAAGCTCACGATCTGCGGGTGTCATACCGTAAAGCTTGCCGATAGCCTGCACATGCATGGACAAAGGTTCGTGAGCAACCGCCACGCCTTTGGGTTTCCCGGTAGAGCCGGAGGTGTAGATGATATAAGCGAGATGTTCACCATGCAGGTTGACTTTCGGGTTGTGCTCCGGCTCTGTTGCCAGATCAAGCTGATCCAGTGCCAGTATTTCGCACTCTGAAGGATATGGAATTTTTTGCCTGACATGGCTTTGCGTCAGCAGCAGTTGAATGTGGCTATCCATCACCATGTAATTCAAACGCTCCCGCGGATAGTCCGGGTCAAGCGGCACATAAGCGCCGCCTGCCTTGAGGATCGCAAGCAGTCCCACAATCATCTCGATGGAGCGCTCAACGGCAATCCCCACCCGGGTTTCGGGTTTGACACCAAGGGCAATCAGCCGGTGCGCGAGCCGGTTGGCGCGGTCATTCAGTTGCGCATACTTAAGTTCCGTATCGCCAAAAATAAGCGCGGTTGCATCAGGCCGCTCTGCTGCCTGCCGTTCGATCAGGCGGTGCACTGGCTCAGCAGGGTCATAGCGCCGTTCATTAACTCCCCAGCCTTTTAGCTGTTCCCATTCGATTGCGCTTAGCAGCGTGATATCGCCTATGCACTGCTGTGGGATCTCGGCCAGCTGCTTTAATACCTTTAAATAGTGTTCGCTTAATCGCTTGATCGTGTCCGGTTCAAACAGTTCGGCGGCATAGGTGAAGCGGGCCTCAATCCGCCCGTCCGGCTTTTCCAGGGTATCCAGCGTCAATTCAAACTGTGCGCCACGCTCGCCGGGTTGATATTCTTCAACCGTCAAACCGGGCAGTTGTTCCAGCGCACGATAATCCTCGCGCAGGTGATTGAACATGACCTGAAACAGTGGATTCTGATTCAGGCTGCGTTCCGGTTGCAGCGCTTCGACCAGGTGTTCAAACGGCAGATCCTGATATGTCTGCGCACCCAGAGCGGCTTCACGGGTCTGCTCCAGTATCACGCTCAGCGGCATGCGGCTATCGATGGTGTTACGCAATACCTGGGTGTTGACGAACAAGCCTACCATGTTTTCTATTTCCGCCCGGTGTCGGTTGGCAACCGGTACACCCACACGGATGTCGCTTTGTCCGGTGTAGCGGTACAGCAATGCCTGAAAACCCGTCAACAACATCATGAACAGCGTCGCCCCCTGATCCTGCGCCTGGCGTTGCAGGCGAGCGACCAGTAAATCCGGCAGCATAAAGTCATGCTGCGCCGCTCGGTAATGGCTGTTCGACGAGCGCGGGTGATCGGTTGGCAATTGCAGCACCGGGTGCGTTTCTCCCAGCTGATTGCGCCAGTAAGCCAACTGCCGCTCTTTTTCTCCTGCTTCCAGCCAGTTGCGCTGCCACAGGGCGTAGTCTGCGTATTGGATTGCAAGCGGTGGCAGTGTAAGCGTCAATCCGGCAACCCGCGCGCGATAATGCGCGGCAAATTCATCGATGATGATGCGGTTAGACCAGGCATCGGAGATGATATGGTGCATCACGATCACCAGATGATGTTCTTGTGCTGCAATTCGAATCAATGCGATGCGCAGTAGCGGCCCCGTGGTCAAATCAAACGGGGTGGTATTGATCCGCGCAGCTTCTTCATAGGCCTGCCTGGCACGTTGCGCAAGTGGCCAATCGGTCAAATCGATCAGCATCCATTCGAATTTACCGTCCGTAACCTTCTGCTGGGGCAGCCCTTCCGCATCCATCTCAAAAACGGTGCGCAACGATTCGTGTCGCGTGACCAGCGCCTGGAAACTTGCCCGCAACGCTTCAACATCCAGTTCCCCAACCAGGCGCAATGCACCGCTCAGATGGTACGCCGTGCTCATTGGATCCAGTTGCCATAAAAACCAGTGCCGCTGTTGGGCATAGGAAAGAATCGGGCGATTTTCCAGGGATTGCCGGACGATAGGCAGCAAGGAAAAATCAATTCCTCGTTCTTTTAGTACATTAAGAAATACCTTTTGTTTCTCAGGAGAAAGCGCGGAAAATCGCCCAGCAATATCTTGTTTATTCAATTCCAATCAATTCTCCAATAAATCCAGTAATTCCGCCATTTCATCCAATTTGTTGCGCTCGTCGGTAGTCATTGCACTCTGTGCTTGTATCATCGCAGCGATTTCTTTCAAAACGGGATGCTCAAAATATACCCGCAGCGGCAATGCCGCAGATCTAACGCGCTGTAATTTCTGCTGAACTTGTAAAATCAACAAAGAATGTCCACCCAGTTCAAAGAAATGATCATTGCGCCCCACCCGGTTAAGGTTCAATACTTCTTTCCATATCGCCGCCACCGCTTCTTCCACTTCCCCCTGCGGTTCTTCAAAAGGATTTGCGCTGATCAACTCCACATCGGGTAAAAGTTTGCGCTCCACCTTGCCATTTGCATTCAGCGGCAGATTTTCCAGAACAACGATTGCCGATGGAATCATGTAGTCTGGCAGGGATTTTGCCAGTGTGCCGCGCAGTTCAGCCGTAGCCATGTCATTCCCTGAGTGATAGGAAACGTAGGCGACAAGTTGGGTATTCTCCGGCCCTTCTTTCACCACTACCACCGCTTCTCTGATTCCCGGCTGCAGCAGTATTTGCGTTTCAATTTCGCCCAGTTCAATGCGGAAACCTCTGATCTTGACCTGATGATCCAGGCGTCCGAGGTATTCGATCCGCCCATCTGGCAGCCATCGTACCCAGTCTCCCGTGCGGTAGAGCCGTTCCCCATTCCCGTCAAACGGATCAGCTACAAATCGTTGCGCCGTTAAACCAGATCCATTTAAATAACCACGTGCAAGCCCTGCTCCGCCGAGATATAACTCTCCCGGCACGCCACACGGAACCGGATTCATTTCTGTATCGAGGATAAACAGCCGGGTAGCGGCAATAGGTTCGCCGAGTGATATCGTTCTCTGATCAATCTTGCCGATAATTGACCAAATGGTTGTTTCGGTGGGGCCGTACATATTCCACAATTCAACATTCAGTGCCTGCAACTGATCAACCAAGTCGATTGATAGCGCTTCCCCGCCGCATAGACATTTGAGAGGCGGCTGGTTTTCTTCCTGCAGACCTTTCCACCCCGCCGCCAGCAGCACGCGCCACCCAGCCGGCGTGGATTGAAATATGCTTGGCTGGTAGGTCCTGAGTAAATGCGCCAGCATGGATCCGTCCCGACTTGCTGTCCGGGATGCCAGCACCAACCGGGCACCGGCGCTTAAAGGCAGATAAATCTCCAATCCGGCGATATCAAATGAAAAAGCAGTAACCGATACCAGCGTATCACTGGCAGCCATACCGGGCGACTCAAGCATACTCATCATGAAATGACTCAATGCGTGATGGCGCACCGCCACGCCTTTTGGTTTCCCGGTAGAGCCGGAGGTGTAGATGATATAAGCGAGATGTTCACCATGCAGGTTGACTTTCGGGTTGTGCTCCGGCTCTGTTGCCAGATCAAGCTGATCCAGTGCCAGTATTTCGCACTCTGAAGGATATGGAATTTTTTGCCTGACATGGCTTTGCGTCAGCAGCAGTTGAATGTGGCTATCCATCACCATGTAATTCAAACGCTCCCGCGGATAGTCCGGGTCAAGCGGCACATAAGCGCCGCCTGCCTTGAGGATCGCAAGCAGTCCCACAATCATCTCGATGGAGCGCTCAACGGCAATCCCCACCCGGGTTTCGGGTTTGACACCAAGGGCAATCAGCCGGTGCGCGAGCCGGTTGGCGCGGTCATTCAGTTGCGCATACTTAAGTTCCGTATCGCCAAAAATAAGCGCGGTTGCATCAGGCCGCTCTGCTGCCTGCCGTTCGATCAGGCGGTGCACTGGCTCAGCAGGGTCATAGCGCCGTTCATTAACTCCCCAGCCTTTTAGCTGTTCCCATTCGATTGCGCTTAGCAGCGTGATATCGCCTATGCACTGCTGTGGGATCTCGGCCAGCTGCTTTAATACCTTTAAATAGTGTTCGCTTAATCGCTTGATCGTGTCCGGTTCAAACAGTTCGGCGGCATAGGTGAAGCGGGCCTCAATCCGCCCGTCCGGCTTTTCCAGGGTATCCAGCGTCAATTCAAACTGTGCGCCACGCTCGCCGGGTTGATATTCTTCAACCGTCAAACCGGGCAGTTGTTCCAGCGCACGATAATCCTCGCGCAGGTGATTGAACATGACCTGAAACAGTGGATTCTGATTCAGGCTGCGTTCCGGTTGCAGCGCTTCGACCAGGTGTTCAAACGGCAGATCCTGATATGTCTGCGCACCCAGAGCGGCTTCACGGGTCTGCTCCAGTATCACGCTCAGCGGCATGCGGCTATCGATGGTGTTACGCAATACCTGGGTGTTGACGAACAAGCCTACCATGTTTTCTATTTCCGCCCGGTGTCGGTTGGCAACCGGTACACCCACACGGATGTCGCTTTGTCCGGTGTAGCGGTACAGCAATGCCTGAAAACCCGTCAACAACATCATGAACAGCGTCGCCCCCTGATCCTGCGCCTGGCGTTGCAGGCGAGCGACCAGTAAATCCGGCAGCATAAAGTCATGCTGCGCCGCTCGGTAATGGCTGTTCGACGAGCGCGGGTGATCGGTTGGCAATTGCAGCACCGGGTGCGTTTCTCCCAGCTGATTGCGCCAGTAAGCCAACTGCCGCTCTTTTTCTCCTGCTTCCAGCCAGTTGCGCTGCCACAGGGCGTAGTCTGCGTATTGGATTGCAAGCGGTGGCAGTGTAAGCGTCAATCCGGCAACCCGCGCGCGATAATGCGCGGCAAATTCATCGATGATGATGCGGTTAGACCAGGCATCGGAGATGATATGGTGCATCACGATCACCAGATGATGTTCTTGTGCTGCAATTCGAATCAATGCGATGCGCAGTAGCGGCCCCGTGGTCAAATCAAACGGGGTGGTATTGATCCGCGCAGCTTCTTCATAGGCCTGCCTGGCACGTTGCGCAAGTGGCCAATCGGTCAAATCGATCAGCATCCATTCGAATTTACCGTCCGTAACCTTCTGCTGGGGCAGCCCTTCCGCATCCATCTCAAAAACGGTGCGCAACGATTCGTGTCGCGTGACCAGCGCCTGGAAACTTGCCCGCAACGCTTCAACATCCAGTTCCCCAACCAGGCGCAATGCACCGCTCAGATGGTACGCCGTGCTCATTGGATCCAGTTGCCATAAAAACCAGTGCCGCTGTTGGGCATAGGAAAGGCGTGCGGCTTCCCCAGCCGGCCGAGGTGGGATAGTGGCCGTTTGCAATGAATGATTGTTTGCCCGGAGCCGTTGCGTAAACCGTTGACGCTGCTCCGGCGTCAGACGCGCCCGTCTTTGTGCAAGGTCGCTGTTGTTCGACATAAAAACCCTCTTACTGATTCTTTATAGGGATGATTTGACGTTGATGTTGATCTCTGCATTCATTCGCAACCATCATGAGCATTCAATTTCATCAAGCAATTTCATTTCGACTAATTCAGCTAAAGCAGCCACTGTTGGTGATCTGAAGAAATCGGCTGGATGCAAATTAACAGCGAATGCTGTTCTCACTCTGGATAACAACTGGATACCCAGCAGGGAATCACCACCCAGTTCAAATAAATTGTCGTCAACGCCGACAGTGTCTATTCCTAACAGGCTCTGCCAGATTTCTGCAATGTCGGCTTCCAACTCACTTTGCGGTGATTTAAAAGCCGTTTGCAATGCAGGTCTTGGGAATCTTCCTGTCTTGACGCTCGGTGTGAATGTAAAAGGCTGCGCAACCAGATCTGCTTGGGTCTGACTCAGGCGGGCATGTAGATTAAGCGTTGAAACAATAATCTGTGGCATATTCGGGCCATTCACAATACGCTCAAACACTACTGCTCCCTCGTTAGGGGTAATTCCCACCCCATCGGGCATTTCCATATTCGCGGCCATGCCGACTTCGCGCCAACTATCCCAATTCACCGAAATGACCGGATAGGCAGATTCACGATAAGCAACGTGCGCGACAGCATCCAGATAAGCGTTGGCAGCACAATAGTCAATTTTGCTGAGGCCGCCTGCAATCGTCGCCAACGAAGAGCACAACAACATGAAATCCAGTGGCTGATCTTTAAAGACAGCCTGCAGCGCTTGCATTCCCTGCACTTTGGGCGCAAATACCCGCGCAATCGTTTCTTCTGTTTTTGTAGACAATAGACCACTGCTGACCTCACCCGCAGTATGAATAACGCCATCGATAGCGCCAAAGTAATGACGTGCCTGCGCCACAGCTGCCTCCAGCTCAGCCAGATTTGCAACATCAGCCTTCACGAGCAGCACCTTGGCCCCGAGTTCTTCCAATCGAAGGACACTTTTTATTTTGCGCTGCAGCAAATCTTGTTGGTCGGTTGTAGACACAATTTCTTGCCAATGCTCGCGCGCTGGCATAGCAGAGCGGCCTAACAAGACTAACTTTGCTTGCTGGGTTTTGGCCAGATACTCGGCCAACGTCAAACCGATCCCGCCGAGTCCGCCGGTGATCAAATAAACCCCTTCTTGCTTAAGACGTTTTTTTACGGATGCAGGGTATGGCGCTGATTCGAACTGTTGAATCCAGCGGTAGGGTCCGCGATACGCCACTATCGAAGCATCACTATCCACCTGCGATTCGGCAATAATCTGTTTGGCCACGCGTACCCGTACGTCACTATCCAGGCTTTGCAATTCAACGTCGATGATACGGCAATCCAGATTGGAGTATTCCTGTGGAATGACTTTACAGGGCCCCTGTAGTAGCGCTTTTTCCGGACACAAGGCTTCGACGCCGGTAACATCCGCCAATTGATTGGTCACCATGGTGATGCCAATGCTTTTATTGAATGGAAAAAGGTTGCCAGAATTTTCCAGGGACTTTGCCAGATTGAACAGGCTGTAAAAGTTTCTTGCCAGATGCTCATCGTGAGATCGAATTTCAGCCGTTTCACTCAAACTCCAAAGATGGAAAATATGACCGATCGTTTTACCAGCCTCACCGATGCTCTGAAGCAATAAATCAAAATCCTGCGGTTGATTGAGGCGGATGCGATAGCGATGTTCGCTCTTGCGCTGGAATGCCGTTCCAGTAGAAACCACGATCGGATCCATGCCCAAGCATAATAACTGCTCAGCCAATGCAGCACTTACTGCATGTTCATCGCTGAAAATCAAATAACTATTGGCTGTTTCTGCAACCAGCCCATCCAACTCAATGGCATCATCTCGCCGCCATGAGGGGACATAGAGCCAATCATCAATCGCATGCGCAGTTCTCTTTGCTGCGTTCTTTGGTCCTGCATTCGGATGTGCACCTGCTTTGGGAGAAGTTTGCGTAGCAGCATTGTCAGGTTTGATCCAATAAGACTGGCGTTCAAATGGATAGGTCGGTAATGAAACACGATGCCGGCGCTCATGGGCATAAAAACCCTTCCAGTCGATGCCTGATCCATTCAGCCAGAGTTTGCCAAGACTGCGATAAAAGTGCTTTTGGGTTAAATGACTTCTACTTGGATGAGGCAGCGATGACAGTATCAATTGCTCAGGCTTGGCCAAAGGATGACGCTGAGCAAGCGTAGCCAATGTTTCTCCAGGTCCTACTTCCAGTAATACGTGCGCCTGATTGCCCAGTAATTTTTGCAAGCCGTCGTTAAAACGCACCGTGCCACGCAGATGCCGTCCCCAGTAATTAGCATCCATCGCTTCCTGTGGCGTAATCCAGTCACCGCTCAGATTGGAGATAAAGGGGATCTTCGGCTGGTGCAGCTTAATCTTGGCCACCATTGACACAAAAGTCGGCAGTATGGAATCCACCATGCTGGAATGAAACGCATGGGAAACATGCAGTCGCCGGCTTGCAATGCCATTTTGAGTGAGATTTTTTTCCACTGCGTCTATCACCGGGGTTGACCCGGATAACACGCACAAAGCCGGCCCATTGACTGCCGCCAAATCGCATCCTTCGATCAGATAAGGATTTAGCTCTGTTTCAGGCAGCATGACAGCCAGCATGGCCCCGGTCTCCATTTGCTGTAACAGACGCCCGCGCATAGCCACCAGTTGCAGCGCATCTTGCAGGGAAAATACTTCCGCCAGGCAGGCTGCAACGTATTCGCCAATGCTATGACCGATCATGGATGCAGGCCGGATACCCCATGATATCCACAATTGCGCTAGCGCATATTCAATGACAAACAGCGCAGGTTGTGTCACCTCGGTTTGCTCAAGCCGCACAGAAGCGGAAATCCGCTCTTCGTCTGATCCTGGATACAGGAGTTTGATCAGATCAAAATCGAGATAGGGTTTCAGTAACTGCAGGCAACGATCCAATGCTTCACGAAACACAGGCTCATGCTGATAAAGATCACGTGCCATATCGACATACTGCGCGCCTTGTCCTGGAAAAAGAAAGGTCACCGGGCGATCTTCAGCTACGGCATGCTCGCTCAGAAAACAGTCACTATCCCGATTCTTTAACACCGCCACCGCATCAGCATGGTC
>CBFGXU010000104.1:0-8639 GCA_965652935.1 uncultured Nitrosomonas sp.
ATGATACTTCTCCGCCCATTTCAGCAGCCATTGCGGCACATGCGTGCGCTTCCATTCACCCGCTGCATATTTATTGGCTTCCGGCCAAGTAGGATAAGTGTGGATGGTGCTCAGAATTTTGTTCAAACCCAGGCCGTGTTTCATGGCCAGCACAAATTCGGCCAGTGAATCGCTGGCGTGTGCGCCGACTATGCAGGCACCGAGAATGCGATCCTTGCCCGGTACCGTCAGCACTTTTACAAAGCCATGCGCAGCCTCATCGGTAACTGCACGATCCAGATCCGCAAGATTGAAACGCGTCACTTCAAAGGCGATACCGCGCGCCTTGGCTTCATTTTCCGATAATCCCACCCGTGCAACTTCCGGATCGGTGAAAGTAGCCCATGGAATTACCGAATAATCCACCTTGAAACGTTTGATAGTGCCAAACAGCGCATTGACTGCGGCATACCAGGCTTGATGCGCGGCTGTGTGCGTAAACTGATAGGGTCCGGCGGCATCGCCGCAGACATAGATGTTGGGATAAAGGGTCTGCAACCAGGCGTTGGTTTCAATGGAACGCTGAGGGGAAAGCGGAATACCCAGTTCCTCCAACCCAAAACCTTCCGTACGCGGTACTCGGCCGACCGCGCATAGTAGTGCATCAAACGGTAATTTGATTTCTGCAGCGTCTTTGCCACGAACGATCAAATATTGCGCACCCTCTTCTGTCTCACAGCGTAACGCCTCCGTTTGCATCATCAGGGTGACGCCATCAGCTTGCAATGCCGCTTTAACCAGCGCCACCGCATCGGTATCTTCGCGTTGCATCAAATCACCGCGCTCCACCTGGGTCACCTGGCAACCCAGGCGGACAAATGCTTGCGCGAGTTCACAGCCAAGCGGCCCGCCGCCCAGCACAATCAGGCGTTCCGGCCGCTCAGTCATTGACCAGATGGTGTCGGAAGTATAATAGCGCACCGACTCCAGTCCCGGAATTTGGGGCACGAAGGGACGCGCTCCAGTTGCAATGACGATGGCGCGCGTCGTCAGCGTTTGCCCATCCACCGCCACCGACCAGGGTGAAGTAATGGTGGCTTTTCCATGCAATACTTCTACGCCCAATTGCGTGTAGCGTGCTACCGAGTCGTGCGGCTCGATGGTTCTGATCACACGCCGCACACGCTCCATCACAGCGGCAAAATCATACTGCACATGCGTTTGTGCAATGCCCAGCGATTGGGCGTTCTTTGCCTGTTGCAGGAAATTGCCAGTGCGGATCAATGCCTTGGAAGGTACACAGCCATAATTGAGGCAATCGCCGCCCATTTTGTGGCTTTCAATCAACGTCACCTTGGCGCGTGTTGCCGCTGCAACATACGCGCTTACCAACCCGGCAGCACCGGCGCCGATTACGATCAGATTGCGGTCAAACTGAGCAGGCTTGGCCCAGCGCGCATAAAGCCGACGGATTCTGATCCACCCGATGCCCCAGCGCGCCAGCCATGGAAACAAAGCTAAAGCAACTAACGAAACAATCAATTCCGGAGACATGATATCCGACACGTCGGTAATCGCTGCCAATTGTGTGCCAGCGTTCACGTATACGGTTGTGCCAGCGAACATGCCGGTCAGGCTGGCCCAGAAGTAAGTCGAACTGCGGATGGTGGTCAATCCCATCAACAAATTAAGCAGGAAAAACGGAACAACCGGCACCAGGCGCAGCGTAAACAAATAAAAAGCGCCGTCGCGCGCCAGACCTTTGTTAATGGTTTCGAGCCGATCCGAGAAGCGCCGCTGCACGGCATCACGCAATACATAACGCGCCGTCCAGAAAGCCAGTGTTGCGCCGATCGTGGCGGATATCAATACCACCGGCACACCGACCCATAACCCGAACATGGCGCCACCCGTCAACGTCATGATGGTAGCGCTGCCCGGGAGCGATAAAGCGGTTAGCAAGATATAAGTTAGCGCATAAATGCCTATCACTGAAAGCGGCTCTTCCCGGTACGCTTGCTGTAATGCATCGCGCTGGTCTTTGAGCGTTTCCAGGGTCAGAAAACGCCCTACATCAAAACTGAAATACAAACCGATCAGCAAGCCGAACAGAATCAGCACCCACCAGCGGTGTTTTATGTGCACCATACGTATCCTTTATGGTTTCATTTCACTACACGACGCCCCATACCGAAAACAACTGTAACAGCGATGATGTTTCATGCTCACCGGCACATGCAAACTCTCGGCAAGTGTTGTTCCCAGCACATAATCGTCATCATCATCCACCAGCGTACACGCATAAACCTTGCATTGTCCTTCACGCTTCACCACCATGCGGCTGAATGCGCACATGAATCTCCGGCGCGTCGCTTCGGTTTGATAATCCACCATGCAGCTTTGCGTGATCTGCGGTGCAGTGACGACTACGCCGGGTGGGTGGAACTCAGGAAACTCAATGCGCGGCAGATTCTCCGGCAAGCCGGCGCCGCGGAAAACCTGCGCAAAACACTCGGCTACTTTATGGGCCGATAAACCTGCAATCACTTGATTGGCCACTGATACGGTAAAACCCATCTCATACAACGCACATAAACCATCCAGTGCCGTGGAGAAGGTACCTTCACCCCGCGCCTTCTCATGCTGATCGGCTGAAAAGTGATCCAGACTGACGCGAAAGTGCACAGCATGCGGCCGCTCCCGCAGTGGCTTTAATTGCGGCAGACGTTTAATCAGTGGTTCCGTGGCATTGGTCAACACCATGCAAGAACAATGCTGCAGTGCATAATCCAGAATGTGGATCAAGTCTTTGTTGACAAAAGGTTCGCCACCGGTAAAAGAAAATTGCTTGACGCCCAGTGTCAGCGCTTCATCAATAAAGGGTTTGACATCATCGAAACGCATCAACTGCAGACGATCATCGCCGGGTTTGGAACCCTCCAGACAAAAAGGACAGGCCAGATTGCACGCAGTACCCGTGTGAAACCACAGTTCCTCCAACAAATGCAAACGGATAAAACCACGTGGCTTGCCATCCGGCGTGACACGCCACAACCTGGAACGCGTATGCTGTGCATTGGTCTTAGGTGCAATGATGGCATTCATGCTTAACAACACCCGCTCTTCGGCTCACCCGTAACGGCATCAGCAAACGGAATTCCCATGCCGCAGCCGGGAAAAATGCCAAAGTGCTGGTCAAAATTACCGTAAAAATCAAAATGCTCGATGAAGCGTGTGTCATGCAACATGCGCCAGGTATTGCCGCACACCGGAAACTGCTTGCCGGTTTCAATAAAATGATGTTTATCGAGCCGGAATGCGTGGCGATGATGCGGAATGGTGCCGCGGTACACGACGGATTGCCCGTGATCTTCACACGCCAGCTCCAGATCGTGCAGTTTGAACAGACGATAGGTCGCCGAATAGAAACGGATATTGCCGGTTTTTTCTGCCAGCTCCGCGTTATCGATACGGATCGGGTGATCGTCCACTAGCCGTGGATCGGTAAACCCGTGTTTGCGGGCCAGTTGCAGAAAATCGTTCCAATACAGCGCGCCGCTTAAGCATTCCCCATACAGCACCGGATCCTGCGTCAATGCCGCCGGAATACGCCGGTCACTGTAAACATCGGAAAAATACAATTCCCCGCCGGGTTTCAATACACGAAAAGCTTCGCGCAATACTGCCGCCTTATCGGGCGCGAGGTTAATGACGCAATTGGACACGATCACATCCACGCTGGCATCCGCTAATTCAAGTTCGTGCAAACGTTCGATATAGCCGTGAAGAAAGCGAACATTGCTGCGCTGGTAGCCAAATGCCTGCTGGTGATATGTTTCATGCTGGCGCGCCACCGCCAGTTGTTCCTCGGTCATATCCACCCCAATCACCTGACCCTTCTCGCCAACCAGTTGCGACAGCACATACACATCACGTCCCGCGCCACATCCCAAGTCCAGAACTGTCAAGCCTTGCAGCAATTCGGGCAAGACCAGGCCACAGCCGTAATAACGCTTCTGCACTTCCGCATGCACCCGTGCCAGCAATGGTTTGGCAAAATGCGGCAGGCCGGCATCGGTGCAACAGGCATTGGTCTGCAAATCGTGACTGCTGGTCAGCGTTTCGCCGTAATATCTTTGCACAATCTCTTGCATGGTTTTCCTCGTCTTTGAATGGTAGATGTCATTATGTCACTCAGGAATCGATTTTAGAATGATAACTTGAAGCCAATTCCTCAGGCGTAACGCCACGCATAAAATTCAAGGCCAGCTTGCGGTTGTTCCAGGTGCGCCGCCACCAGCCATCGCGCTGCCAGCGCCGCGAATCGACAAAAATAGGCTCGGATAAAGGCAAAAATTTGCCAGACCGGCGTGCGGCGTGCACTAAAGGCACTTCTTCAAATAACGGCCACGGTGCATGCCCGCCCGCCTGATGATAAGCCGAGCGCGCCATGAAAATCCCCTGATCGCCATAGGGCACACCGAAACGGCAGCGTAACGCAATTGCTGGCTCCAGAATGAATGCCGGCCATGCACGCAAATTAGCAAAACGAAAACGGAAATATCCCCCGATTGCGCCTTGTGTAATCGCTCTTGTCATTGCCGCCAACGGATCTGCGGATAATTGCGCATCGGCATGCAAGAACCACAAAACCTCACCTTTTGCCTGCGCCGCACCAGCCAACAATTGCTGCCCGCGGCAAGGTTCACTGACGAGCCGCCGCACCTGAAATTGCGCACAGATCCTTGCACAATCTGTACTACTGGCAGCATCCACGACAATGATCTCATCCAACTGACTCGGCAACTCCTGCAATTGTGCGAGCAAACAAGCCAGCTTTTGCTCATCGCGGTAACAAGGAATGATGACGCTGAATTTAAGCATTGCTGATACCCATCGTGGTGATAATGGTGTCGGCAAGTGCCCGCAATGCCCGACGGGCAGGCCGTGAATCCTGTTGCAGCAAAGCGGTCAGTTTCAAAAAATCATCTATTTCATCCACATCGTAACCTTGTCCGAATGTTTTTACCGATTGCCCTGCAACGCGACAAATATCCATCAGTGCGGTCCCCAATTGATTGCTGCTCCACGGCAGCAGGTATAAATCCGGCCATGCTCGCCGGTTGGCCATCAGCACCACGCCGCCATCCCGTGCCGGAATCAACGCCACATCCGTATGCTGCAATGCGCTACGGGCAGCCGCATAATCTGCGGCGCTTAATCCCGGTGCGTCACTACCGATGAATACCAGTTGCTCCATGCCTTGCGCACGTAATACCTGATCCAATGCATTCAGTCGCTGCCCCAGGTTACCCGGTGCTTGCGGCATAATCGTCACTGAAGAAGAAATCGAAGTTGACAGGTCCCACGCCCATTCCACATCTTCTGCACTGGCAGGGGCAATCACCACCGGACCGGGCCAATCACAGGCGTCTTCCAGCGCACAGGCCAGTAATGCAGTGGCAACCTGGTGCGTCCTGGCAATGCCCAGATTCGCTGCCAACCGTTGTTTTCCGATCCCGGCAGCAGGTCGCTTGCACACCAGAACCAGCGTAGCCTCACTCATTTTTCTTCGCGCATTTTTTAAGATTCACCAACCAAACATCCCGCTAAATCATCCTTAATATCCACAGCTTCAGAGGGGACGAACATCAACGCTTTCCATTCTCCCAAAGGCTTTATTAATCAAAGATAAAGGACATTCATTCCGGATTAAACATGATCTAGAAAGCTTGAGACGTTATAATAACCGCCAAAAAGTGAATAATCCGTTAATTATTAAGATATGCCACAACCTTTATTTCAAAGAACTCCCCTACTGGATGGCGACGATGTCAATTTAAAGCGTGAAGAGATACGCGCTTATTTTCACACCACGCTGGACCGTTATGAGCAGCTTTTCGAGACGCTGCGTAATGATCAAGCTTACTATAAAAAGCCTATTTCACTGCGTCATCCATTGATTTTTTATCTGGGGCATACGGCCACGTTCTTTGTCAACAAACTGATTCTTGCCGGACTCATCACTGAACGCATCAATCCGAGACTGGAATCGACTTTTGCGGTCGGCGTCGATGAGATGAGCTGGGATGATCTGGACAGCACGCATTACGACTGGCCTAGCGTGGAAGAAGTGCGTGCTTATCGCAAAGCCATGCGTAACATGGTCGACAAGCTGATCACTACCCTGCCGCTGACCTTGCCGATCACCTGGGAGAGTCCGTGGTGGCCGATTCTGATGGGCATTGAACATGAACTCATACATCTGGAAACTTCCTCCGTATTGATCCGCCAGCATGCACTTGAATTTGTGCAACCGCATCCCGACTGGCAACCCTGCCGTCAATCCGGCGCTGCACCCGACAATGAACTCATTCCTGTTGCAGCAGGCACCGTTACGATGGGCAAAAATAAAACCTATCAACTGCATTATGGCTGGGATAATGAATATGGCCTGCACACGGCAGATATTCCTGCTTTTCAGGCCAGCAAATATCTGGTCAGCAACCAGGAATTCCTGCCCTTTGTCGAGGCCAATGGTTACCGCACCGAAAACCATTGGCAGGAAGAAGGCCGCTCCTGGCAGAAATTCACCCAAGCGGAATATCCCACTTTCTGGGTTAAAAAAGGGAGTGCCTGGTACCTGCGGCTGATGACGGAAGAAATACCGATGCCATGGGATTGGCCCGTGGAAGTCAATTATCATGAAGCGAAAGCATTCTGCAACTGGAAAGCCGCCGCCACCGGCCAAACGATTCGATTACCCACAGAGGATGAATGGTATCGCCTGTACGATGTTGCCCAGTTATCCGAAGTACCACCGAATGCGAAGGCTGCCGCCAATCTGCATCTGGATTACTATGCCTCCAGTTGCCCGGTAACCGAATTTGCGCACGGTGAGTTTTTCGATATTGTCGGCAATGTATGGCAATGGACTGAAACGCCCACCTATCCGTTTCCCGGTTTTGACGTGCATCCGCTGTACGACGACTTCACCACCCCTACTTTTGATAACCAGCACAATCTGATCAAGGGCGGCTCCTGGATTTCCTGTGGCAACGAATCATTGCGCAGTGCACGCTACGCGTTTCGCCGGCATTTTTTCCAACACGCGGGTTTTCGCTATGTCCTATCGGATGCGCCGGCAACACAGCCAAGCTCCAATTATGAAACCGACAAACTGCTGTCGGAATACGCTGAATTTCATTACGGCGACACGTATTTCGACGTGCCCAATTTCCCTAAAACACTGGCGGAAATCGCCATCGCCGCGATGGGCAGCCGCCCGAAACGCACCGCTTTGGATCTGGGCTGCGCCTCCGGCCGCGCCACGTTTGAGCTGGCGCGCGCTTTCGATCACGTCACCGGCGTCGATTTTTCCGCGCGCTTCATCGGCCAGGGCGTTCAACTGGCACAACAAGGCCTGCTGCGCTACACATTGACCGATGAAGGCGATCTGGTTTCCTACAAGGAGCGTACGCTTGCCAGCCTGGGGCTGGATCACGTCAAAAATAAAGTCGAGTTCTACCAGGGCGATGCGTGCAACCTGAAACCCCTTTTCACCGGTTACGACCTGATCCTCGCCGCCAATCTGATCGACCGCCTGTACGATCCGGCCAAACTGCTCAACAGCATTCACACGCGCATCAACAACGGCGGCTTGCTGATGATCACATCGCCATACACTTGGCTGACCGAGCACACCAAAAAAGAAGCCTGGATCGGCGGATTCAAGCGCGACGGTGAGAATTTCACCACCCTGGACGGCCTGAAAGAAATCCTGGGCAAACACTTCCGCCTGATTCAAGGCCCGCAATCGGTGCCGTTTGTGATTCGCGAAACCAAGCGCAAATTCCAGCACACGCTGTCAGAAGTCACCCTCTGGGAGAAGATTTCTTGAGCAGTGGTTTTGACTTTGACCAAGAAATCAACCGCGAGGGCAGCAATAGCGTCAAGTACGACGGGCGGCAAGACATGTTCGGCAAAAGCGATGTCATCCCGGTATGGGTGGCAGACATGGATTTTGCCGCACCGCCCGCCGTCACCCGGGCATTGACAGCACGCGCTGCTCATCCGATTTACGGCTACACGCTGTTTCCGGACAGCTTATACGATGCACTGATCGACTGGATGCAGCGGCGTCACGGCTGGAACATCCAGCGCGACTGGATCCTGATGTGCCCCGGCGTAGTGCCGTCTCTGAATGCCGCCGTGATGGCGTTTACGCAACCTGGTGAGTCCGTCATCATTCAACCGCCGGTCTATTTTCCGTTTTTCTCCGCTGTCACCCAAACCGGCAGGAAGCTGATCCAGAATCCGCTGTTGCTGCAAAATGGCCGCTACACCATCGATTTTGATCATTTGGAACACTGCATGAGGCAAGCGCACCTGCTACTGCTTTGCTCGCCGCACAACCCGGTCGGGCGCGTCTGGCAGCCATCAGAATTAGAACGTTTGCTGGAAATTGCCGCAAAACATAAGGTGATGATTTTCTCCGACGAAATTCACGCCGATTTGATCTATCCCGGCAACCAGCACCACACACTGGCCACTTTGTCGAAGCACGCTACCAACATCATCACCGCCGTCGCCCCGAGCAAAACATTCAACATCCCCGGATTGAATTTATCGGCGCTGATCATTCCCGACCCATCCACCCG
>CBFGXU010000105.1:0-8444 GCA_965652935.1 uncultured Nitrosomonas sp.
CAGTGTACTTTGCTCCAGTTGCAGCCTGCCCCATTCCACATCCAGTTTCCGTTCTATTTCCTTTTCGTTCTCCAGCGCCATAAAAAGCTTACGCGCTGTATGCTGCGAAGTCACAACACCCAGCGCACAGGCAATGAGCACCAACACAAAGAAAATGTTCAATTTGAACATTGAAACTACCTATTTAAAGCAATTCTTTCGGCTACACGCATGACAGCACTCCTCGCTCTTACATTCTCAATCACTTCATTTTTTCCCGGGCGTATCGCCTTTCCGATTAACTTTATTTTTTGCTTACTGAATCGCTGCAAATCTTTTTCCCGCAACGGGACTTCCCGTGGCAATTCGTCTGCATTGGCCGCTGCTCGCATAAACTGCTTGACTATACGATCCTCCAACGAATGAAAGCTGATCACCACCAATCTCCCGCCAGGCTTTAATAATTCAACACACTGCGGCAAAACTGCCGACAATTCTTCAAGCTCCTGATTGAGATAAATCCGTATCGCCTGAAAAGTGCGCGTCGCCGGATGCCGCATAGTTTCCCCCTGGCGCTGACGTGCGCGTACGACCGCTGCGACAATCTCGGCAAGTTGTGATGTGGTAACAATAGGCTGCCGCGCTCTTGCCATAATAATCGCTCTTGCAATCTGCCGAGCATACCGTTCTTCGCCATATTCCCTTATCACCTTTTCCAATCGATCTTCTGCAACCGAAGCAAGCCACTCTGCTGCAGTCTTTCCACTTGTAGTATCCATACGCATATCGAGCGGTCCGGCCAAACGAAAACTAAATCCGCGCGAAGTTTCTTCCAATTGCGGAGAAGACACTCCCAAATCCAGTAATACGCCATCAATCCTTGCAATACCCATCTGCTGCAATTTCTGCTGCATTTTGGAAAAACCACCCTGCTTGATGCAAAATCGCTCATCTTCAATGGCCTCCCCTGATAAAACCGCGACAGGATCCTTATCAAAAGCAATCAACTGGCCCTTCTCACCAAGCCGAGACAGGATCAGGCGGCTATGTCCCCCGCGCCCAAATGTGCCATCCACATAAATGCCATCTGGTTTTATCGCTAATGCATCCACCGCTTCATGCAGCAACACCGGAATGTGCATCTGCTGTTTTTATGATTTCTTTATCACAGCGAAAAACCATCCAGCTCAAGTGGCATATCACCACCCTTGAAAGCCAATGCATTTTCAATCTGCAAATTCCATTGCCCTTCATCCCACAATTCAAATTTTGCACCTTGACCGACTAAAACCACATCTTTGGATAAACCAGCAAATTGACGCAATGGCGGTGATACCAAGATACGACCTGCAGCATCCATCTCGACATCACTGGCATTACCCACCAGCAATCTCTGCAAACTGCGAGTTCTTGGATCAAAACTAGAAAGATTATTGAGTTTTTGTTCTATCGGTTCCCAGGCTGGCTGAGGATAAATTAACAAACATCTTGAAGGATCAGCAGTGACAATCAATTGTCCCTCGCAAAAAGACACCAGTTCGCTACGGTATCTTGCAGGTATTGCAAGCCTACCTTTTGCATCCAGACTGAGTTGCGTGACGCCACGAAACATGCTGTCTCCCCATATTTTTTGTGGAAAATTAATTAGGATAATTAATTTCCCACATTCCCCCACTTCTTCCCACTTTAATGAAAAAAAATACGATAGTCAAGCGAGAATATGGCGATATGACAAAGACTTAATAACACTGCCAATAGCAACTCAATCAGCATTAAAATATTTAAATAAATAAGAAAGATAGAACATACATTAAATGTGGATTATAGATTTCTCTCCGTAATACCCTTGAATAAGCTTGTTTAATTTCCTAAAAAATTGCACACTTTCTATGAAGATTTTCATTACAGTAAAAAAATGACACCCACATACTGGAAACAAGCCATACAAGAATTGGCCGCATGCGATAAAGTCATGCATCATCTAACTCAACATTTTGAGGATGCAATACTCACATCACGAGGTTGCGCCTTTACAACGCTGGTGCGCTCAATCGTTGGGCAGCAAATTTCTGTCAAAGCCGCTGAAAGTGTATGGCAGAAAATGATCAGCGCCTTTCCTGAACTCACACCACGTCATATCGCTTCAGCAGAGCAGGATTTATTACGGACAAGTGGCCTTTCCGCCAGAAAAATAACTTACCTTCAGGATTTGTCCCGCCACTTCATGGAAGGAACGCTGAACGAAACTCAATGGATGGAAATGGATGACGAAGCGCTCATCGCTCAATTGATAAAGATCAGAGGTATAGGTCGCTGGACAGCGGAAATGTTCCTGATTTTCCATCTGCAACGCCCCGATATACTGCCACTGGATGATATCGGATTACAACGAGCAATCAGTCAACACTATAATGCCAATCAGCCAGTAAATAAGAAACTGATGCTCGAACTGGCCAAGCCCTGGCAGCCCTGGCGTTCGGTAGCTACTTGGTATCTATGGCGCAGTCTGGATCCGTTACCGGTAGAATACTGATCGTCAGAAGCAACGGATCGATGTACGAAATAAACACTTATCATCAAAAAATATTGAGTAAGTATTATCATATTGTTTTCTAGCCATTGATCAGTCCAGAGATTTATGCAACAAATTTATTTCGACCACAACGCCACCACCCGCATCGATGACGCCGTGCTGGATGCCATGTTGCCGTATTTGCAGCAAGAATTCGGCAACGCATCCAGTCGCCATGCTTATGGGATAGCTGCCCGGCGGGCGATTGATAAAGCGCGCAAACAAGTAGCCGATGCAGTGGGTGTGCAGCCAGCACAGGTGATTTTTACCAGCGGTGGTTCTGAAGCTAATAACTTGTTTATTCGCGGCGCAGCGGATAGTCTAAAACCCTCGAATCTTTTCATCAGCGCGATCGAACATCCTTGTGTTTTAAAGCCGACCCAAGCACTGGCACGCCGCCATTGTGATCCATGGGTAGTACATCAATTAGCCGTCAATGCACAGGGACAGGTTGATATAGGCGCCGCCGATACTGCCATGCATGCGCACAAGCCCGGACTGGTCTCCGTCATGCTGGCCAATAATGAGACGGGCGTCATTCAGGATGTCGCCAGTATCGCAGAGATGGCGCGGGCGCAGGGTGCCATCATCCATACCGACGCCGTCCAGGGATTGGGGAAAATTCCAGTGGATTTCGCCGCGCTTAAAGTACATGCCATGACCTTGTCCGCGCACAAGATTTATGGTCCCAAAGGTGCGGCAGCTCTCATCGTAGACAAACGGTTGTTATTAAAACCGCTGATTTATGGCGGCGGTCATGAAAGCGGGCTGCGTTCCGGCACGGAAAATGTGCCCGCAATCGTGGGCTTTGGCGTTGCCTGTGAATTAGCCCGTTCCCGCATGGCAGAAGCCACCCAGCATGTTGCCCGGTTGCGTGACCGCCTGGAAAAAGGACTGGTTGCGATGAATGCGACCATTTTTGGCGCGGCTGCCCCACGCATACCCAACACTTGTTATTTTGCGCTACCGGATATTGAGGGTGATACTTTGGTAGTCAAACTGGATAAGGCCGGTTTCGCCGCTGCTGCGGGTGCCGCCTGTTCCAGTGTCAATCCGGGGCAAAGCCATGTGCTGGCAGCCATGCAAGTTGATCCGATGCTGGCGCGTTGCGCCGTGCGCGTGAGCCTTGGCAGCAGCAATACTCTTGAGCAAATCGAAGATTTTTTGCAAGCCATTCAGCGCATTACCGCAGAATTAAGGCGTATCAGCAGTCTTTCCGTCTGAAAGCATCCATACATTCTACTCATGATGAATAATCAAATCGCACGACCGGTTAAAGCCATCATTCTCAGCGCCGGGCAGGGACGGCGACTGCTGCCATTGACCGAAAGCACACCCAAATGCCTGCTGGCCGTATCCAACAAACCGGTGCTGGCCTGGCAGATTGATGCCTTACTGGCGGTTGGCATTGACGAAATTACGATCATTGCGGGCTTTCAGGTCGGTTTAATTGAAGTGCTGTTACAACAACGTTATGCAAACTACCCGAAGATAAAAATACTTTTTAATCCTTTTTTTGAAGTGGCGGATAATCTCGCCAGTTGCTGGATTGCACGCGCTGTCATGACTGGCGATTTTCTGCTGTTAAACGGCGATACTGTGATTGAATCAGCACTCCTGGCTCAGGTCTTGAATTCAGAAGCGGCGCCGATTACACTCAGCGTAGACTATAAAAGCGCTTACGATGCAGATGATATGAAAGTGCAATTGGACACCAACGGGTGGGTTAAACAAGTCAGCAAAATCATTCCTCCGCATCAGATTGATGCGGAATCCATCGGTTTGCTTTATTTCCGCGAACAAGGCCCGCAGATTTTCAGTCAGGCTGTCGAATCGGCGCTGCGCCACCCGGCCGAGTTGAAATCGTGGTATTTGTCGATCATCGACATGTTGGCAAAACAGCGCCTGGTCAATTCATGTTCAGTCAAAGGATACCGCTGGTGTGAAATAGACTTTATCGAAGACCTGGCCAAAGCGGGTATGATTTTCAGCGATCATTAATCATCATGAATAAGCCCCCGATATCTACAGCATCTCCTAACTTGAACGATACCATGCGCAAGTTTGGCGCACCGCAAACCCTTATCCGTTCATATCAATACTGGTCCGTCCTGTTGCGTCCCGCTCAGGTGACGCTCGGCGCACTGGTTTTAGCTGCCCATGAACCTGCAAAAGCCTTCTCAGAACTCAGTCCGGAAAGTTTTACTGAGCTCCACACCATCACTGGGCATATTGAGAATGCATTAAAAAAAGCCTTTCAGAATGACAAAATCAATTACCTGATGCTGATGATGGTCGATCCGGATGTTCATTTTCATGTGATTCCGCGCTATGCACAGCCTAGGCAGTTTGCGGACATGGAATTTATCGATGCAGGCTGGCCCGCTGTGCCTTGCCTGGGTCAAATTAATAACACTGATGCGGCAACTAATCAGCTGATTATGAATCACATGCTAGCGTACTGGCCCTAGAGTGAATACGAGACACAAGTGACTGACCAGAAGCCCTACACCAAAGAATTTCCATTACGCGAAGCCCATCACCTGGTGCGCGACCTGATGACCCCAAATCCATGGATCTATTGGACCGATTTCATGTTTCATATTACGCTGGGCTGGGCAGCTTTTTTCCTGGCGCTGTTATCGTCGATGTTCTCCCTGTGGCAACTGGGTGGTTATGTGGTAGCTGTGCTGGCGCTGTATCGCTCGGCTATTTTTGTGCACGAACTGGCGCATTTAAAAAAAGGCACGTTCAAAAATTTTCGCCTGGTATGGAATATCATCTGCGGCATTCCACTGATGATTCCGTCATTTACCTATGATGGCGTGCATAGCGATCATCACAAACCGGACGTCTACGGCACCAGCAAAGACGGCGAATACCTGCCGTTTGCTACCCGCCGGCCCGTGGAAATGGTTATTTACGTATTACTGTCATTCCTGATACCGGTCTTGCTGGTAGTCCGATTCCTGTTGTTGACCCCGTTGTCCTACCTGATTCCACCGCTGCGGAAAATTGTCTGGGAGCGCGCTTCTTCGCTTACGATTGACCCCTGCTACCGACGCGCTGAGAATGCCATCCGTAACGATCTCAACTGGCGTCAGCAGGAACTGGGCGCTTGTCTGTTTGCCGCGGTTATCATCGGATTGATAGTGCTGGAAGTGTTCCATTATTCAGTACTGGTATTATGGTATTTGATCGCCGTGACGGTTTTTATCCTCAATTCATTGCGTACGCTCGCCGCGCATGCTTATCGCAATCCGGGCGAACACAAGATGACATTAGCGGAGCAGTATCTGGATTCCATCAACATACCCGGCAACTTCCTGATCACGCCCCTATGGGCGCCGGTCGGGTTGCGTTACCATGCCACGCACCATCTCTTCATGAGCATGCCGTATCATAATCTGGGCAAAGCGCAGCGCCGTCTGGTCAATGGCTTGACTGACAATACACAGTATGTGAAAACACTGCGCAGCGGCTTGTGGGATGCATT
Source organism: uncultured Nitrosomonas sp. (assembly GCA_965652935.1). GTDB lineage: Bacteria > Pseudomonadota > Gammaproteobacteria > Burkholderiales > Nitrosomonadaceae > Nitrosomonas. The sequence goes on from CBFGXU010000105.1 coordinate 6,048, forward strand.
GAAACGCATTTGGCACGAATCCTCCACATCGACAATTACAAAAGATACCTCGCAGCACCCATAAATCTGCCAATGCCCAACACCACCGCTTCAACAGCAGAACCGCAAAAAATTACAAAACTTGTTCTGTTGCGCCATGGACAAAGCATCTGGAACCGGGACAAGAAATTCACCGGCTGGAGTGATGTGGCGTTAAGTCCCAAAGGTGAACTGGAAGCTGAGCAGGCAGCTTATCTGTTGAAACAGGCAGGCTTTACCTTCGACCTGTGCTTCTCCTCCCCCTTGCAACGCGCCAGAATCACATCAAAGATCGTGCTATCTGCCATGCAACTAAATATACCCGTCCGCGAAAGCTGGCGCTTGAATGAGCGTCACTATGGCGCACTGGAGGGCTTGGGACGCTGGGAAGCAGTAAAAAAATTTGGTATCTGGCCTATCCTGGGCTGTCAAATCAAATTTGATGCAGCGCCACCTTATCTGAATGCCCAGGATCCCCGTTTCCCGGGAAATCAAGCCAACTACGCCAGCAATGATAAAGATGAGCTTCCACTGGGGGAGAGCATGCAGCAAACCCTCGCGCGCTTTAAGCCCTACTGGTACGAAACCATTCAGCCCGAAATACGACAAGGCAAACGTATACTCATCGTTTCGCATAAAAATACGCTGCGCACTTTAATAATGTTATTGGATCATCTCACTCCCCAACAGGTGATGAAACTAACACTAGCCACTGGCCGCCCGTTGGTTTACGAACTGGATCAGCATCTCAATGCCATCCGGCATTATTATGTGGATCTGCCTTAAGCTTTTAGTTTCATTTCGTTGGCTATGCAACTCAGCAACTTTTAAAATTTGCTTAGCTTATCAGAGATTATTATCTGAAAAGAACGCAGATATCGTCCCTCTCAGTTAGCTGTACGCTACCTATCCGCTGGGTGCATAATGGCATGGCGGCAGTGATGCCAGAATAGTACAGGTACAGAAAGCCAGGTTATATTACTTGACGGCAAAGCACAGGATGCGTTTTACTTATGCGTTGCGGACAGCAGTTACTCATCAATTAACTGAAAGGAATCCATTCAATGAAAAAGCTTGTCATTATTGCGCTTATCATTTTTATGGCTGGATATATCGCCCTCATGGTTCAGTATTTCTAAGCTGCAGAAACTTGAAACCGCCCTGCCTGGTGGGACGTAATGTGAGCATGCAGCAAAAGGATGCGATGGGAAATTTTGATATTTCCTGATCCCAGCCCCTCATAAACCTTGATAATGATACGCACTCTATCTGCTGTATGCCTTTATTCAAAACGAATATTTTTCTTTTCTTGTTTCTGACAGTGACAACCTTTGCTTCCCTTGCTTTGGTTGATCGATATGAGCAAGTGGGACCTAATTTACTAACCCATCACTGGATTGCCAAGACGGCAGACAGCAACTGGATTGATATCTCGCAAAATGAATTAAACCTGTTTTCCAGTAATCCAAAAACCGGCGCCATCGTTTACCAGAACCTTCCCCTTATTGAACCTGGTTCTGTCTTATTTTTTTCCGCTGAAGTGAAGTGTGACAATGTGATGCCAGGCAAGAACCCATGGAATCTGGCAAGGCTTTCGCTGGTGCAAAATAACGGGAAAAAAGATCGCTGGGATCTGCTGCATGCCATTGCCATGCTCACCGGAACGCATGATTGGAAAAACTATGACAATTTTTTTTACATTACCCATGACACTCAAACAGCGCGTGTCATTGCAGAATTAAATCACGCTACGGGGTCGCTGCAGGCAAGAAATCTCCAGCTTTATCCTGTAAATGAAACACAGACGTATTTATGGATCAGAGACATCATGCTTTTTTCATGGGGTGCTTTTTTTCTCCTATTGGTCGGTTCGTGTCTCTTTGCTGAAAAAAAATCCGTTCTTTTTCGGATCTTGCTAGCTTCGGCTTTTATTTCCATTGTCATTGGAACAAGCTTGCCAGGCTATATGAAAGAATCGATACTGTATCAAATCGAATCCCAGCTTGACACAGTCATTCCAGCGTTTAGAGATATCGCGCTGTGGGATTTAACCAAAGCCTGGCACGCATGCATCTTTTTCTTATTGGGAGTGGCGCTTTGCTGGATGATGAAAAAGGTGCCTCTTACTCAGCTAATGGCGATTATTCTCATGATGGCCGCCGGCACTGAGATTGTGCAACTGTATATCGACGGCCGAACCCCGCTGGTGAGCGATTTCTTCATTGATGCGACAGGAGGTCTTGCCGGAATCGCTTTGGTCAGGCTTTTTAGCAAAAAGGAGCGGCTGGCTGTTCAAAATCAAAGTAGTTATTGATTCTGAATCTAATGCCGATTCCCTGGAAGATCATGTTTCTGCCCGATAAGCCGTCACCTGGATTT
>CBFGXU010000106.1:0-8363 GCA_965652935.1 uncultured Nitrosomonas sp.
AGAAAATTAAAGCTTTTTATTCCAAAAAATATTCAATGCTAGATGTTGGCGTCAATATTCTCGGTGTGTCTTGTGGAATTTCGTTAAAAGATGGCAATACCGTTTCTCGAAAAGGAATTATTGAATTCGTTGCGCCACTTGTATGAGCAAATCCTCGGTTGTGGATTATCTTCCTCAGGCTAAATAAGGATGCCTGGGGATTAAATTGCAAAATCAGGGTATTTGTAATAGGAAGTATTAGACTCGTACTAAATGATGAGAACGGCTCCCTTCTAGCGCTCAAATCAGTAAACATTGAATTGATCACAATCACTAATTCTCGCCCGTTAAAATAAGCTGTTGCATTAATAGATTCTCGTCGCTTAGGCAGGCCATCTACATCTGGAATTCCAGAATAACCGATAGCCGTAGCACTATCGATACATACGTTATGATTATTGTTAACGAGACGCGGAATACCGCCAGTCAGGTTTAAACGAAATACCCCATCGCCAACATCTTCTATGACTTCAAACCTGCTTTGTATGGGTATATTTGTTGGAGTAATGTCATCGGCATTGATCGCATTCAGACATTCAAATCCGTTGTATACAATGGCTACCGCAAAAACGTTTTTTTGAAAAAGGAAACAAATTAATATTACTACGGGTACTCGCATCGCTCTCATGGTTGCACCTCTCATGATAAAAAGCCACACTAACCTTAGCTAGAAATAAAACTAAAAGTAATTAGAGAAACTCTGAATAACGCGCATCTGTCATTCAGAACGCAGTGAGGAATCTTTAACAATCAATGCAATAGATTTCTCTCCTTGCTCGAAATGACACTTATTCAGAGCTTCCTGAGGCAAGAATATCTCTGCAAGAGGGCGAGTAGATGCCGAAAAGCGAATACAAAAACTCTCTTGTTTTATTTATCCTTGCCAGGGACTTAGTGATACGAACACACCACACTGTACAGTTTGGAGAAAGTATTCCCCACATAAGTCATCTGCTCTTCAGTATGAGCAGCGTTTACGCTGCATCGTACGAGCGATTTTCCTTCGGGAGCAGCTGGAGGCAATATCAAATTCACATAAATATTATGTTCAAGTAGTTTTTGCCAGAGCAGGAGTGCTTGTTGGGGTGTATCAAGAATAACGGCAATTACCGGACCTGGATCCGGGCCGAGGGTATAACCCGTTTCTTTAAGACATGAATAGAGTTGCGTACAATTACTCCACAATTGCTTGCGTAGATGGCTCCCTTTACGCAGCAATTCCAAGGCTGCACGGGTTGAGGCAATCGTTGCCGGGGATGGCGATGCTGTAAAAATATAGGGATGGCTGATATAGCGTAATTGTTCAAGCTGCGGATGATTGCTTACACAAAATCCGCCGATACTACATAAGCTTTTACTAAAAGTACCAGTAATGAAATCAACTTGTTTCAATAAGCCTGTTTTTTCGACCAAGCCCTGGCCGGTTTCACCTAATACACCTAATGAATGTGCTTCATCAAGCAGCAAGATACAATTGTAAGCATTCTTTAATTGCACGATTTCAGCTAAAGGCGCTTGATCGCCAAGCATACTGTAAATTCCTTCAGCAATAATTAAGGTGGTTTCAATACGGTTTCCCAATCGACGCAATCGCTTTTCCATATCAACCATATCATTGTGTTTAAAGCGAATGATATCTGCGCCACTGAGAATACAGCCATCATAAATACTTGCATGGGAATCACCATCAATCAATACAGTATCACCAGGACCCACTAAGCCTGAAATGGTGCCCAAGTTAGCTTGATAGCCAGTAGTAAAGACAATGCCGTAGCTACATTGATAGAAGTCAGCAAATTCTCTTTCTAATGCACGATGACCAAAATAACTGCCGTTAGCCATCCGCGAACCCGTCGTACCGGTGCCTTCCTTATCAATTGCCTCATGCGCTGCACGAATACATTCAGGTGCAAAAGTTAGCCCCAAGTAATTGTTAGTCCCTAACAGAAGTACACGACGATTTCCAATTCTTGCTTCAGTAGCTGAATACACTTCTTCTATCGGAATACCAAACGCTCCAACGCCATCAGGTAAAAGTGCTTTTCTTGCCGTAGCGGATGCATCCAGTTTCTCAAGTAAATTCATTTTGATGCTAGTTTAATTTTGTATACCAAGTTAGCTAATTCGCGAACAGTTTGAACATCGGTCAATGCATTGATGGGAATTGAAACATCGAAAGTGTCTTCAATCTCCATAATCAGATTGAGCAATTTAATGGAGTCAATGGAAAGTTGACTAATCAAGTTCGTTTCGGGAGTAATATGAACACCAGAATTTGTTAAACCACTTAGCCGATCACAGAGTAATTGCATAATCTCATCGTAATTACTTTCAGTCATAAGTTAATTTAAAAGTTAATTTAAAAGCTAAATTACTTCAGATAATACATCCTGCAAGCGAATACTCGGCTGCCATTCAGGCAGCACCTCGGTTAAAGGCGTATTATCACATATCCAGTTGCTATGTTGTAACTCATTAACCTTTCCCGGGGTAAGCATAGGTGGATAATGAAACAAGCGAGCAAGCCACAGATTTGATAAAGCGATACTCCGCATCAGCAAATTCGGTATAGCTACACAATGAACATGGCGATTCCATACTCGTTGTGCTAAATCAGCCAAAATCTGATAGCTGTATCCACCTGGTGTACCATCATCAAGTTCAAAAATACCATGGATAGCCATCTCGGAAGCAAGCCACAATTCAATAGCTGCAACCAGATCGTACACATGTATTAACCCAAACCGATTATGAATTTTCCCAACGACGGGCAATAATCCACGATACATCGCATGGAAGAGCGGTTTTAGCTCCTTATCTCCAGGACCATAAACTGCCGTGGGTCGGAATATTGCCCATTGCAATTGATCAGAATATTGATAAAGTTGCTGCTCAGACAAATACTTGCTTTGAGCATACCAGGATAATTCAGGTTGCCTTGCAGCTAACGATGATATCAGTAAAAAGCGCGGATAATATTTTTGTTCGGCAATAGCACATAAAAGATTTTTAGTACCTTCAATATTGATATGTGCAAATTCGTGGAAAGAACTTCCTCTGACTGTTGCAGCACAGTGAATAACATGCGATGCACCAGCGACTAGTTGACGTAGTGCAATTAAATTATTTAAATCACCCTGGATCCATTTGAGAGACGTACTATTTGAAGAACGACTTGATCTTGTCAGCGCTCGAACTGTCCAACCATCCTGGATCAGCTTTTGTACAAGTACATTACCGATGAAACCAGTAGCACCTGTTACAGCTACCAGTTTCAACATGCTACCTATCTGTCACCTGCTTCTACAAAAGACAATTGACTCGTTCGGTTTGTTCTCTGAATATAGCCTTGTCTTGCTGCAAAACGTGAGAGCTTTCCTGATGAAGTTCGGGGCAAAGTATGAGGTGGAACCAACTCAACAACACAATTCACTCCAAAGGCCATATAAACAAGCTGTTGCAACCGAGTTGTTAATGATTGACGTTCCGTCACAGAAGTGAGCCTACATTCAATGACTAACACTATAGTCGTAGTTCCATCTTCATCATTAATTCCAAATGCAGAAGCCTCGCGCGACCTGACCTCTGGTTGCTGTTCAGCCAATTCCTCTATATCTTGTGCACGAATATTGCGACCATTTACAATGATGACATCGGTGCGACGCCCAGTGATAAACAGATCACCTTCAAATAGAAAACCGATATCGCCTGTATCTAACCAGTTGCCCGATTTAAGCGCTTTATCCGTTTCCTCTTGATTATTATAGTAACCCGTCATCACGCTGTTACCATGCACTAGAACACTGCCAACCATCATTTCTGATAATTGTTGCCCATCCTCATCGACTATCTTAACGACATGTCCAGGCAATGGACGCCCACAATTTACAAATTCATTTTGTTTACGCCCATCAGCTTGCAATCGAGCAGCCATTTTCTTATCGATCAGTGTCTTGCTATCTACTTGTATACTTTTACACCCTTTTCCGATTTTGGAAAAGGTGACTGCAAGGGTTGATTCCGCAAGACCATAACAAGGCAAAAAAGCATTCTCATCAAAACCTGCCGATGCGAATTTTTCTGCAAAGTTTCTTAAAGTTTCTGGTCGAATCATTTCTGCACCAATACCAGCGGCTCGCCAGCAACTGAGATCCAATTCTTTAAGATCAGACTCTCTTACACGTAAGCTACAAAGCTTAAGACCAAAGGGTTGGCTAAATGCGACAGTACACCGGTTGCGACTGATTAAACGTAACCACTGCAAAGGCCGAATTGCAAAATCCCGCGTGGCTAAATAATCAACAGAGATTTGTGTAACCATCGGTGCCAAAACCAACCCTACCAATCCCATGTCATGGTAGAACGGCAACCACGATGCGGAACGATCATCAGGTCTTATTTCCAGTCCACTGCGTACAATGCCTTGCAAATTACACATCAAGGCTCGCTCGGTAATAACTACCCCTCTAGGAGTGCGTGTGCTACCCGATGTAAATTGCAAATATGCAGTTTCATCAGGATGATTGGGTTCTAATGTAACGTCACTTGCCGGTAGTTTCCTTAATTTCTCTTGTGTTCCTACCCACTGTATGCAAGTTCCCTCTTCTGCAGCTTCTTCCAGAAAGTTAATATAATCAATATTCGCTAATGCAATACTTGCCTGGCTGCTTTCAAGCATACCTCTTAACTGCTGCACATATATTGTATGACTGCCAAGATTAACCGGAATAGGCATCGCAAAAGGCACCAATCCAGCATAACGACATGCAAAAAACAGCTCGACAAACTCTGGAGAAGTATCAGCTATGATTGCAACCCGACTACCACGGGGCAAGCCAAAACCCGATAAACGCTGAGCTAGAATCCAAGCATTCTGTTTAAGTTTATTGTAAGGCAGTACCGAACGTAAGTTACCCTTAGCGTCGTAAAAATTATATCCCGTTATCCCCTTTGCTGCGTATTCTAACGCACTCGTTAGGGTATCAAAATCCGCTAACCGCTGAGCTAGCGTATTAAGTGTCGGTGTTGATTGTAATTCGCTTGAAGGCTGAAAATCAAACGCTTGCGTTAGCGGAGCGTTCAACTGGGTTATTGTCGAACTCAAGATCTTCCCCTCGAAGTAATAGCACTTGTCATCTTGCTCTTCTCAGCAAGAAATTCTGGTTGAGCGTGCCAACTCTGATCATTAATCATTAATAATGCACTTTTTGATGGCTGGAAAATTTTCATTCAAACGCTTACCGCTGACATTGCTTAATAAATATAACTGTGTCATATTTGACCACAACGCAGCTTATATAAGGTGCTTTTCCCTGTCAAGGCAATATTAAATGGTTGTTGCATAAAAACAACAACTACTTTTCTGAACTAATTTTAGCTTATTTAAACAAAATCTGAAGTGCGTTGAATAACATAATTGAAAAAACATTTTCTGTACTAATTTCGTATATTCTATGAAGCTGAATAGGTTATGTTAAATATCCAGTCTTTGGTTTATCTGCAAGGCGGGATTCCATTATTGGAAAATAGTAACTTGCAAGTCTTTTCCAATCAACGTATTGGCCTAATCGGTAAAAATGGTTGCGGCAAATCTACTTTGTTCCAGTTGATTCGTGGAACACTCAAACCGGATAGTGGAGAAGTCAGCCTGCAACCCGGAAAAACCATCGCTTTTGTTGAACAGGAGATTATCCATTCAAACCACCCTGCAATCGAATTTGTATTAGATGGTGATGTTGAATTGCGGCAACTGGAGAGGATTCTGGCACAGGCCGAGCATGATGCAACCTGGTTTGAGGCACAGCAGCGCTATGAGGCGATTGAGGGTTATACGGCACAAGCACGGGCAGCACAGCTAATGAATGGATTGGGTTTTTCTAACTCTGCGTTGGAGAAACCGGTTAGTCATTTCTCGGGCGGTTGGCGCATGCGCTTGAACTTGGCTCGCGCATTAATGCATCGCGCTGATTTGTTGTTGCTCGACGAACCGACCAATCATTTAGATCTTGAAGCTATTCTCTGGCTGGAGCAGTATCTGGCGCGCTATCCGGGCAGTTTGATGGTAGTGTCGCATGATCGCGAATTTCTTAATGCTTGTGTTAACTACATTGTTCATATCAATAACCGACAAATTGATTGTTACAGCGGGAATTATGATGATTTCGAACGTGCGCGCGCAGAGCGTCTCATGCAGCATACCCAGGCTTTTCAGCAACAACAGAAAAAGATCGCGCACATGGAAGACTTTGTACGTCGTTTCCGTGCCAAAGCAACCAAAGCCAAGCAAGCGCAAAGCCGTATTAAGGCACTGGAGCGTTTGACGCGCATTGTACCGGCACATGTCGAAGATGGTCATTTTGAATTGCAGATTGCAGCACCTGAACGTAGCCCGGATGTCTTGTTACGCGTAAAAGACATGAACTTTGGCTATGACCATCATTTGCTGTTGCAACATGTACATTTTATTTTGCAGGTGGGCACTCGGGTTGCTTTAGTCGGCCCAAATGGTGCGGGAAAATCCACATTGATAAAACTTTTGGTCGGAGAAATTACGCCTATATCCGGCACACTGGAATGGGCACAAAATATACGTATCGGCTACTTTGCACAGCATCAGTTGGAAAATCTGGATGGTAAGGCAACCCCTCTGCAACATATGCAGCAATTGGCACCTGCACAATCCGAGTTGGATTTGCGAAAATTCCTTGGACGATTTGGTTTGGGTGGAAATCATGAAGATCGCCCAGTAGCTAGTTTTTCCGGAGGAGAAAAAAGCCGCTTGGCGCTTGCCTTGCTGGCCTGGCAGAAACCGCATCTGTTATTATTGGATGAACCGACTAATCATCTGGATCTGGATATGCGCGACGCATTGACACTGGCATTAGAAGCTTATACTGGTGCGCTGGTATTAATATCGCATGACCGTAGCCTGGTACGCGCTGTGGCTGATGAACTGTGGCTAGTGGCTGATGGTAAAGTTCAATTGCTAGCGGGTGATCTGGAAGATTATAAAAACTGGATAGATGCTCGTCGCGCTAAGAAAGCTCCTGAATCACAACCGTCCTCCCAAAAAGCACAATCAAAAACCTCCGCAAAATCAGACAAAAAGGCGCTGCTTTCCAAGCAATTAAAGCTTGAAGCCGCCTTAACCATTGCCCAGAGAGAATTGGATGAAGCAAGCCGCCAATTAGCTGATCCAGCTACTTATGCGAACTATACTCGTGATGAGATTGATCAGCTGAGCATAATTCACGCGACCCTTGAGAAGAAAGTAGCAGAACTGGAAGAAAATTGGCTGGAATTGGAAATAGCATTAGAAGTATAGGACAATTAGTACGAGCCGAATCAGATCAAAAATACCTATCAAACCTGCGTGTTCATAATTTCTTGATAAGCTGTTACCAATTTATTGCGGACTTGTATGACTGATTGGAGGAATACATTAGCTTCCTGAGTGAAATCATTACCTCATGCAAATCCAGATTGGACTTCCACTGACAAATTGCATACCCAACTTATCAGCGGTCTGCTGTGCATTATTTACTTAGTCTATAGCGGCTTTAAGCTTTTCACTAAAATCGACATTCGCTATCTCATTTACAGTGGACTGTTTTTTCGCACCGGAAGCTAATGACGAGTTATCTCGTAATAATTCACATTTACCACGAGTTCTAATCCATTGGCTATTGACGAGGTACATACTTTTATAAGTAGAAAAGTGCAATCAAGCCCTTATCAGGCCGTTCTTTAATCTATGAGGAATTGTTTATGAAATGGTTCTTAGGAATTATTATCTTGATCTTGCTTGTAGTGTCGGTACGCTTTAGAAAATTTGCAGGTTTTTTTGTTTTGATTTGGATTTCTGGAGCCTTTTTATTCTGGCAATATCAAGATTATGAAAAAAATAAATCCAAAAACAGAATTTCTCCATCAGAGGTAGTTTTAGAAAAGATATCTTTTAAACCCATCAGCAATAATTATGAAATGACGGGACGTATGCTCAATAATTCAGAAAAATATACTTTAAGTGGTGTACAGCTAAAAATAATTGTTAAAGATTGTACAAATCATGATGATACTAACTGCATCATTATTTCAGAGAAAAATGAATATATTTATATTTCTATTCCACCCAAGCAAGCCAGAGATTTTAAGAAAGAGATTTATCTATACTCAGACCAGATCGTAGAGGATCAGTTAATCTGGAACTATGCGATTGAATATACAGAATCAAAATAGACGAAGTTTGAAAATTCACAACGCCGCTTAGCGGTAAATGGTCATCAAAAAGTATTTCCTAAATGGACCCAATCTCTGCGCACTAG